>NZ_JBWKYI010000012.1:0-171244 GCF_059423705.1 Pedobacter sp. GW460-11-11-14-TSB4
ATCAAAATAGATTTTAATGGTTCTTTTATTTTTATAATTTAGTAAAATAAATAGTCAACTTTTTCAAGGACTAGACACAATTTTTGCTAAACAAAAGTTAACAATAAAACGTTGCTATATCAATATGTAGCCAATGCTTCTTTTATAGGGCCACGGCCCCATTAGAAATGCATCATTTGATAGAAAACGCAATACGTAAACCGAATTTGGCTAACATATCCGCAGCACTCAGTTTGACCATGGAAAAGTAAATGAATTCTGCGATTTAGATAAGCCAGATTGGGCTGCACCTAAAAAGTTGACTGGCATAGACATAAACAATCTTAGTCCGTTTGCAATTGGGCAGTAATTTCTACAATTATTGCGGGATCGGTAGTCTCACAGTGCTTTTCTGCTTGCTGATCATTTGTCTCATTTACAATGCCTTTTTTACAGCCTGCAATGATTATGAATAATAGCCACATCGTTAAAAAATTTTTCATTGTTGTTTTCATAAGACTGTAGGTTTTTGATTGTTAATATGTTATTTTACTTTAAGTTTTCCTTAGAAAGGTCCTCCAGCACTGAATGATGGCTAAATAATGGCATAAATGGCGGTTACCAGCCTGGGTTTTGAACAAGCAGTTTACTCTTCTCAAGCTCATTATAAGGAATAGGATAAAGATATTGTTTGGTTTCGAAGACACGTCTTTGAACAATTATGCGCTGAAAGAAAGTTGTAGCGTCGCCATCCATGTTCATTCCATAAAAGTCTCCACCCTGTTTATTTTTTCCATCATTACCTTCAGCAATCATCCATCTTCTCACATCAAAATAGCGTTGTCCTTCTGTGCAAAGTTCAATTCTGCTTTCTCTTTGTATGGCTTCTCTTTGTAAAGCCTGGTTACCAGCTATTGCTGCATTTAACAATTCGAGTTTTGGCAATCCTGCACGCTCTCTTACCAAATTTACATATTTCAATACATCTGGGTTATTAGCTTCTACTTCGTTTAAAGCTTCGGCATATAGCAAATAAAATTCTGCTAACCTAAAAACAATCGATGGCCTGAAAACAGATGCTACACCCGGACTGGTTTTATGCACTTTTCTATTGAATCGTTTGTAGAGTAAGTAACCACTTACAGTAGATTGTCCGCTTCTATCATTCGGCGAGCCCTTATAGAAATTAATTTCCCTATTGGTAATGTGCCATTTCCTGCCTGCAAAAAATACAGTATTATAAAACCGGGGCTCTCTATTGATCCACATATTGGAAACATTTACTCCATTATACATACTTTTACCTGCTTCGGTGTATAAGGGTGAAGCAGGCAAAAATTGAGCATTGTTAATTGGCAGCCCATCCTTCATATAAAAATCATCAACTAATTCTTGCAATACGGCCGTACTTCCGAGTCCGTTAGGCTCACTTCTTGGAGTTGATCGCCGATCTAAGGCATCGCCATCCATACCTCCCCATCCATTTTTAGAAGTAGCCCATATAATCTCCTTATTATAAACCTGAAACAAATCATAAATCGATTTTTCGGGATCTAAGACACCATTTGTAAATGCCTTATACAATTCGTAGTTGCCCTGCTCTGCAAAGCTGATCATTTCTTTAGTAGCGGCAAGCGCTTTATTCCATTTGGTTTGATCTTTTGCAGGGAACAATTTTTTCCCGTCTTTGTTAGCCAGGCTCACCGCTGGAGCATATCCTCCATTTAATAGCGGACTAGCTGCATACATCCATAGTTTTGCTTTTACAGCCAAAGCAACACCCTTAGTAGGATTGGCCAGGAAGAGTTCATCGGTAATTGCAGTTTGTGGCAGTAAGGGCATTATGGCAGTAAGTTCTTTATCGATAAAGGCGACCACTTCATCAACAGATTGCCGTGGCAGATCTAAATCGCCTGTTGGCTCTACCACTGTTGTTGCAATAGGTATAGGTCCATATTGTTCAAACAACAGATAATGATAGTATGCCCGCATAAACAGTACATTGGTTTTAAGTTGTTTGAACTCTGCATCATCCAACATATCAGCATCTGTACCGGTAGCGGGTATTGGCTTGGCCTTTTCTAAGAAGATATTGGCCTGTCTGATCAATTGGTAAAGCGATTCCCAGCGGTGAAATCCCATATTGAGCGAGTTTTTTGGCGAAATATTGTAATTAACAACATTTCCGAAACCATTGGCAATTTCATCAGACATACCAGCCCAGGGGTTTCCAAGACCATCGCCATTGATAATATTTGAGTAATCTGCTACTCCAGACATTACATTGGCATACCAGCGGCGTGTATAGGCTGGATTATCGAACACCTGATCAGTTGAAGTAAGGCCTCCCGCCAATTCGTTAGATACATCTAAATAGTTTTTCTTGCAAGACATTAAGCCCGCAAACATGAAAAACATAAGGATTGATAAACTAAATTTCATTGTTATTTATTTTAAGTTCTGTTTAAAATGTTAATTCTAACCCAAAGGTGTAAGTACTGGTAAGCGGATAGGGATTATCATTAACATTAGCACCGGTTTGTTCCGGATCGTAATATTTGATATCGTCCCAAACGGTTAAATTATAGCCCATTCCATATATTCTGGCCGATTGAATCTGAAATTTATTTAACCATCTTTTAGGCAAATTGTAACCTATCTCAACATTCTTTAATCTTAAAAAACCACCATTTCTGAGCCAGTAAGTACTGGCAACGGTATTGTTCGCATTGTTTACATTAGAACTATGTAGTCTGGGCATCAAAACATCTTTCCCCTGATTAGCTTCGGTCCACCTGTTTAATGCAAAAGTTCTATAGCTAGACTGATCTACCCCCCACGAAAAAGGATGCCAGCCTTCTGGGATTACCGAACCAAAAACTACAGATGCATTTGCGGTTCCCTGAAAGAAAGAACTTATATAGAAACCTTTATATTCTACGTTAAAGCCAAATCCATAAACAATTTCAGGATTATTGGGGTTGCCTAAGCCGCCTCTTTGGCGATCCAATGCATCAATTTTACCATCATTGTTTAAATCTTTATATTTAATATCGCCAGGACCTAATCTTCCACCCAAAGATGGTATAGGTAAGCCCGGCTTTAGTGCATAAGATTTTGTTCCATTTGTATTATCTGTTACAATAAAATCCTGATCAGAATAAAATCCATCGGCTACGTACAATGTTTGTTCACCCACGCGCGTACCAGTTATAGCCATCCATGGATGAGGCGTTTTTAATTCGTCGTACTCGGTAATTTTATTTCTTGCAAAGGTAAAAGTACCCCTTGTACTGAGTTTAAAATCGCCAAACTCTTGCCTGGCATCTAAACTCGCATCAAAACCACTGTTTCTTACTTTCCCAAAGTTCTCCCAGGGGGCTGCCCTAAAACCAGCAACTGCAGGTATTGTTCTTCTTTGCAATAAAATGCCCGTTCTTTCTGACTTGAAGTAATCGGCTACGATTTCGATTTTATTATTTAGAAAGCCGATATTTACACCGTAGTTTTGCTTATCTTCTATTTCCCACCCTAAGTAAGGCGCTTCAAAACGAGATTCAGTGATACCTGCTGCATAGGTATTTGCACCACCTGCAGTGGTTATCCCCTGACTAAAACTTGTCCCACCAAAGTTATAAACCGGCCGGTACAAAAACCTGGCGGCGCCGGTGTTATCGTTGCCAGTACGTCCGATTGATGCACGTAATTTTAAGTTAGAAACGATACTTTTTAATGCTTCGGGATAAAAAGCTTCATTAGATAGCTGATATCCTAAGCCTAAAGCAGGGAAAAAGCCAAAACGGTAATTTTTGGCGAATGCTTCACTACCGGTGTAACCAAAATTACCCTCAACAAAATAACGGTTTGCAAATGCATAAGTTAGCCTGCCAACTAAGCCTTGTTTCCTAAAAGCCAGCGCCTCGTTATATAGTTGGGTTTCCTTTTGCATGTAAAGTGCCATAGCACCTATCGTATGTTTTCCAAAAGCCCTGTTGTAATTTAAAGATGTTTCGATATACACTTTTTTAGTAGCATTATTCCCTTCAGCCGGATCACCTAGATCGGGATTGCCTGAAAAAGTTTTGGAGAAAATAAGCTTTCCGTTGGCATCTCTTCCGGTTGCATTGTACCTGCTAGGGTTATAACTTCTGGAAGAGGTGAAAGTACCATCGTAATCGTAGCTAACATTACCTCTAAATAGCAAACCGCTAGTAATAAAATCTAATTTCTGATTTAAACGTACATTTGATTGTATGCCACTTCTCCACTCTTTCGCGTAACCTGAGTTCATGAGTTGGTTATAGGGATTACGCATCTGCGAATCACGCTCTTGCCTGAATGTAGAAATGGTACCATCGCTATAAACAGCTGGAAAGGTATATGGAGGGGTAATAATCATTTGCCTGAAAATCTGGTTCGTACTTATCCCAGGATAATTTGTAAGCAGATACTGACCGCTAATATCAACACTGACCGTAGTAGATTTAGAAACATCCAAATCGATATTACTGCGCAAATTATATCTTTTCAAACCAATATTGGTATCATATTTTTTTCCTGGATCGTCTTTAAAAATACCGCTCTCACCAAAATAAGCTCCGGACACGAAATAACGAGCCTTTTCGGTTCCTCCCCTAACATTTAGCGTGTACCTGTGGTTATCGGTTCTTTTTCTGAGCATGGCATCCATCCAATCGGTATTGGGATAGAGATCGGGATCTACATTATTCCTGTATTTAGAAATGAGATCTTCGCTAAACAAGGGTGCAATTCCATCGTTAGAAAGGGCTTCGTTAAATAGCGACAAATAATCTGCAGACCCAACAAATTCTGGTATACGAGTAGGTTTTGCAATGCTATGTTCGGTTCTAAAAGAAATTACTGCTTTTTGTGTCTTACCCCTTTTAGAAGTAATGAGTATTACACCATTAGCCCCTTCTGCACCATAAACAGCTGTTGCTGCTGCATCTTTTAGTACCGAAAAAGTTTCAATTTCATCAGGTTCGATATCATTAATACTTCTTGGTACCCCATCTACTAAAACAAGTGCTGCACTTCCGCCGGCAAATGTACTAACCCCCCTTATCCAAAATTCAGAATTATCATATCCGGGCTCCCCTGAACGTTGAATCGCAATTAAACCAGAAACCTGACCTGCAATATTATTCGTTAAACTTCTCGTCGGAAACTTCAATTGCTCGCCCTTAACCGTACTAATAGAACTGACTACACTTTCTTTTTTCTGAGCTCCATAAGCCACTACAACTACTTCGTTTAGCTTATTTTCTGCACTCTTCATCACAATGTTAATATCATCGAGACCTTTGACTGCAACACGCTGTGTTTTGTATCCTATATAGGCAAATTCCAAACTATCTCTAAGCTCGGTTTCAATAGTATATTTACCTTTATTTGAAGTTTGCTCAATTATTTCTTTTCCCACTACGCGTACAGTAACACCTGGTATAGGTAGGCCAAGTTCATCTTTTACTGTGCCAGATATTTTAAAAGAAGCAATATTTTTGTTGGCAGCTGCCACTATTTTATCCTTTACGATAATCGTTTTATATTCAATAACGTAAGTTAAAGGCTGATTAAAAAAGCACTTATTTAAAACGTCTTTTATATCTGCATTTTTCGCATCTATTGTAACCAGATTGGCCTTGTCTACACTAGTGGAAACAATTATATAATTAAAGTTCGTTTGATTTTTAATTAGTCGTAACACCTTTTCCAATGAAGCGTTTTTTTCTAAAATAGTAACTTTCTGTTGCGCTTTGCTTTCTGCATTTACTTGTAATAATATACTTAGCAACAGTAAGATGGTTAGTTTCATGGTCAAAATAATTTTGTGTATCGTACCAGGATGCCGATACGAATTAAAATCGTAAATTTTCATAACTTTGAATTGTTTGGTTAAAAAATTAAGCACAAGACGGCCTGCACTTAATGTTCGGTTGAGTGTAACTGTAGTTTAATGTGATAATTGAACCCAAATTATTGGCCCAAAGGTGAAGCAACACCCTTGGGCTTTTTAGCGGGCCGTATTAAGCAGGTATAAGCTATTGCATAACAACGATCCTCCTTCCTTGCAACTTAAATTTGAATTTATCTGTTTGTTCTAAAATTTTCAGTACCTCAATGAGCGGCGTGTTACGAGATACTGAACCCAATATTTTTATATGATTTAAACTTCCGTTGTAAACAAATTCTACATCGTACCACCTGGCAATTTTTTTAAGTACACCTTCGAGATTATCATTCTCAAAAATAAAATAGCCATTTTTCCATGCGATAACATCTTCTACATCTACACTTCTTACTTTAAAGCTATTATTGCCAGATAGCAATTGTTGGCCTGGCTTTAATATTTCACTTCCTGCTACTGTTTTCACATTTATAGATCCTTCCAACAAGGTGGTTTTTGCAAAATGCTCATCCTGGTAATTATTAATATTAAAATGTGTACCCAAAACTTCTATCTCTTCTTTTAAGTTTGATGCTGTTGGAGATATTACTTTAAAAGGTTTATTCTTATCCTTTGCCACTTCAAAATAAGCTTCACCGCTTAGTTCAACTATACGTTGCTTGTGCTTTGCAAAACTTGGAGGAAATTTTAAGGATGATGAAGCATTGAGCCAAACTTTTGAGCCATCTTCCAGGATGATTTGGTATTGTCCACCTCTTGGCGTTTCGAGGGTATTGATGGCCAAATCGATATTGTTGCTTGCAGCAGAACTATCTTTTACAACTTTATAAATCAACTCACCATCTTTAGTTTTTATGATACTTACTCCTACAACGCTGGCCAGTTCTCCTGATTTAGTATTGGTAAGCGATATTTTCTTACCATTAGATAGTGTTAAAATAGCGTTGTTCCCTCCCGGCTTAATAATGTTGACTATTGGCAGTATAGTTTTTTTCTGAAAATGAGTTATATAAAAAAAACCTCCAAATAGGCTAAGAGATAGCAAAATAACCGCAGCATATCTGTAAAACATTTTGATAAAAGTAAATCCGGATACTTTAGCCTCCAATTTAAATTCCTGGCTGTTACAAATTGACAGGAACCGCTTTTTTAGTCTTGCTTTTGTTTCCTCAGCGGCTTCTCCATTTGTATTTTCTTCTAATACCGAAGAAATTAATTTTAAATAGCTTTCCTCATTTTCACTTTTGCTAATTTCCTCTAAAAAACTATCCAGATCCTTTGGCGCGCAATTGTTATGAATGATATTGAAGAATCTTGTCGAGCTATTTTTATCCATTGTCCCAAAAGTTGCTTTTTACTAATACGGTAATGCAACATAAATCGGGGGGGGTCAGTTTTCTTTTATTAGAAAAAACAATAAAACGGTCATTGTTATATCGAGGTTATTTAACAGGTATTCTTTAACAAAATGATTTGCCTTAACAAGATACTCTTTAACAGTATGTGATGATATATTCAATATTTCTGCTGCCTCTTTATAGGTGTGGCCTTCAATTTTACACAATTTATAGACACGCCTTTGTTGTGGCGATAATTTACTCAACGCCAGATCTAAAGCTTGTTCGCTTTGTTTTAAGTACAAAGCCTCCTCTATATGAGAATAATGCTGTGTAGCTACAGCCTTGAAATTATGATATAGTTTTTGATCGGACTGCAGTTTTCTGAAAAAATCGTAAACTAAATTTTGCCCAACCCGATAAAGAAAAGACTTGAAACTTGTATTTGTTAGAATGTGTTCCCGTTTCTGCCAAACTTTAATAAACAGTTCTTGCAAAATCTCCTCTGCCACGTGCTCATCCTTTACCATTTTTAGTATATTGGTATATAACTGAAAACTATAAATACTGTAAAGTTCAGAAAATGCATCCTGATCTCCTTGCTTAAGCTTCTCCAGCAAATCAGTCGTTTCTGTTTTTTTGTCTGCTGCAAAATCATCAATTATTAACATGAAACGTTTATATATTAGGATAACTGCTTTGACTTACTCGCAGAAGTAAGAGATCAAAACACTATTTCACAAAAATTTAATAGGTTCTAGTATCAACAATTATATAGATAAATTTTAATAATCGCTCGGTTAAGAGTGAAAATATTAAGGATTATTTCCAAACTTAAAATTTTATGTTGTTTTTTTTAAGTTTTACGGCTAAGTTTATGCGTGCTTTCGGTAAAGAGCTTCCCAGTTTTATTATAAAGAGTTATGCCATTGGCATTGCTCGGAATGGCACAAGTAAAGGCTTTAAATATTTTACACCTGATCAGTTCAAAACACCGTCCTTAGCCATGACCATATCTGGCTGGTTAAAACTTACGCCTATCGAAGCCCCTTTAATAAAGCTCCTTTCTACTTTACCAGCTAGTTCTGCAGCCTCTGTAATTTTGATACCAAATTTGCTGTCGGCAACAAGGTTAACGGCCCTCTATTAGATTAACCCAACGCCCTATAACGGTCTGCGTACTGTTGGTATGGTGGCCCAACATTACAGAAATGGGATACTGTTAATGCTGTACATGACACTGATTGTTGCAATGTTGCTGTCCGATGTACAAAAATGCTAATATAATCGGTTACAAGACTGCAAAAAGGCGTTTCGCTAATAGAGGTTAGAGACCTAACAATTGCCGTGATAGTTATGCAATGTGGTGGAGATCCGGGTCTATTTTATGATTTGCAATTTTAAACTTTACACCTACAAACAGGTAACTCTTGATTGATGTTGGCTTTATCCTGGAGCGGTTATTCCAGAACCAGATAAAAACTTCCTGTAAAATATCGTTAGCAGCACCACGATCGCTCAAAATAGCGTTAGCATATTTAAACAACTCATTAACATAGCGACCATAAGTTCGGCAAATGCACTATGCTCGCTCGACTGTATCAAGCTGAACAGTTCAGAATCCGATTTTTCATGATATTTTAACATTATGGCAATGGCTAATATAGAATTTAATGGAATAATACGGGTGTGGGTATCGTTTACAGACTAACCGGCACAGCAAATCATCCTAATTTAGAACTATTCAAAAAAAGTTAAAATTTACAGCAATCGTCGTCTATAAATACTAACCAATTATCAAAAAAATGTTGTAATGAGATAATATTCTGCCAATATAAAATTTGGTACATTCTAATTCTTAGCCTATTCCCTATCAACATTAGACTGGCTACTGAGAATTAATCTAAATTATTATTACTTACCCCGGACCGCTGTTTTATAGATTTTTTCTGATGTATGAAAATCCATAGCACCCCATGATTAAAAGGGCTATAAGTCCATAAGTATCCAGATCACAAAAAGCTTGTGGATTGACTGGGTCAAAATTATATTCGGTGCCTGGTTTATAATAATATCCATTGGCATCAGGCGTTGTGTTACAACCGTTATTACATTCATTAACAGCAGTGAGCTGTATAAAACAACCCGCACCTGTAGCTTGTAAACATCTGATGTCACTGAAAAGATATTGGTTTCCAGTTCGACTGTACAGTGCGTCGCCTTGATAAGTGCCAATATTTGAATAAAATATATTATAGCCATCTGCAGCAAAAGATTTGCATCCGGTTTCGGTGCCCGCAATAGAAAGGTTAAAAAAAGGGTAGATTAAAAGCGCGATAACAAGGCTTCTCCGGCCTATCCTAGGTAACTGGCACTTTAGCCAAAAAATATAGTTTGAAATTTGCATAAACCAGAATCAGGGTAGCGAAACAAATAATCAGAGGCTCGTAGAGCTGTCTGATCGGATCATAAAACTCCCTATTGATATGAGAACAAAATTGCTTCGTCTCCGAACTCCCTAATATCAAAAAAGGAATAAAACAGTTTTTGATATTAGTGAAAGTCTAAGCATCCAATGCTTCTGATCTAGGAAGGACAAAGGCCGCATCCGCAGCCTTGTCTATATGTTCACCATCCCGAGTAAACATATGCTATTATGGAATACTAACTAACGTTCGGATTTCAAGAGTCAAATTTAAATCATAACCATCCTATCTAAGATTTTAGGCTTACCCAAAACTTACCCAAATACATGGACAAGGGTATTTTGCTTACAGGTAATTGTTATCGATAAAAGTTTATTTAGGGACAGCTATCATCGGAGCATCATCACGTAACATAACACAAACGATAGATCAAGGTACATTGATGCATTGCAGTGTTGAAGGCTTGAGGAATACCAGAGCAAAAGGTAATTTTTTATGGATACAATCCATTTTATAGTTTGTCCCGTATATATTTTTCGCGCTAATGCTCGTTTTACCCCCATTATTGAACCATTTGCCCCCTGTCCGTATACCGTGTTGAGATTTATCTTTACACCCATAATCACCAGCACTGATGAGCAATCAAAAATTTTGACAGCTGCTAAGCAACGGCGCTTCTTTACCGTCATCCGAATTAAAATGATAACCTTGATAAAAACAATGTTCTTTTTGCTAAACCTATCCACGTATCCTGCTACAGTATGGCTCTTGCCACTACAGGGAATACCAACAGCCAAAAAGTTTATCCTGCCTAATTTCTATTTATAATGGATCCGAAAAAAGTATATAAAGCAATACTATCCAAGCACCTGAAGATCTGTTCGGAGCTAATATCAGCTAAACTGGGAAAGCCTGTTATGTCTAGTTGGGTAAATGCAGATTATATTAAACTCAGTGCATTGTTACTTGAAGAGACCCGAGTCAACATTAGTAAAAATACTCTAAAAAGAATGTTTGGCAAAGTTAAAACCGAAGATTCCTACACTCCCCAAAAGGCCAGCTTAGATGCATTGGCGAGTTTTGTCGGCTATTCAGATTGGGAGGACTTTTTTCTAGACCATAAATCAATAGCTGAAGATTTTGAATCTGTAACAGATCAACCAGTTCAGATATCAAAGGACAAAAAA
Source organism: Pedobacter sp. GW460-11-11-14-TSB4 (assembly GCF_059423705.1). Classification (NCBI taxonomy): domain Bacteria; kingdom Pseudomonadati; phylum Bacteroidota; class Sphingobacteriia; order Sphingobacteriales; family Sphingobacteriaceae; genus Pedobacter; species Pedobacter sp. GW460-11-11-14-TSB4. The sequence goes on from NZ_JBWKYI010000012.1 coordinate 10,859, forward strand.
AGTTGGCCACTCAAATTGAAAAAGTATTTATTGGGTATTGCTGTGGTCTTGTCCATGTATTTTGTTGGCAGTTTATTTTTTGCCAGGGGTATGGAATCCCGATTAAAGCGTGTAAGCCTAACCTGCGTTAATCCGGATGGAGAAGAAGTTCACTCTGCGGTTTTCAAGTTAAAAATCCCGGAGCGCTTAATGGATACCGCATCGTTTACCATCAATTTTGGCGACCAGACAATGGATATATTGAGTACCGATAAAAAACAAATCGTGCACTATTACGGAATTGCGGGAATTTATCACGCAGTGCTTAGCTATAAAGGTAAACCAATAGATACGACAACAGTATATGTAAAAACAAACCACTGGATTGCGAGGTTCACCCAGGCAACCACATCAAAGAATTCTAAAATAAAAGATATTAAAAGTGAGCAGAATCTACTGCACATTGAGGAATCAAAAATTAAAGATATAGGAATTGACACCATTCAACCGTTTTACTTGACTTTTCAGAATATAAAAAGAACAGGTATTAGCGGGGACAACTTTGAACTAAAGGCGAGGGTATTTACATCTAGAATATTTCCTGGTGTGAACTGCTCTGAAATCCTTTTCACTGTATATGGTGATTCGGCAAGACATGATCTGTTAATACTCAAACCTGGGTGCACGGCATGGGCCTATGCCTGTTTTTCTGAAACCAGGAGCGATGGAAGCAAATATGACTTGAGCAGTCTGGGTAGAGATTTGAGATCAGGAGGGGATATACGATTATTGGTCCGGCACAAAAGCGTAAAATTTTTCTTAAACGGTAAACAATTATTTACCACCGACTATAAAAAGACAATTGGAAATGTTTGTGGATTGAATTTTACATTCGGGGGCATTGGAGAATTAAGGGACATCTCATTACGAGATCTGAACACTGGTGAAACTTTTTAATTATGGGTTTTTATCGACAGAAAAATATATCGAATTGCCTGGCCCTTTTAGGGGACGGCCAAACTTTAATAGCGTTCATTCTATAGCAAAGGGAAAAATGAGAAAACTTAAAAAATCAGATTAGCCCATAAAGTAAATTCCCTAAAAAAAAGCACCGGTCTACAACCAGTGCCTCTTGTCCCAAAACAGTATATTGTTTATTTTGCGCTGTTTTTCTTTTCGGTAACCTCAGCCCTGATTTCCTGAGCCAGGTTTTTTAAATCCTGCATCGCCTTACGTACACGAGTACCAGCAGCAGCATTTCCACCATCATAAAATTTCGTCACATCAGCTTCAACTGAAGCGATCACTTCCTTTACCTGTTTGAATTTGTCCATTTTTGATTTTTTTATTGGAATCAAAAGATCCCAGTTAATACTTGTTCTATTTCCCTTATGTTAAGTCGGAGTCTAAAACTGATCATTTCTTTCAGCATATAAAGAAACCTACCTCAATTCTGATGCATCAAAATCATTTGCTACCCCAATGGCATTAGCTTTCCAAAGGATAAAGCCAAGCCTACCGCAGCATTCCGCTACAAAATATTCGATATCTGCAGGCACATCATTGACAATGCGAAAACGTATCTTATACTTAGGGTTATAGCTTATGTAAACCACAAGGTCATCTTCTGAAAAACCCCTGCCTTGCAGTGCCTGGAAATGCACATCCTGTAATTCTTTTGCAGTTCGTTTCAAACGCTCATTCATTACTTTTGCCAGGGCCTTTTCGGGCTTAAAATCTGTCTCTAAGATTGCCAGTACAGTTACGGTCATGGCGCAAAAATATACAGATCAACCATATCCGCAAACCCATAAAGTTAAAAGACTGAAAATGAGGGAAATTATCTTTATGGTCAGATTAAAAGAGTTTAGCTCTTTTAAGTCCAGTCAAATCATAGCAAAAATACCTATGATATATCAATTTTAGTTTCCGATAATTACAAATGACCAAACACCTACATAGCCTCATACAATTCCGCAAAATCATTCTTCCAAAAGACTAGTTATTGAAAGCGAAACAGGAGCGCTCAAAAACTCAGCCCTCATTAATATGCCGGTGAAGGTACTCCTCTACATTCAACAAATCATGATCCACCTGTTCTTTGGCAGTCATAGACTGGTAATGGTTCGAATCCTCATCGAACTGACTGAAAAGCGATAGCCTCAACAGGTCTTCATCTGTATCAGATCCGTTATTCTGGTTTTGGCCAACAACGGTAAATATACCTTCTACCCCATCGTGCACAAAACTGTACTTCACCTTGACCATATCCTCATCTTCAACCGGAATTTCAGCAATTTCTGTATATTCCCTTTCCAATACTGTTTCCAAACCTTGTTTAATCAGCACAATTGCCTTTTGTTTTTTTTCTTCGTTCATAAGTCTATATCTTTCTACGATAACCTAACAGCTATAGCTCAGGTAAGTTTTAAATAGATGGTAAATCCGCATTACTTTAACACTGTGTTTTTTTGCTACTTTGCAAGCCACATGAGCCCATGGCATTTCGCAATCCCCTATACCAAATCTACTTCAGGCCGAACAGAACTGCTCCAATCATTTTCATTGCATTTCTCACAGGGTGTAAACCTTGCGCCCTGCTTCATTAATAGCGTAAAGCCACAATACCGGCAACTATAATAGCCTGTTTTCTCTATCCTATCACCGCAGGTTACCGGGTGCCCATCGGGCCGGTAATCCATCGGCTGAATCCCAAGCCCTGGGACAATCTCAGTTTTTGGAAAACACCATACAGAAACCAGTCCTGAAGTCTCAAAAAAAGCCCGTTTTACCTGCCCAAGCTGCTCGACATCCTTACTTCTCAAAAACCGGAAAAGATCTTCATGGCTCAGGTTGTTCCGGTCAAGCGAACTGGTCACAATCAGTCCGTCCTCTACCAGGCAATCCGCACGGCCTTCCATAAATATTTCAAGACGCTTGTTCCTATTGATTGTCCACTCCGCCACAGTTTGCAGGACTGCTACGGTAGTAATCACCAGAATACCATGAAGGATAGGCACGTCCTTACCCATCATTGGATCTCCTACCGCAGAACCAAAACAGATGATGATGGCCAGCTCAAGGGTTGATAACTGCCCATGCTCCGCTTACCAAGAAAACGCAGCAGCAATATCGTATAGGCATACATTACCGCTGTACGGAAAATGATCTCCAGAAGGAAACCATAAGGTAGATCACCAAAAAAGATCCTGTGAAAATCGAAAGTTTTAAAGTCCTGCATCAATAAATGAATTAATATGAGCTACAAAAGCATATGAGCTGGCAACTACATGAAAAAGAACAAGCCACAATTCCATATGGTTTTGAAAGCGATTAAACTTTCCATACTACCGGGGCACTTAACGATGCCAAGCTATTGGCTGAATCCTTAAAAATCACCTACAACCTTCTCTCTTTTTATTAATTCCCCACCCAGGGACCAGAAAAAATAATACCAGAAAAAATCATTGATTAAATCAGCATTGATCGATAAATTTGTTTTAAAGCGACATGAAGGCCGCATGGAATAATTCAGATACAAATAACACCCCATTGAACTTTTAACTGATTTGCCATGATTATCGGGAGAAGACTTATATATATTTTTAGGAAAGACCAATAATTGAGTAAGAGACCTGATAAAATAATGATCAAAACAAATTAAAAGGACCGGTCAGGTGACACAGAAAAATTACTAAAGGTAAGACCTAGCGTACTATAAATACCTGACCGTTCAATATGGGGCCATAAGCGAACCAGCCTATGAATGCATTGAATAAAACAAAAAAGTATGTCTATTTCATCGGGATTGACATATCAAAAGAAACCCTGGATATTGCCGTCATGGCTCATGGAACTATTTTGTTGCACGATACCATATCTAATGATATACAATCGATCAAAGATCATTTGACGCACCTGAAAACATTATTGAAGTTTACGACCCGAAACGTTGTCGTGGGAATGGAAAATACCGGTATATACACTAACCATCTGATAAAAAAACTGCAGGCACTTAAAATCGACACCGTCGTAGACTCACCTCTTCATATTAAAAATTCCATGGGTACAGTAAGAGGTAAAACGGATAAAAAAGATGCTGAAAGAATTGCCCTCTACCTCTACAAATCCAGGGATGTATTAAGATTAAGGATACCCAGGCGGCCAATCCTCGAGCAACTGGCCGGCTTATCCACTTTGAGAAAGCGGCTACAATCCCTCCACATCGCAATGAGGGTTCCCTTAAAAGAGCATGCAGATTTTGTAAAAAAAGGATTAATTGAAGAGCGTAACAGACTTTGTTACAGGACTATCGATGCGATTAGTCTGGATATCAAAGATGTTGAAGATTCAATTGAAGCGACATGGAAATCAGATGAAGAAACAAACCGCCTGATGACCTTAATGCAATCAGTCCCCTGTGTCGGACCAGTGGTCGCCCTGGAAATCCTGATCTGCACCAATGAATTTAAAAATGTAAGAACCATTAAAGAGTTTGCATCCTATGCCGGAATAGCACCATTCCCCTATAAATCAGGAACCACGGTCAGTAAGAAAACCCGTGTATCAAAGATTGCCAATAAAAAAATGAAAGCGCTTTTACATACCTCCGCAGTTCTTGCCGGAAGGTTTGTCCCGGATATTAAAGCATATTATCACCGTAAAACGGATATAGAAGGAAAACACAAAATGTCGGTGTTGAATGCCATCCGCTTCAAAATGGCATCAAGGGTATATGCCTGCGTAAAAAACAATCGGTTATACGAGAAAAACCATGAATACAGGCCTTCTGGGGATTAACATTATGAGCTTGCATGTTAAACCAGATTTTCCTCTCCACTATTAATAGAACCGATGTTTTAGAAGCTTGATTGATTAATCCATCGTTAAAATCATGCAGGCATAAATGAATTTTAAGTCCCGACAATTTTTCTAAAAGTCAGATTGACCCTTGGTCTCATTACCTTAGTTGATTTTGCGATCCTATGGTCCCACTTAGTCTGGAGATCCCCCTTCATCAGCAGCAGCGAACCATGCTCCAATCGCACGGTATATTTTTCGCTGTGGTCAGTTTTTCTCCGGATATCAAAAGCCCTCACCTGCCCAAAAGAAACCGATGCAATAACAGGATGCGACCCCATTACCGTCTCGTTATCACTATGCCAGGCCACAGAATCCTGCCCATCCCGGTAATAATTCAGGAGCACACTGTTAAAATTAATCCCTGAAGCGCTTTCCACCAACAATTTTAGTTTCAGAAGTTCAGCTGTCCATGGCAGTGGAACTGATTTCCCCAGGGCATTATAATCTGTACCATCGGGATCACCATACCAGGCAGAAAGCCTTGGGATAATCACTTCCTTATCATACATCTTCACTTTTTTCTGTATCCATGGCGTGTCTGAAATAAAGCCTGAAAGCAAAAGGTTTGCCTCAGTTATATCAATAAATCCGGGAATATACTCCAGTACCTCCTTTGGCAGCCCTGGGGTCTGCCCCGATTCCCTGAAAAAACTCAACTGTTCCATATCCAATACAAATGTGCAAAATAATTTCAAAATACTAATATTTTTAGCATTATATTTGTCCATGTAAACACAAAAAAGGAGGTTGATCATGGAACAGGCAGCAAAAAAACAGCTCATTAAGGACTTAAGGGAACAAATCCTTTCCATGCAGGGCTTTAAATCCGCATCCGGTAACCAGCAAAACATTAGCGGTTTCGAGCTTTTTGCACCGGCTTTCCCCGGCCACATCTTTCCCTTGCAAGGCATCCATGAATTCGTCTGCGAAAGCCTTGAGCAGACAGCTGCCAGTAATGGCTTTATTAGTGGCATACTTTCCCCGCTGATGCAAGACGGCAGCCCCTGTATCTGGATCAGTGCCTCCAGGAAATTCTTTCCACCCGCAGTAAAAAGATTTTCGCTAAACGCTGCCTCCATTATCTTCATTGACCTCCAGAACGAAAAGGAACTGTTGTGGGTGACCGAAGAAGCCTTAAAATGTGAAGGACTGGCAGCCGTGGTTTCCGAAATCCCGGACTTAAATTTTGCGACATCAAGAAGATTCCAGCTGGTGATTGAAAAAAGCAAGGTAACCGCCCTATTCTTAAGGGAAAACCCCAGAACACTTTCCAATACCACCTGTCTTGCCCGCTGGAAAATCAGCCCATTGCCCAGCATATTACCCCAGGGTATGCCCGGTGTCGGCCAGCCCAGCTGGAGGGCAGAATTGCTCAAAGTGCGTAACGGGCAGGGCGGCACTTTTGAGATCTGCTGGTCAGGCAGCACATTTAAAAATCTACAAAACGAAAACACCCGGGTTTTACCACTCCATGGACTACAGGCAGTATAAAGATGGCAAAGCGGTTTTTAAGTATATGGTTTCCGTTTTTGCTAACGGATTGGATGGCTATCCGCCGCCCCGAATGGAAAACGCGGCCAATGGTCTGCGCAGGTGCCAGCCATGGCCGTATGATGGTTGTCGCCGCAAACCAGCATGCAAATACCCAGGGCATTTATAAAGGAATTCCCCTAGCCGATGCGCGGGCCATTGTGCATGAACTCGAAGTCTTTGATGAAAAGCCAGCAAGGCAGCAGAAACTGCTCGAAGGCCTGGCCAGATGGGCCATCCGCTATACCCCGCTATCCTCTACCGATACAGAGGGTATCCTGCTTGATATCACCGGATGCTGCCATTTATGGGGCGGAGAAGAAGCCTACCTAAAACACATCACCGGCAGACTCCAGTCAGCAGGTTACAATGTAAAAGCTGCGATCGCAGATACCATTGGTGCGGCCTGGGCACTGTCCCGTTATGGAAATGGCGCTGAAATCGTAGATCAATACCAGCAGCATTTTGCTTTACTACCCCTTCCTCCGGCAGCACTCAGGATCGCTGGTGAAACCACCGAAAAGCTACATAAACTGGGACTTGGTAAGATTGAGCGATTCATTAAAATGCAACGCAGCGTGCTTCGCCGCAGGTTTGGAGAGAACCTGCTACTGCGAATCTCGCAAGCCATGGGCGATGAGCCCGAGGCCTTCAGTCCGATTACTGTGATCCGGGAATATGAAGAGCGGCTGGCTTGCCTTGAACCCATCCGCACCGCCAAAGCCATCGAAATTGCCATCGAAAAACTACTGGAAAAACTTTGCCTAAGACTTAAAAATGAAGGACTGGGACTTAGAAAAGCAGAACTAAAAGGTTACCGGATAGATGGAAAAACAATTTCTACAGCTATAGGCACCAGCAGGCCCAGTGATGATCCCATCCACCTGATGAAACTTTTTGCACTAAACATTTCCGGCATTGCGCCCGGCATGGGTATCGAACTTTTCTCCCTTAGCGCCGAAAAAACCGAAAAGATGGAACGCCAGCAGGAAAAGATCTGGGCCGGACAGGCAGGTCTTGACAGCCAGCCACTGGCCGAGTTACTAGACCGCGTGGCTGGGAAAGTGGGCAACAATGCCATCCGCCGATACCTGCCAAGGGCAGACTTCTGGCCGGAAAGAGCGGCTAAACAGGCTAAAGATTTAACTGAGATGAATGAAATTAGTTTCCACAATCCATTGAACCGTCCCATACAGCTACTTTCCAGGCCTGAGCGGATCGAGGTTACTGCACCCATACCCGATTACCCCCCAATGTTATTCATCTACAATGGTGAGCGCCACAGCATTAAAAAAGCAGATGGTCCTGAAAGACTGGAACGCGCCTGGTGGCTGGAAGAAGGGGAACACCGCGATTATTATACTGTAGAAGATGAAAAAGGGAACCGCTACTGGCTCTTCCGTTCTGGCCACTATGCAGCCGAAAACTCGGCCTGGTTTATACATGGATTTTTTGCTTAGAAACTATAAGAACAATGGAATACACCGAACTTCAGGTTACAAGCAATTTCAGCTTCCTTCGCGGCGCCTCCCACCCGGAAGAACTCGTAAAAGAGGCCGCAAAAATGGGTTATAAAAAAATCGCCATCACCGATCATAACACCCTCGCTGGAATCGTGCGTGCACATGCCCAGGCCAGAAAACACAACATAGAAATTATCCCGGCCTGCAGGCTAAACCTGGTGGACGGTGCATCCCTGCTTGCCTACCCCACAGACACTGAAAGCTATGGCAGGCTGTCTGCCTTACTTAGCCTGGGTAACCTGCGCACCGAAAAAGGCAGCTGCCAACTCTATAAAAAAGATGTGTTTGAATATGCCCAAGGCATTATTTTTATTGCCATCCCACCCGAGAATCTCTCAGAAGGCTTTGATTTCCAATTGAACTTTTATGCAGACCTTCAAAGCTATCAAAATGCCTTAAAAGAAAATCTTTACCTGGCCATAAACAGGACTTATCAGGGCGAAGACCAGAAGAGAATGTTCCGCCTGGCAAAACTCTCTCAAAAAACAGGCATTCCACTGGCCGCGACCAATGATGTCTATTACCACAGCCCAAACAGACGCGAACTGCAGGATGTGCTAAGCTGCGTAAGGGAAAAATGCACCATCCATAACGCTGGCTACCTGCTTTTCCAAAACGCCGAGCGGCATTTAAAACCCGAAGCGGAAATGAAAAGGCTTTTCCGTCAATATCCGCAGGCACTTGAAAATACCGTAAAAATCTCACAAAAATGCACCTTCAGCCTGGATAGCTTAAAATACATTTACCCCGAAGAAATTACCTCAGAAGGCAGGACACCACAACAGGAACTCCAGTACCTGACCATGAAAGGCGCATATGAGCTTTTCGGCGACGAACTACCAAAAAAAGTAACTGATAACATCAGCCATGAGATGAAATTTGTGGAGGAAATGAACTACGCGTCTTATTTCCTCACCGTTTATGACATCGTGCGTTTTGCAAGGAGCCAGCACATCTTGTGCCAGGGCCGCGGCTCAGCTGCCAATTCCACCATCTGCTACTGCCTAGGCATTACCTCGGTCGATCCCACCAAATTTGATCTGCTCTTTGAGCGCTTTATTTCCTCTGCCCGTAACGAACCGCCCGATATCGATGTGGATTTCGAGCATGAACGAAGGGAAGAAGTAATTCAGTATATTTATCAGAAATACGGACGCGACCGGGCCGCCATTGTGGCCACAGTCACCCAGCAAAGACAAAAAGGGGCTATCCGTGATGTGGGCAAAGTAATGGGCTTATCGGTAGATACCATTAACCGCCTTTCAAGCTCCATATGGGAGTTTACCGATGAATGGTTTGAAGGCGGAAAACTGACCGAGCAGGGCCTCAACCCCAATGATCCGCTGCTTCGGAAAGTCCTGAGCCTCACCGCCAAGATGATGGGCTTTCCAAGACAATTGGGCCAGCATACCGGCGGCTTTGTGATCACCCGCGGAAAACTAACTGACCTTTGCCCCATCTTGAATGCCAGAATGGAAGACCGGACCAATATTGAGTGGAACAAAGATGATATCGATACACTCGGCTTCCTCAAAATCGATGTACTTGCCTTGGGCATGCTCACCTGCATCAGAAAAGGTTTTGATCTGGCCAAAGCGCATTATAACCTGGAGCTAACCATGGGCAAGATCAACGAAGTGGAAGATCCAAAGGTTTATGAAATGATCAGTCATGCAGACACCCTAGGCGTTTTCCAGATTGAAAGCCGTGCCCAGATGTCCATGCTTCCACGCCTGAGGCCAAAAAAATTTTATGACCTGGTGATCGAAGTGGCCATTGTCCGCCCCGGTCCCATTCAGGGAGACATGGTCCATCCTTACCTAAAAAGACGTAACGGTGAAGAAAAGGTAGATTACCCTTCTGAAGAACTCAAAGAGATCCTGCACCGCACGCTCGGGGTCCCGCTCTTTCAGGAACAGGCCATGAAAATTGCCATTGTTGCCGCAGGCTTTACCCCTGCTGAAGCCGATGAACTCCGCCGAAGCATGGCCACTTTTAAAGCCAAAGGCATGGTCACCAAGTTTGAGCAAAAACTCATCAGCGGAATGACCAGCAAAGGTTATAGCGAGGATTTTGCCAAACGGGTATTCAAACAGCTCGAAGGATTTGGCAGCTACGGTTTTCCCGAAAGCCATGCCGCCAGTTTCGCCCTGCTGGTCTATGTTTCCTGCTGGCTAAAATGTTATTATCCCGATGTATTTGCAACAGCCCTGCTTAACAGCATGCCTATGGGTTTTTACCAACCTGCACAGATCGTCATCGATGCCAAAAAACATGGCGTGGAAATCAGGCCTATTGACATTAATTATTCTGCCTGGGACAACCTGCTGGAAGAAAAATCCGGAAAATACCATGCCATCCGCTTAGGGTTTAGGCAGATCAAAGGCATGAAAGCTGAAGATATCGAATTACTGGACAAAGGCAGAAAAAAAGGATATGGCCACATCCACCAGCTGATGGATGCAGGCGTTAGCCTGTCTGCGCTGGAAAGGCTTGCCGATGCTGATGCTTTCGGTTCCATAGGCCTGGACAGAAGAGCTGCCCTTTGGGAAGTATCTGCCATGGCCGACCGACCCGTGGCACTCTTTGAAAACCAGCCCTCTGAAAGCAGTCTGGAAACACAGGCCACCTTACCACTAATGAGCAAAGGCGAACACGTGATACAGGACTATGCCTCCACTTCACTTTCATTAAAAGCACATCCGGTAAGCTTTGTGCGCGAGCAGCTAAGTCTTCTCCATGTCCTCCCGACTAAATCGTTGGCATCAGCAAAAGACGGCCAGAGCGTCAAAGTAGCAGGTCTGGTGCTGGTTAGGCAGCGTCCCGGAACAGCCAAAGGCGTATGTTTTATTACCATAGAAGATGAAACCGGATTTACCAACCTGGTGGTATTTGAAAACCTGTTTGAAAAGTTCCGTAAAGAAATCATCCAGTCCAGACTACTGATGGTCGAAGGCAAACTGCAGATTGAAGGCGAAGTGATCCACGTGATTGTTAAACGGTGCTTTGACCTCACCAGGCTACTTCGCTCGATCGACAGGGCTGATCAGAATGATTTTCCAGCCGTAGCTTTTTCAAGGTCAGATGAAAGAACTGCCCCTTATCCCACTGGCCAAAAGGATCGCCCGGAAAAGAACACCCAAACAACATCAGCTATTCCAGGAGGCAGGAACTTTAAGTAAGCATGAGCTAACTACAAGCAATTCAGATGATTCACGCCACAACATAGAATCAGGAAGCGAAACCATCACATTAGAAAATCTTATTTTCTCAGGCACCAGGTGGTCATGCTCCTCATGTTCTGCACCACAGTGGTCTTAATGGGCTCATGAAGCGTGCCACCAAGTTTGCGCGTCAATCTGAGTAGCATTTCCTGATTGACCAGAAAACGTTCCGAACCATCCGGCAAAATATACCGCCCGTTGCCCACAAAGTGGAGCGAAGATTCAATCCCGATATCGGAGGCCAGCCTGCAGAAAAAATAACCATCCTTTTTCAGTACCCGCCACATTGAGCTTAACATCGCCTCGAAATGATCCAGGTTTTTGGCAAAGTGCAGAACCGCGCTGCTGATGACCAGATCAAAACTACTCTCACCAAAAGGCAACTCATCCACTTCTGCCACCATAAAATGATCTGCCTGCAAACCCTGCCCAAACCCCGAGGCCAGCTGCTTAAGCGCAGCAATTGCCTGCGGATCTTTATCCACACCAAATACCTCGAAACCCTGCTTCAAGAAAAATTGAACGTTTCTTCCGCTACCGCAACCAGCATCCAAAATTCGCGCACAGCCCTTATAAGTACCTTTTAATAACTGATCAAAAAGATATATATCAATATTCCCGTAAAGTTCCTGTAGATTATCCTGACTGTTTAAACCGCTCATTCCGCAAATTTATCTTTTTTCCAATTCTCCCTTTTATTTCAGGCAAAATTATGCCCGATTTTATTCTACTTTATCAGATCCGGGTTTCTGAGCATAAGGCCAGACCGATCAAAATATCAGCAAAGCAATAAAGCCGAACATTTAAAATGAAAGAAAATTTATGATCAAAAAAAAGGGCTAACCGTTTTAAAACAGATAGCCCCTTAAGCATAATCTAAATCGTCCCGTTGATTTAATCTTACACGATGAATTTACACAAAAATTCAAATCGACCAAAATCTCTGTAAAATTGTGAATCAAATTGTAAACCAGGGATATATCATGCATTCCTAACCTAATTGAGCATAATAGTTCAATTCGAGGAACTTTTGATTGCGTTTGATCCCATCAACAGTAACCTCAACTTGTTTAAACACCCCGGCAACTTTTATTTTTTCTGTGGGTAATGTTGATTTTCCGCGATAATGGGCGATTAAGAACGCTTCAGACTGTTGATCGTCACGGATTTCATAAATATCATATTGGTCCCTGATGGGTATGGGAACAAATGTCACTGCTTTACCGGTTGAAATCGGAACCAATATCAAACCCTGAAATTCTGATTTAGATTCTTTTAGCCTCGCAACGCCTGTTATCATCGCATTCGCGCCTAGCAGGCCCAATTTTTCTGCCTCAGCAGGCATTAGTTCCTGCGCTTTATGCTTTAAGAACGCACTCCTTAGCCGATCATCCAATTTCGAAATGATCTCCACCTGATCTTTCTTGGAAAGTTTTGAAATGGAAAATTCTAAAAACAGGATCAGGCGTTGTCGTTCATTAAAAATCCCGCCAACCTTGGCTAATTCACTGACATTTATTTCTCCATCCTCCGCTTTGGTAAATAGATTGAAAAAATGTCCGCCATTGTCTAAATGATTTATTGCTTCTGAAATGTTCTGATAAGGTTTAAGTTGTTCCATATATGGGCAGCAGTGATCGGGTTATTTTATCATTGAGCACCTTTTATTGCGGTGCGATTTATAGATGATTTTTATTACCTATTGTTACAAACTCAGGAAGCCTTAAATTTCAAATGGTCAAATAAATCTGGCCCTGGATCATCCGAAAAGTTTCTGAGACCTGGTATAATAACTGGTCCTTCCACTAATTTTCTCTGAAAAAACCTCTTCTCCCTTTTTGGTCTCTTTTATCTTCGCTCCGTGCACTTCCATAAAATCCCTGAGCTCACCGCGCAGTTCATCACCATTTTCTTTCGCGATTTTGTTGATTGCCTCCTTCAAGACCGAATGTATACACTCATTTAACCGCTTCACGTCCTGTTCCGGAATTGATCCCGCAACAGAGAAAGGCGAGATCCCGGCATGGTAAAGGATTTCATCGCCATAGGAATTCCCGATACCCCGCACCTTTTTCTGGTTCATCAAAAGCGTTTTGATCAGTGTTTTTTTTCCACTCAGGATTTTCTTTAATGAACTATAATCCAGTTCAAGTGCATCGGGCACATCATTTTCAGCTGGATTGAGTGTCGGGGTTGCTTGTTTCTGCATATCTGTGACAGCGAAACCCTCACCTCCCTTAAAAGTAAAGATCAGTATCGGGAACCTTGGTGGCTTATCTTCGAGTGCCACCAGTTCCCCTCTTAGCATCAGGTGTACGCCAAGTACGCGTCCTGCTCCAAAATGAAACTGCAAAGTTTTGCCCGAGCGTTTTACAGCGCTGAGCTTATGTCCTTCCAGTTGGCCTTTTAATTCCTGAGCAGAAACATTAAGCTTACCGGCCACTTCTACATCGATATTTTTCAGTACCTTTCCAACATACCTGCGGGTAAGGATGCGCGAGAAAACTTCAAGATCAGGGAGTTCAGCCATAAGGATTAGGATTTTATGTATTTTTTAATTTCTGAAAGATCGCTGCCCATGAGTACAATGGCTGCTTTAAGTTCACCTGTACTGATCTGAAACTGTTCTGCCCAGTACGTCAACTGCTTGGGATCTGCGCTATCGATGCTTCCCTCGCTGGATGCAAAATCTACCGCTTCAAGCTCATCTCTGTCTTCTTCTATTTCATGCTGCCCATTCACTTCGCTTTCCTGACCTTGCTGAAAGTAATGCCGCGCCCTTTTAAGACCGGTTGCAATTGCCGCTCTTTCTTCCATTCCCTGCGCTAAAAGTGCATTGGCTATCTCAACAGCTTTCTCCCTTAAAGTTTCAGGTTGGTTTTTATAGGATGGCGGATAATCCCTATTGTACCATGGCATAATCTTTCGTATTTACACTTAAAACATAGCTGATTAACGGAAAGTTTGATGGCCGGAAATAAAAAAGGCGGAGGTCCTTTTGGACTTCCGCCTTGACCTTCTCAGATCATTGTTTTTCATTCTGGTAAATGTGCTATAAAGACAGATTTCCCGCTCAATTGTTTTAGAAAAAATCAAAAAGCGCAGAGAAATATTTTAAACCTTTTTCTTTTTGCTTTTGATAAGGTTTCATTTTTTTTTCGGTCGGACAATCCTCAACAATATTTCATTCTCCGCTAACACTGATCTCTTGTTAAAGAAATTGTTTCCTGACCTGTTGGAAGAGTATCCTGTACTATCGCGATTGTCACCTCTCTAACAGCGAACAGAAAACCGCCATAACATTGGATAATAAGATTATCCAGAAATAATTGCCATTCTACCCATTCAGTGCATCAGCATTAAAATCAAAGTTGCAGGTAAACTAAACACCTTTTTGAATTTTCAGGTGGATCTGCATGATTAGGAATGAATACGGATTACCACAGAATAAATACCTAAACTTATTTCTGTTGTTTTTTTTGCAATAATCCCGCTAACTTAGGATACCAGACCAGAAATGAACATGCCTAAAATCCTGATCATCGAAGATGACCTCAGCAATGCCGACGTTATCCAGCAGATGTTAGAATCGGAAGATTTTGAGGTGGAGAGCATAAACAAACCCGGGGCTGTCGATCAATCAATAAAACGCTTTTCTCCCGACCTGATCGTAATGGACATTTTACTTGCCTCCGGCGACGGAAGGCTATTTTGTAATTCCATCAAAGAAAACCCAGACACAAATCACATTCCCATATTACTCATCACCGCTATGCTTGAATCAGAAATCCCGCGCATTCCATGCTTACCGGACGCCATCATGCTCAAACCCTTCGACTATCTGAAGCTGATTAAAACAGTAAAAACGCTACTACACACTTCAGGATAACATTCTTAAGGAAAGCTGAAAGGGCGTAATGCCCTAGAGCAGCTACAGAAAAACGAAGCTTTCTCGCCAGATTAAACAAAGAAATCATTCTAAAATTAGCATCAGCTAAAACTATTCTAAAAATAAACAGTTATCTATAAACCTATAAAACCAAATATCTATGAAGACCGCAACATTCAGCAACATGGTTACCGCCCATACTGATCAACTCTACGCCCACGCCATGAATTTCACAAGGGACACTGAAGATGCGAACGACCTTGTTCAGGATACATTGATCAAGGCTTTAAGGTTTAAAGAGGGGTTTGAGCAGGGGTCCAATTTTAAAGGATGGCTATTTGTGATCATGCGGAATACCTTCATCAACGATTATCGTAAAAAAGCAAAGAAAAATTCAATCATTACCATTGAAGAAGAGCTCAGTAGCGCACAACTTGCGGGCAACGCGTCACTTAACGGAGCTGAACATAAGTTCGCCATGCAGGATATTAACAATGCACTCCACCGCTTACCCGAAGCACACCGTTTGCCATTTGTGAGATATGTTGAAGGTTATAAATACCATGAAATTGCCGATGAACTGGGAATACCACTGGGAACAGTAAAAACACATATCCACCAGGCGAGGCTTGAACTTAAAAAAACGCTAAAAATTTATCGGTAAGAATCAAGTTCAAACGATGTATTTATCTCTGCATTCAAACCACTGATCCGGTGCCACAGCACCTGCCTTTTTATTAATAAAATAATTTCCATGCCCTAATATGCAATGGACCACTTGCTGTCGTTTAACTGACCAGCAAAATTAACGCTTTAGCCAATAGCTTACCCACTAGCATCATAGCCGGACATGAAGACACAGGATATATTGATCTATCTAAGCAACTGTATCTCCGCAAGGTTTTCGGTCAGCGTGGGCATCATTTGTTCTGCCCAGTCCCTTAACCTGGGGTCTTTAGCGCCTGTTGGGGAAACTGCCCTTACATGAATCGAGATGAGTTGCTGATCCGATTCAATGGTCATCCTCACCAGTTCCTTCTTAAAATTATCCCCTGCCAATTTTCTCAATCTGATCAGTCTTTCCATGTTTTCATCGCCGATCGCCGTGGATGAGTCTTCGGCAAACACCCCGACAACCGAATTCAGCTCGGACATATATTTTTTTGACTTTTCTATCCTTTGTTTTGCTATTTCAGGAAAACGCACATGACTGGTAATTTTGGAAAGCTCCTCATTTAAAAGCTGTTGGTACTTCTGTTCAGAAACCGCCATTGCATAGAAGGCTTCAGAGCTGAGCGCGTATGCCCCAGTATCCTCCTTATGGCAGGATGTACAAAGCAACCAGCAACAGAAAAATGCCTGCATTATGCGCCAGTAGTTAAGCGAAAAAAGGTTGGCTTGAAATGAATATTGAGTATCCATAGTGGTCTGTTTTATCCGCAAAAGCATTTTATCTTCTGACTAAGATGCGTTGCTAAGAAACAGGTAAAGCGGCAGGCAAAGGCGAAGTTTAACTAAGAGGATATAAAATTTAGCCCGGCCTGTTGCCAGGCTAATTCATTAACTTAAGGTTTTAAAACAACCTTAACACAGTCCTCTTCTTTATTATCAAAAATCTTATAGCCGTGTGCAGCATCCTCGAGCGGAAGTGTGTGGGTAATGATGTCATCCAGCACCACTTTCCCCTCGTTCACCAGCCCGATAAGTTTATCAATATAATTGAGTACTGGAGCCTGTCCCTGTTTAATGGTAATGCCCTTATCAAAAATCCTGAAAAGCGGGAAATTGTCATAAGGAGAACCATAAACGCCCATAATAGATACTGTTCCCATCCTGCGCACAGCCTCAAAACACATTTCCAGCACCTTAATAGATCCTTTCTCAAAATGTACCGTCGCTTTCACCTTATCGAAAAAGCTACGTTCCGGTTCAAAGCCAACGGCATCTACGCAGAGGTCAGCTCCCCGGCCACCAGTCATTTCCCTTATAGCCTCTACTACATCGACTTTATGTGGATTGAGGATATCGACATTATTTACTGCCTTAGCTTTTTCCAACCTGTAATCCAGGGGATCAATGGCAATTACCCTGCTGGCACCATTTATCCATGCTGCCTTCTGGGCCATCAGACCGACAGGTCCTGATCCAAAAATGGCAACCACCTCTCCTCCCTTGAGCTGTGCCCAATCAATAGCCGACCAACCGGTAGGAAAAATGTCCGTTAGGAACAATGCCTGCTCATCACTCAGATGCTCCGGAACAATACGCGGACTGATGTCGGCATAAGGAACACGGACATATTGTGCCTGTCCACCTGAATAACCGCCATACAGATCAGTATAACCAAACAATGCGGCACCTTTCTGGCTCATCATATCGCCATTGGGACCGTAGTTTTTAAAATTCGAAGTTTCGCAAGCCGGAGATGCCTCATGGGTACAGAAAAAACACTTACCGCATGAGATAGGAAAAGGAACTACGACGCGGTCTCCACGCTTGAGATTGGTGATCGAAGCACCTACTTCTTCTACTATCCCCATAAATTCATGTCCCATGATCAATGGGTCTTTCTGTGGTACTGCGCCGCTCAGGATATGAAGATCCGACCCGCAGATCGCAGTTGAGGTAACTTTCAAAATTACATCCCGGGGATCCAGAATTTTCGGATCAGGTACATAGTCCACCCGGATATCTCCAGGTTTGTGAAATACTGCTGCTTTCATAGTCTTGATTTTAGATACGATTTATGATTAAGCCTTGATAATCACCTTCGGCCTTAAAGAAGCAACAATAAAAAATCAGCTATAGTTTAGTCAATTTCACATTTTAAAGAAATAGGACTGTTCGCCATAACGGCCTTTAATTTAATTACTGATAGTTGACGAGCTGAAAAGATAATCCGAACCAAAGTCTCAATTATTTGTTTTTGGGTTATATTTCAAAGTATCAACATGGAACAACGACCAACGAATATGACCAAAGAAGCTCTACAGGCGCTAAAGCAAAAGTTCGAAGATGGGATGATAGACTCTGTGTGGAGCGAAAATGGAGAATTAACTTACATCATCAAAGATGGACTGGATCTAAATGAATACGCACTGGCCGCGAAACAGATACTCGAAAGTGAAGGCGATATTGCACACGATTTCACTGGCAAAGTCACCAATGAATCGAAATCCGCGTCTGCGAAATTTGAATATCGCTCGGGCTGGTTTCTGGACGGGCTGGCAGATGGTGAAATAGAGTAGCGATAACCGCTTCAAATCATAACACCTGCTCCATCCCTACTCGTAAATGGAGCAGGTGCTGGTCTTAGAGGAACGGCGCGGAGTTCAAACATCCAACACCGTTCCTGCGATAATATCTAATGAGAAGATTATCAGCGATCACAGCCATGGCCAAGGCCCGACATTGCCGGTATGCCAGCCATAGTTAATCAAAAAGTGTCAGGTCAGGTCCAGATCGGCGGTTGTTATCTTCATCCTTATTTCTTGCATTATTGATTTTGGGATCAACCTGCCAGCCCCTTAAAAGCTCATTACTTACCGGGTGCAACGCCTTTAGACGCTCCGTTACCGGAAGTTCCCGGTCAAGCCAGATTGCGCTTTCCGCTTGTGATAGGATACAGGGCATACGGTCATGGATTTTGGCTATAAATTCATTTGCAGGTTGCATAATCATCGTACAGGATGGAATAACAATGCCTGTCTTAGGATCTTTCCAACTGTCCCAATAGCCCGCCAGCAATAATACCTCACGGTCTTCACGTTCAAAGAAATAAGGCTGTTTAACCTTACTATTGCGGTCCCATTCATAAAAGCCCTCCACCACAAAAACGCAATGCCTCCTGCCAATCAGGGTGCGGTAACTTGGAAGGGCAAACATGGTCTCAATCCTGCAGTAAGTCGTGCTGAATTTAGGTACCTCTTTCGAATCAGCTGGAATAAGTCCCCATTTTACATAATGCAGTTTTCCAGGCCTGGCATCCAGTATCACGGGCATATCTGTCCCAGGGGGGCGATTGGTATCTTTTTCTTTCGATTCACCACCCAAGATTACCCCGGCTTTTGCAGCCATTGTCATGCTCTCGCCAATCAGTGTCCTTCCACACATATCTTTCCTTTCTTTTTATTTTACTTTTATAATGTCAGCCCAGCGTGTAGTATAACCTTTTGAAAGGTACTCATGCTTTAAACGCCACTTTTTCTCATACCCTTCAGTGGCCATGCGTATAGTCCCGCGACCATAGGCAAGGTTCAGCCTGTCAAGCACCGCCGATACCGAATCTTTCTTTCCACCATCATGATCTGAAAACATATTTAGCTGAAGCTCGCTTTCAGGAACCAGGCCAGTAGCAATTACCCCAGCCTTTCTGTATTTATTGCCATATTGAAAGAGTTTTTTTGCTACAGTGACCGCAATTTTGACCAAATCTGAAGTATTATTACTAGCCACCAGCAATTTATGGGTGTGCACCGGAAAATGCTGGGGATGATCTTCCCTATTCTTATTGGTATAGAGAAAAACCTGCAGATATAGACAGCGGAGCTTTTGGGCCCGCAGCTTTTCAGCCAGGCATGAGGCATACAGCGTAACCGCCTCGGCAAGGACATCCGGCTGCTCAATATAGTTCCTGAAAGAGCGGCTGACAGTAATTCCTTTTTTAGCTTCTCTGACCTCCTCTAAAGGAATGGCCGGTTTCCCCCAGAGTTCATTCCACATCCGTTGCCCCATTACAGTCATGTGCTGCTTGAACCACATCTCGGGCATATCCCGCAGCTGGGCTACCGTTTTTATCTCTAGCTCCTCGAATTTCTTATAATACTGCCTGCCTACTCCCCAAAGTTCATGCACCGGAAAATCGGCTACTGCATGATTTATCTTCTCCTCACTGTCCAAAACCATTACACCATTGTTCTTTTTGGCCAGTTTATTGGCTAGTTTGGCCAGTGTTTTAGTTGGCGCCACCCCAATCGATACCGGGATCCCTGTATTGTGGATAACAGATTTCCTGATTTCTGGCGCATATCTTTCCAGGTCAGCCACCCCGCCAAGCCAGCCAAAAGCCTCATCTATACTATAGACATCCAGGCGTGGAAACCACCTGCCCAGATGGTTCATCACCCGCTCACTCATATCGCCGTATAAAACATAATTGCTTGAGAACACCTGGATATCAAACTTTTTGATCAGGTCCCTGACCAAAAACTCCGGATCGCCCATTTTGATGCCACATAGTTTAGCCTCCTCACTCCGGGCAATCACGCATCCATCATTATTGCTTAGCACAACAACCGGTTTACCGTTAAGTTCGGGGCGGAAAAGCCTTTCGGCCGAAGCGTAAAAGTTATTACAATCACAAAGCGCAAACATGATTGTACCTCCCTACCCTTAATGTTTTTGGTAATACATTCCTGCAGATTACCGAAACTACACCCCAGATTTGCAGCAGCCCTATTTCTGTTTCCTTAACTGAATCCAGGCCGTTAATGAGCATCGGAACATTTTCTTCGATCAGGTATAAGCGGCATGAAAAGTTTCCACTAATAAAAGCAACCACCACAGCTCCCTCAAGGGCTTTGAGTGACTTATCGATCACTAATATATCTCCATCATTTATCCCGTAGGCAGACATTGCATCACCCTGCATCTGAAAGTAAAAGGTAGAATGCGGATCAACGACTAACTTTTCTGTAATATCCAACCTGCCTTCCAGATAATCTGACGCCGGAGACTGGAATCCCGAAATTTTCTGTTCTGCTCTTTTCTCAAACGACCTGATCATAAACCCATTGCCTTAATGCATCACAAAATTATACTAAAATTTTTAGCATTTAAAATCAAGGGCTTATTTAAAACACAACCGGCAGGAATATTAAGAAGATTGCCTTTCTTTATTCCTACCACTGTAGATCATTGGTTTGCCTAAGTGTAGCAAGACATATCGAAAAGCGTAGCGGGGGAATCCAAATACTTGCAGCTCATCCATAAATTACTACTTTTGGCGCTGTCTATGTTGTCACCAATAAGTTTTGAAAATGAGCACCTTATTATCCATCCATTCCGGCCCCAGGAAATGGACAGGCTAGCTGAGCTGTCAAATGATGTTTTCGAAATCCTTTCTGATGAGCTCACGCTAAAGTTTATTCCTAAGAAACGGCTTGAAAGTATCCCCCAGGCTGAAGGCTTTTTAAAATCCAGGTTGCTAAGCCACTACAGCGGAAAGAATTTTTTTCATTTCATTACAAGAAAATCTGCACAAAAGGTCATCGGCATCATTGAACTCATCAGCCCGGATTTGGCTATGGAACACTATCAACTTAAAACTTACCCATACTTTATAGAATTTTACCTTTCTTCCTCGGCTACGGGTTGTTATATCATGACTGAGCTATTGCCCGTGGTTATCGAATGTCTTTCTGATCAGGGAATCAGTCATATCGGTGCGGTTGTTCACAGAAAAAACACAGCTGCGACAAAAGTGCTCAAAAATGCAAAATTTACCTATCAAGGCCAATTTGATATCTTTCAGGACTTTTATGAAATAAACCCTTCCGCTATGCAGCTCAATCCGCAAGATAATCAAGCTTAATGGCTGGCTTTGCCAGCGGATATCAATCTCATTTGCACGAGTTAAAATTACTATGGTTTAAATAACTGGATCAGCCTTTTTTGTCCGGGACAGTATAAATGCGGTGACTAATGCCCCTGCTAAATAATACCCGATGGTAAGCAGCTTTACTCTTGTATTCCGCGCTACAGGGCGCTCGTCAAGTCCCATTGGTGCCGGCAAAGCGATCGCCCCCAGTCCTGCAGCAAGTCCGGAAAGAATGGCTTTAGGCCAGACATATTTATTGCCCCCAGTGCCGATCAGGCTATAATATAACGCATTTCCGGCCACATCCCCTGCCAGTGTAGCTTGATAAAGTTTGTCAGGATCTTCAATACCCGAGCCAAGCCAGCCCAATCCTTTATTAAGTGCTTCTTCACCCAGCAAATCAATCCTGGGCATATTATCATCACGACCTTTCAAACCCTCATGCAGGACATTGAGCACTACAGCTCCACCTAGCCCTGCCAATAAACTTTTTAATTTTTCCATCCTTAACTTGTTTTAATCCAAAGCCTATCCTAAATCCTGCCTGTTCCTCTTTATGGTTAATCCAATTAGCCCATTTTGCAATCGAGTAGCGATTAAATAACATTATCTATTAAAGAAAGATTTAAATAAAGTGGATATTTTAAAAAGTGGCTACAAAACTATCCAGCAGCGTTCAAAATTGTCACCGGCTAAAACAAAATAGGTAGAAAGCATCACTAATGATATAACAGTGGATACAAAGCAATAGCCAATTCCCTCCCTGTAGCGCAAGGCAAACCCAGTTTGGATTATCCCCCGCTAACAGAAAACGGCAAACCTTATCCAAACTAAATGGTTGTAATAAAACGACAAATACCAACACTCATGGATAAAGCAAAAAATGCAGATAAACCAGTTAAGCTTGAAAAATGGAAATCCAGTGCAGATAAATCAACTCCTCCACCCCCTGCCCCTATACCTGAAAACCAGCGGATCGGATATGCCGTGGTTGGCCTGGGCCACCTCGCACTTGAAGAAGTGATTCCTGCCTTATCAGGCTGTAAGTTTAGCCGTCTTGCCGCGCTAGTCAGTGGTGATGATAAAAAAATGGAAAAGGTGGCGTTGCAATATGGTGTAAGCCCAGGTTCTTGCTATAGCTATGAGCGTTTCGATGAAATAAAAAACAATACGGATGTTTCGGTAATCTATATCATCCTGCCTAATAGTATGCATATGGAATTTACAGTCCGCGGCGCGCGGGCGGGAAAACATATCCTCTGTGAAAAACCGATGGCTAATTCATCTGCCGAGTGCCGCAAGATGATAGCAGCCTGCAATAAAGCAAAGGTAAAACTGATGATCGCTTACAGAATGCAGTTCCAGCCCCATACCCTAAAATTAAAAGAAATGGTCAGTAATGAACGCTTTGGCCGGGTGAGGTACATTGAAACAGTAAATGGGCAGAGCAGTGCTAATCCAGACCACTGGAGGCATAAAGCCAAACTGGCCGGTGGAGGTGTACTGCCGGATATAGGAATCTACTGTTTAAACACCACACGATTTATCCTTGGAAAGGAACCAATAGAAGTATTTGCCTATCAGTATTCCACACCAAAAGACCCCCTTTTCAAAGACACAGAGGAGCTAATCTCCTGGCAGATGAAATTTGATGAAGGATTGATTGCAAGCTGTATGGCACATTACAAAATAAGGGAGGTAAAAACCATGCGCATACACGCCGAAAGGGGCTGGATGTTCATGGACCGGGCCTTTGCATACAAAGGCCAACAGCTGAAAACCTCAAGGGCCGAAGGCGAAGAGGAAATAGAGGAAACCATTAGTGTGCCTGAGCCAAACCAGTTCGGAGCGGAAATGGACCATTTCTCGGAGTGTATTTTGAGAAAAAAAGATCCCAAAACCCCGGCTGAAGAAGGCCTACGTGATCATGTCATCATGGAAGCGATTTATAAATCCGCTAAAACAGGAAAACCAGTGAAAATAATAAAAACATAAAAAGTCAGGATAGATCAATAGCCGGGTTTTGTTTCCAGCTCGGATTCGCCCAGACGGCAGCCAAACATATAAAATACCGCTTTAAGCGTGCAAATAATGATGAATATATCATCCTCAAACATCTTTCTGCAATCAACTGTTATCATTGGTAGAATATCTTAATCTGATGAGCAGTAAAAGAATCCGGGAAGCGAAATATTTTGAATTGGGCAGACAGGCCGAAAAAGATGGCCAACTAAAAGAGGCTGTTAAGCAATACCTGCTTTTGCTAAAGCGCAACCCCGCCCACATCGAAGCGAACAATCGTCTGATCATGACTTATCGAAAACTGCACGAATATTCAAAAGAAATTTCATTGATTGAAAATGCAAGCAGCGCCCTCCAGCAGGAAATTGAAACCCGGCAACAACATTATATTGACGAAAACCCTGAAAAAGCAAGAGACACAAGGGAACTTGCAGTGAGCCTTGGATTACTCGGCAAAAAAGGACTACCAATCGTTGAAAATGAGATCATCAAAAGATGGCAAAAAAGATTGCCAGTAGTACAAAAAAAGCTTGAGCGGATTAAAAAAACTAAATAAGGTCACTAACAAATCTTCTTAGGGTTTTAAGGTTTCCATAAGCATCCCCCATAGTGTTATTAAAATAAACAAAGACCTCCTTTTTTTCTAATAGCCATTCAACAATATAACTGGCATATTCCGCCAGCACATCTTCAGTATAACTGCCCCTATAATTGCCTCCTGGTCCGTGAAACCTCAGGTAACGGAAGCTACAATCGGAGTCATCCAGTGGACTCGCAGCAGATCTCTTATCGTGAGTGACAATACCAAGGCCGTTTTCCGCCAATAACTCCATCACCTCTTCCACATAAAGTGAAGCGTGTCTGAACTCAAATGCAATCTTCCATTGATTTTCCGGATCACACTCACGGAGACTAAACATTAATCTGGAAAGTTGGGCGAAATCGGCTATCCTTATACTCGGCGGAAACTGGACAAGGACACATCCCTTCTTATCTTGGGTATTGGCAATTACTTGCATGAAGCGGACGATATCCAAAGGATCAAATGCCAATTTTGGAGAATGGGTAATGCCCTTGAAAAGTTTAAAGGTAAATCGGAAATCACCGGGAACCTCTTCACTCCACTTTTTCACGGTGGACGCCATCGGAATTTTATAAAAAGAGCTGTTGATTTCGATGCTGTTCATCAGCGAGCCGTAATAGCATAGTCTTGATCGCTCCCTGAATTCCTCAGGATAGTGCGATTTATTGGGTACCGGTAATAACAGTCCACTGGTACCCGAATAATAACCTTCTGTTTTTTTGTCCATTGTTAATGGAAACATGATAAACCGACAAATTGTTGCGTGATTACTTTTCAGCGATTCATTTTAGTAGTCATAAACTAAAATGTTCTATTTAATTAACCAGTCAGCCTCCACCATCAGTTCCTTCTAATTTGAGTAAAAACTTATTTTTTACTTATTTTCCTAATATTCTATGAATAGCTTTTTCATAAGCATTTGCATATTGCATCATCCCAATATCATTAGGGTGCGTACCATCACCTGTACTCTCATAAGTAAAGCCAATCTCTTTAGCGGCAAGCAGGTGTAAATTAGGAATTACTTTTTTTAATTTCTGATAGGTACCTGATAACACAGCACTTGTTTTATTATACGGTTTGGCTAGGGAGGTATCCAAAGTTATATCTGGCAGAGAACCACTATGTTCTGTTAGTAATATCGGGGTTTTAGGATGTTTTTGATGTAAGGTCTCGACAGCCAAAGTGATTTTTTTCGCTATTTCATTTTCATCATTTTGACTATACACGATTAGATTTGGTTGGCAATCGAGTACAAAAATCTTTGCATCAATGGTATTAATTAAATTGATAATAGGCTTTTCCAACCTGCCATTCCCAGAAAAACCCAAATTTATCATTGGCTGATCAATTCTGCGGCCCAAAATACTAAACCATGTTAACCCATGCCTGGAGGTAGAACCTCCCTGCATGATAGAGGTACCATAAAATACGATTGGTTTTTCTACAGATGCAGCCTCTACTTTAAAATCAGCATTCTTAACAACGCCTATTTCTAACCATTTAGGGAAATTGTGTAAGGGTAAATAAAGCCTGAATCTTTTTACTTTTACTTTAGGATCAATATTGTCACAAGTAAAACTAATCGTATCTTTAAAACTATGGAAGCCATTGATAAAATGCCACTTTCCTGATTCGTCCTGTACATGCATATCTAAACCATTAGTCGAGATTTTGCTCATACCGTCAAAAATCAAGTATGGATTACCACATTGATATCTAACTACAATTTTCCCGGCATTAGTATAGAAATCTATGTATTCGCCTGCTGTTTGTTTGGCCAGATTCCAAACAGCCAGCCTAACACTGTCTTTTGCATAAGATGGCAAGCGGTTATAAAAGTTAATTGTATCTTTACTTTCCCAGTATTTTCCTTTTAGCACCGGATACGGACTGGAAACAGGGTTAAACCATTTCATACCATCCGATTGCTGCGCTTTAGCAATGCTAAAGCTTAAAACGCTTAATAAGAACACTAAAATTTTTTGGTATAACTTCATTATAATTTGAGTTTAGGAAATAACAGAGATACTTTAATTAACTAATTCCTGTATTTTGTCTAGATTAATATGATCTTTTGGTTTAAATTGGGAGCCGGTCATGTATTTTTCAAGACTATATAACAACTGGCGTGCTTCAGGGCGTTTATCCTGATCGCTAAGTAAGTCAATTGATGATACAAGCAGCTTCCCTTTTTCAACGTTACATTCAAAAACCAATCCCAAAGGGCGCGCGGTAAACCAATCATCTACCACCCTAACAATAGGCTTTAAATCTTTTGATACACTATTGAGTTTTATTGCACTCGAATGGGTCATGGCATCCCACCATTGCCAGTTACTGTGGTATTGGGTAGGAAATTCTGCAAGTGCAGGATGCGTAGGATTACACAAAATACCCATTGTTGTTGGTGGCTGGCTATGTGTCCATGCAGTATTCCAAAAAATTGTCGAAAAGCCAATTTTAATATCACCTCCCATTTCAGCCTTAACTGATCCTTTTTTAAGGGTGAGCAATACCTTCCCTCCAGAATTTAAGGTCGCAACCGCATTGTCATCTAATGTTTGTGTTAAAAGTATTTCTTTAGGAGCCTCAGGTAATGTTTTTGGATACACAAATATTTCCCATTCATTGCTGTGGTTTCCTATAGTTGTTTTTAAAATAAGGCGTTGTGGTGTTTTAATCGACGTTAAGCTTTGTTTAATAGTACCTATTTTTATTCCATTACCAATACCGACAGTTTCATTTTTAAAGCTTCCGTTAAACAGTTTTTCACCCTTTTCATTCTCAATAACCCAATTGGTTGCTGCATTTTTAAGCACATTGTCACTGAAATTGGCAATTTCAATTGGCACAGCTAAATCTTCATCATTATTGTAAACCATTTTCGGCAATCTGGCTAAAAGCACTATAGGCGCACAAAACCGGCTATATTCACTTGCAGAAATATAAGGCTTCGACTCCCAAAAAGCATCCAATACACCAACTAATGCAGTTCCCTGTCCAGGAAAATCATTTAAACCCAATAACTGAAATCCGGCGAAGCCAGGCGTACGCAACGCAGCTTCAATATCAGCTTTATAACAAAGCGACTGCAGTTTTCCGCTAGCCATAAAAAAGCTATCGGCCAACATCGAAAGACCATTCTCCTGTAACCTATCTTTGAATATTTCGAAGTTCTTCGCTTTTAAAACCCCGTCGTACTTTTTAATCTCATTAAAATTTGGGTATACACACCATTGACCAATTTCATGACTAACGGTAGGTTGTTTCCATTTAGCGATCGTTTTAGTCCAATCGTAGTCTGATTTTGGGGCTTCACTGTTAATGATACTTTTTAAGCCCTGCCCCCAACCTTGTATCCTCGGTTCTGGCATATTGTTGTAATCACTAGCATCATTTTGTGGCCACCCAGCTGCAGTGGTATACATTCTTCTCGGATCTTTTGCCTTCCAATAATTCACAAAATCTACCAGGTATTTTACCTGGCCTTTTCCACTCGGCTCGTTCCCGTAGGTCATCATTACAAAAGATGGGTGGTTGCCATAAGCCTTTACCATTCTTTCGCTTTCCTGGTAGACATATTTATCCAGAGGCAAGCCATCGCCAATATAAGATCCTTTATAACTGTTTGCCCATGCATCACATTCAACCTGCAGAAAAAGGCCTAAACGGTCGGCTGCAATGAAGGCAGCCTCGGGTGGGCACCAGGAGTGAAACCTCACATGGTTTAATCCATAGGCTTTTATGGTTTTAAAGTTTTTCATCCAGCTATCAACATCAGTTGGTGGAAATCCTGTTTTAGGAAAAGCCGCACAATCCAGCGCACCTCGCAAAAACGTAAGCTCATCATTTATGGCAAACTGGGTTCCCTTGGCTTTAAATTCCCTCATGCCGAAGGTGATTTTTCTGGCATCGATTTCTCCTTGTTTTCCCATGTTTAAATTAACGCGCATTTCATATAAATCCGGATGAAATTCGTTCCATAACTGCGGTGTTGCGCCCATCGGGTAAACCATTTCAATGGTTCTTTCTTTTTCGGCAACTATTACATTTTTACTCAAAGGTTTCAGCTTGGCACCAGTTGATCTGTTCGCTGTAGCTAATAAATTTAATCCTATTGATACAGGTGCGCCAGTAGTGTTTTTAACCTGTATTTTCGCTAATACTTGTTTGTTTTTAACATCAGGATAAAGCTGCACATCGTCAATAAAAACATTCGCACGTGCGATAAGGCTTAATTCACCAACCATGCCGTTCCAGTTAGTTTGGGTATGATCGCTGATGCTGTGGGCATTTTCGCCAACTTTAAAAGATTTCGACGAATTATCAATTTTGACAGTTACACGGTGCGATCCAGGTGTTAATTTATTACCCAGATCAAATAATTGTGCTGTGGCCAGACTGTTGTTTGTACCGACTTCTACCCCGTCAACCCACACCGTTGTTTCCCAATGACTTCGCTCTATCAAAAGTTGAATCCGTTTATTTTTCCAGGCGGCAGGTATATTTACCGTTTTTTGGTACCAGGCGGCACCCACATAAGATTTTGTTGGCTGTAGCCAGAATGGGATTTTGATATTATCTGGCTGCCTATATTTGGCATATTCGTCGCTGGTAAACCAAGATTTGTCAACAATCTGACCTGTCCATTTGGTATTTACGGTGATGTCGTTGCCTTTGCCATTGGTTGTCATTGAACCAGGCAGCTTAATCTTATCATTTAATTCCTTATTAAACCATTTTTCATCTACGCCCTTATCTAAAGAATCGACCTGAAAATTCCAGATACCTGAAAGCTCAATATGAGCATTATTTTTTGACTGTGCTGCAGCTGTATGTATTAAACTTAGCAAGGCTAAGGATAGCATACCTAACCTCAAAATATTGTTTTTCATTTAATCAAGTTTTACACTGTTCATGATAACAAACAGCATAGCCCCTAGTGCAAAATCTTAAAGGGGCTATGTAATCTTTGATATCTGTCGATATCAGGATATTTTAAACTAATAACCTGGATTATTCCCTTTTATCTGCTTGTTTTGGTCTATAACATTTTGCGGGATCGGAAACAAGTAATTTTTAGATGCAAAGAATTTCCTGTCGCCGCCTACTGCTGGTACCACAGTATAGGTTACATTACTCCCGTTTGTAGTAATTTTCATCCCATGCAGAGGTTTATTGAGGTTAACTTCTGCAATTCTCCATCTGATTAAATCCCAATAACGCTTGTCTTCTAAAGCAAGTTCAATTCTTCGTTCTCTTCTTATTGCCGTTCGCATTTCAGCTTGGCTTAAACCGGCCGGTAAATTCGGCAAATTACCTGCTCTGGTTCTGATTCTACCTATAGCATTATAAACCGATGCATCAGGTCCTACTGCTTCATTTTGAGCTTCTGCATAGTTTAGCAATACTTCAGCATAGCGGAATATGTTATAATTTTGATCGCTGGTACCTACATCCCAATTGGCTGCCCCGAGTGTAATTTTATCATTCAAACGTTTACGCATATAGTAGCCTGTTTGGGTAGCATCGTTTTTATCTGCCAAATCGATGGCATTTGCAGCATTATCCCTCATCGAAAGGCTTGTGTTATACCAGTAACATCCATCAAAATTGATAGATTGATAAAATCTTTTTTCCCTACCCACATATGGTTTTTGCGGGTCGTAACCAGAGGAAGGATCAGTAATTACTTTTCCGTTGGCCATTGCATAATCATCAACCAATTCTTGTGTAGGATTAACCCCGCCCCAACTTGTTTCTGCATCATTTCCAGTGAAAGTTGGTCCACATGTACCATCAATTACCCCACCCTTAACAGTAGCGATATACTCTCTGTAAAAAATACTCTCTTTACTGGCATTACCTTTCTTCAAGAAAAAAGCTTCATAATCAGGATCTAGATCATAATTTTTAAGGTCATCAATAATTTTTTTATTACTTGCCGCGGCATCGCTCCATTTATTGGCAAATAGCTCTACCCAGCCCTTTAATACCATTGCTGTGGCTTTTCCGATTCTTCCGGAACCTGGTGCATCCGGAAGGTCTGCATATGCGTCGGCACACTCTTTAGTGATAAACTGCATGGTTTCATCAGCAGTATTGCGTGGTTTAAAAATAGCATCTCCCTGATCTTGTGATAACACATCCGTGATAATCGGCACACCGCCATAGGCCATCCAGAGTAATTGATAATAATAGGCACGTAAAACCTTTACTTCGGCCAGACTTGATTTTTTGAAGGCTTCTGGCAGGCTTGAGGCACTAACATTTTTAATGAAAAGATTACATTTTCTAATGTAGGAATAGTTTCTTGTCCATCCATAGATGTTTCCAATATCCCCCCCTGGAATAGAATTAGGATTAACAATCATCTGCTGAACAACCTGTCTAGAACCCGGCCATGGAAACCCACAGATCGAATTATCAGACCAGTTTTCAACTGGATCATACCAATTATTGCCGTCAGGAAGTCCCTGATAGATGTCGTTTAAAAATAGGTTACTAGCTCCCTGATCAGTCCAAACATTAGCCTCCGTTAACCGGTCTCTTGGAATTACATCAAGCTCACTATCCTTGCAGGCTTGCACCGTAAGCAACACACAACCTGTTGCAATCAATAAATTATATTTTGAAAATAGCTTAGTCATAATTTCGGTCTTTAGATAGTTAAAAAGTTACATTTAGCCCAAAAGTGTATACCTTCTGTTGGGGATAATAGTTGGCATTAGATGCACTGATTTCTGGATCGAAATCTTTAAGGTCCTTGGTCCAGGTAACTAAATTTTGACCTGACAGATATAACCTTATTGATTGTAATTTAATCGCCGAAACAATTCTAGCGGGGACTGTATAACCAATCGTTGCTGATTTCATCCTTAGGTAGTTTCCACTTCTAACCCAAAAATCTGATGTTTGCGTACTGTTTGATGATGGAGAAGGGAGTACTCTTGGATATGATGCGTTTGTATTTTCCGGGGTCCAGTAATCTAAAGTGGCTTTTAAGGCCGAACCGCCATTAAAAAAAGGATAAGCGGCCTGTCCGTTAATATAAGCATCTGCTTTCGCACCACCCTGGAATAAAACATTTACATCAAAGCCCTTATAGCTGAATTCTGGTGAGAAGCCATAAATAATCTGAGGGACATTGGAATTACCAATTACTTTGATATCATTATTATCGATCTTATTATCCCCATTTACATCTTCGTACTTAATGTCCCCGGGTTTAAGTGTACCGAACTGAGCTACCGGATATTCTGAAGAAGAGATTGTACCATCACCATTTTTATCATCACTTTGTTGGAATAAGCCCAGTGCATGATAGCCAAATTTAGTACCCAAAGATTTTCCTGTTATACTTCTGTTAGGATTATTTAAAGTTGAGGCATTCTCAAAAACCTGCACCAATTTGTTTTTGGCATAGGTAAAGTTGCCTGTAACTCCTATTCTCATGCCATTTTTAAAAGCATAATGACTACCAAGAGAAAGGTCGAAACCGCGGTTCTGCATGGCAGCAGCATTGGTTTGAGGCAAGCCAATTCCAAATTCAGCGGGAACGAGTGTCTGGTTCGCAATTAACATATTGCTTCTGTTTTCTCTGAAATAATTAAACTCCAGATCAAACAATCCCTTAAAAATGGAAAGGTCTAAACCGATATTTGTTTTATTCGCTGTCTCCCAGGTAATGTCCGGATTTCCTGGTGCAGTTTCTGATAATCCTTGTGTACTGCCTCCATTAAAAATAAAACTATTTCCATAGAGTGCATAAGCGCTTAGGTATTGAAATGGTGCTAATACACCCCCAATATAGGGTAATGCTCCACTTTCACCATAAGACGCCCTTATTTTTAAATTATCAATCCACTTATAGTTATCCTTGATATAATTTTCCTCCGATAACCTCCAGCCGATTGAGCCTGCAGGGAACAAATGATAACGGCTACCAGGCGCAAATACATAATTTCCATCATACCTGCCTGAAATTTCTGCCAGATACTTACCTGCATAAGCATAAGTCGCCCTAAACACCAAACCATATTGACGTCCCTCCGATGATGATCCATAATTAGATCGATCGGTTAGTTCAGAACTTCCGTTGCTCAATTCAGGAATATTGACGTTGAAATTTGACCTTCCGGCACCAAAAGTTGTCCCTTTTGTATTCCTGTATTCCGAAACAAGGGTAGCTCCAAAATCGTGTTTACCAAAAGTCCTGTTATAGTTTAAAAAACCCTGGTAGGTAAACGCCTGGCTCTGCGCAAAATCTATTGTATAAGATGGTTTTGCCGGACCATCAGACCCCGCCTGTGGGTAAGTGTAAGGCGTAGTAGAGGTATTAACCGAATAATATGGTATTGGAGTTAGCCATGTTTTTACCGTCCTACCATTAGGATCATTGTAATCATAACTAACTACCCCTTTAATGCTTAAACCTTTTACAAACGGCAATTGCTGTTCTATACTGATTTGTGTAGTTAATATCTGACGCAAATCATTGGAGTAACCGCTGTTGTAGATGTTACCATAAGCTGATCTTCCAATATATGAACCCGGCAGGCCATTACTAAAGGTAACTGGCGCGATTGGTGGCGTACGGTACAATTGATCAAATATAGAAGATGCACTTTTACCTGGGTATCGTTTATCTTCTACCCTGCCACTCAGGCTTAATGAAAATTTTGTCGTGTTGGTTACCTGCGCATCAACATTGCTTGTTAGGTTATATCTTTTAAAGCTAGTGGGTCCCCACATGCCGTTTTGGCTTAAGTAACCTAAGGAACCAAAGTATTTAACTTTCTCTGTTCCGCCAGTCACTGACAGGTTGTGTGACATCATTGGGGCATCTTTATTAATAAGTTCCCCTAACACATCATGATTAGGAAAAACATCCGGATCTGAACCTGTTCTGAATTTTTCTATATCTGAAGCACTGTAAGGTAAGGCAGTACCAGCGTTCTTAGCGGCAGCATTACGCATAGTTACATATTCAAATGCATCTACCATTTCTGGCAGGTGAGTTGGATTCTGAATACCGTAACTGCCATTATAAATAAGCTGTGGCTTTCCGGTATTTCCTCTTTTTGTGGTAACCAGAATAACGCCGTTTGCTCCAGCCACCCCGTACGGAGCCACAGCGGCAGCATCCTTTAAAAACGTAATATTTTCTACACTCTGTGGATCCAACTGCCCCAAAGTTCTCGGAACCCCGTCAACAATAACCAATGGTGCGGTCCCACCTGTGGTACCAATACCACGTATTAACAAAGAAGCGCCATCCTGTCCGGGCTCTCCGCTACCCTGCGTTACAATTAGTCCAGGTGCACGGCCACCGAAAGTATTACTTAAATTGGCCACCGGCAAATTTGCTACCTTATCGCCTTTAATAGTGGATACTGCTGCAGTTAAAGAGGTTTTCTTTTGCGTACCGTAACCCACTACCACAACCTGTTCTAACTCATTAGAAGCGGATTCCAATTTTACTAGAATTGTTGTTTTTTCTCCAACTGTAATTTCCTGCGTTTTATAGTTCACAAAAGAAAACACTAAAACCGCCGTTTTGTCCGGTACACCGATACTATAGTTCCCATTATTATCAGAAACCGCGGTGGTTGTTGTTCCTTTAACTTTAACTGTTGCGCTAGGCATGCCTATGCCTGTTTCGTCTGTTATTTTTCCTTTAACCGTTATTGTATTCTGGGCAAACGATTCCAGGGTGACAAAAACAAAAACTAAGGATAGAAAGAAATTCTGCAAGTAGACTAACTTACAGGCTTTCTGGTAAGGTTTGTGAGTTTTATTCATAACATATAGGTTTAGACTTGGTCAAACCAAACCTATTGATTAATGAAACTCAATAAAATAGACATTGTATTGTAAATCATGGATTTTCTTCTGAAAAAGGAGATCGCACCTCTTCGTCTTTAGATTTGCTATTCAGATGGCGGATCAAACAGATAATTATTCCACGAGCTGCAAGTGCCAAGGCAACAGTTAAAAAAATCAGGTCAACAAAGATCACGGTGACACTAGCAAACGTGGTTCTATTTGATCAGAAGAAAATTAATTACTGTTTAGGTCTATTTTAATTTTTTGGCGATTTCCCACCGCTAATACTGCAACATGATTAAACTTACTACTGTGCAAATATCCTAGCAAGCTATATTTAATGTGCCTTCCCACTGGTTAATTGCAATATTATGCTCGATATTCATTGTATTAAGAGCAATTGCCATCGCCAACCCTTGTTTCAATTATACTGGTCATATTTCTGTTTTTAAAAAAATTCTCAATATTTCGCAGCACAACCGAAGGCGCTGAGTGAACATAGTTATGCTCCACCTTTGCGTTTTTTTTTGTAAAAACCTCCTCATTGCCAGTCTGTGTGGTTAGCGGTCGGGAAGTTTTCAAAAGCAAATTATTTCGGATTTATCACCTGCGCCGTAGCGCCTTGTTGATTTAGGAAGTGACCAGGACTTCAAAAAACCTGTACAAATTTGCCTTAAATAGCATTAATTATTTGTTTAGCTGGGTTAAACACGGGCTAAACTCAAAGAAAACACTGCCATCACCATAATACATGATAATTATAGTAATAATAATAATAAGACCTCAGAAGAGAGCTTGCTACACCAGCGATTCCAGAAGACAGGAATTATAAATAACGATTAATATATGATGATCGAAATACTTTTTCTTCAACTTAGCGACAGGTTACTGATCGAACATGAGTGAGGCCACGGCAGCAAATAGTATTAGAACAGGTTAAAGCGTATTAGTCCGCACATCTAAAACCTGCCCATAATGCATTAAGCGCTGACCATATAGCCCCAGTGAACGGCTTGGGGGACAATTGGTAGAAAATAATGATCTTGGTACTACCCGGACATTTTTTAACATGAACCTTCACATGTAGTACCATGGGTTTCTGTGCCATATAATCGAGTATGTGAATGATCCCAGCGTAGGTTTGCAGATCACCACTTTCAGTTTTAGTGATGCCTAGTTTTGTCTGCGTTTTGAAAATGATTTCTTTTGGAATCATTCGTTTGACGACGTTTCTACCTACAAGGCCATCATAATAGGCATTAAGGTTTTTCTGAATGACCGCTACATTTTGGACAGGACAGTTGTCCAACAGCCATAAAAAAGCATAAGACCAGTAGTCAGGACTATTCTCATCACTCCAACCCTTTGTAAAACGAATATCCTCGACACCAGTATACTTGATTGATGGGGCAAAGTCTATAGGGATAAGAAAACGTTCGACTCCCCATCCATCCAATTCAAGCTTATAAGGCGGTTTCCAGGAGAGGCCATCAAATACAGTCTTATTTTGAGCAGAGGTTCCCAAGGAAAGACAGCAGAAGAACAATGCATAGAAATAGTTATCGATTTTATTCATATTTATGGTTTTACTGTCATTTGACAGAGTAAATTAGAGTATCTCCCGTTAAAAGGCCTGGACAAGGAATATTATTGCTCCACTAATGAAAAAAATAACTGGTCATATCCCGCTGATGCAAGCCCTTCTTTAATTCGTTCTGAAGTGAAATTGCTACGTGTCTTGAAAAGTCAGCTTTGTAATATAAATAGATTGTCCTATTACTAAGGTTCGTAGCCATAGAATAATTGGTTATAATATCATTCGGCTTTTTCTGCGTGGTTTTTTCCAATAGCGTTGCCACAGCTTTTAAGCGATAACTCCTATTTCCAGAAAGATATTCTATTGCAGTATCTCTTCGCCAGCATGGCTCATAATGGTTATTGTTCACCGTGTAATTGGTTAGTGCAAAATAGCTTGTCGTCCGCCGTACTATATAACTACCGTGCACTATGACATAGTCTCCACTGGGATCCCCTATAAATAACTGGGCTCTGGTTAGCCGGAGCAGATTAAATTGAGAAATATAAGTTATAGCTTCCTCCACCCTTTTGCATCTCCTCAATACGTCTGTAACCACTTCTTCACTTCTATCCTGCCTATTCGGATCTCTTGTAGCCGGAATTTCATCTATCGCGGTATAATCCATAAATAGCCCATATTCATTCATTCCACCTTGTGGATTCAGATACATCATATGATTTATGTTTTCTTTCTCAGATAACTCTGTCCACAACATGTAACCGTAATTTTCAGGGCTTGTAGGATAATACCAAAACCTATAGGTCATCGCCGGTGATTCATCTTCATTGTTTCCCACCCAAACGTGTTTTCCGTCATTTGCCATAAATATTGTACAGGTGTTTCCATCAATTGCACATCCAAAAAATGTGATCAGCAAAAAAACGAGATAAAATAGTTGTTTCATATCTTCCTTTCTAGTTATAGCTGCAAATTTACGCTCGGATATATTTTATTCTGTTCGCTTTTATCCATCGGAACATAATTTACTCCAACTTTAACTGTTTTATATAGCCGGATGGCGAGCAGCCTGCATATTTCTTGAAGGCCATATTAAAGGCTGTTTTAGAATTGAACCCTGAACCAAAAGCAATACCATTCATATTCAATTTATCCATCTTGCCCGTGCGAAGAAGTCTTTTGGCTTCCTCAACTCTCCATTGGTTGATGAAGGCATAAAAATTCTCGCCTTTTAGTGTGTTTACCAAAAATGACGTATCATGGACGCTTGCCCCAATCCGGTCTGCCAGCATAGTAAGGTTAAGCTTATTATCGAGATAAAGCTTTTCCTCTATCATCAGGTGATCAAGTTTTTGAGCATATGCATTCAGTTGTTCCATACTTAGCCTTGAAACTTTGGGTGCCTGTTGTTTAATCGGGGTTTCCATTATTTGAGAAACAGCTTCCAGATCCTTTTTTTCAAAAACAAAAACAGTTCCTTGCCTGATGGCGTAATAGCTTAAAAAAAACACCGATGCAGTATAGATTATCGGCATAGCGGTCAATAACGTAGGTTCGCCGAATATGCCATCATTAATCCAGAAAACCACCAGCACTGCAAGAATAACGAGAAAGTGTCGCAGCCAATCCAGTGTAATCCCTTTATCTGACGCGATTATCCATTTCAGGTTGATTTTATGCCTGATGAGTAAAAAATAAGAAACTATAATATAGCCTATAAACTGGAACGGTAAAAGGTCTCTAATGAAAAAAACAAAGTTACCGGCTTCGAAAAGCGTTACGGTCATCAAATCTCTTTTTGCGCTAAGTACAAATGCCTGAAGAGAGACAAATGCAATGAATGGTATAAAATGTAATATGTCTCGCTTACTAAAAACCTTTACTGGTTCAACAAAAAATAGAATACTTAAAAAAAGAAATGGTGAAAGCAGAAACTGCAGGCTGTTCATCCATCCGATAAAAACCCTTAAATGATAGATTTCAATACGATTAGAAAGCGAGATACCTAGAAACGCAGTACCCATAATAAAGATAAAACAAGCAAGCCACCGATTGGCAGCTTGGTTTTGCCTTAAAGGATGCGAGAAGAGTATAAAACTGAGCAAAAAACATTCGCCGCAGGAAATGCACATTAAAAAAAAGTTCATATTAAATTTCTTAATAGGACGCGAACACTTCCTTAAAAACAGCTATTTCTAACCAAAAGGTAAACAGTGTTATTATAAATAATCTTTCTATCTCTAAATTATTGATTTTTTCTATCTCTGGTTACAGCAATGAAAAAATATCTCCTTTAAAAAATTAGCCTGGAAACATCTAATCGCATTAATCTGATAAGCCGAGAATAGATGGCCCCTCATCCACTATTTCAGGATTTAAGGATAATGAGCATATTCAGACCAATGCAGATTTTTATCTCTTATTTAATCTCGCATTAATGACAATGTTCATATAAATATTAGACAAGCATTTTTTTTCACGAACATAAATAAATTCTAAAATTATGCTATTTTGCGCCACAAAAACCAAACTTGACAACCTATAGGAGTTATACAGACCACGAGCTGCTTGCATTACTGAAGACTAATGATGAGTCTGCTTATAAAGAAATTTACAATAGATTTTGGTTTGTACTATATGGCCATGCCAAAAGGATGCTTACAGATGACGAAGATGCCGAAGATGTTGTACAGGATGTATTTCTTACCCTTTGGACTAAATCTGAAATTATTGATCTTAAAACTTCTTTATCCAGCTATCTCTATACAGTAGTTCGGAATAAAATTTTTGATCGTTTTGACCATGCTAAGGTGAAGAGTAAATACATAGCTTCACTTGAAAAGTTTATAGAGAGGGGAAACTACGAAGCAGACTTTCTCATCCGAGAGAAACAACTTCATGAACTTATACAACAGGAGATTAATTGCCTTCCCGAAAAAATGCGTGAAATTTTTAAACTCTCTAGACATTCGAACCTATCTTACCAGGAAATTGCTGAACAATTAGGTGTAAGTGAAGGCGTAGTCCGAAATCAAGTCAGTAGGGCATTAAAGATTCTAAGGTCCAAATTTGGAATAGCAATACTGATTTATTATTACCTTAATTAGCTTGAAATCATCTTATTACTGATTTTTTAACATTTAATTAACATTTATTGAGATTCAGCGATACACTTCCCCGTCTTTATTTATATCAACCTAAAAGATATAAATCTAATGAGAAGTGATAAGGCTGAGATATTATTTAATAAATACATAAATGGCAATGCAGATGACCGTGAAAGGGCAATTGTGGAAAGTTGGTATTTACATGAGGGTGCTAAATCAACTTCAGTTAGTGCTGATATGGATTATCAAACCCTTCAAAATAAAATATGGAATAAAATTATAGCGCAACGCGATCTGCCAAAACAGAGAAAAATAAATTGGTTGCCATATGCAGCAGCGATTTTAGTGATATTCTGCATTGGTATTGCCTATTATTTG
This sequence comes from Pedobacter sp. GW460-11-11-14-TSB4, assembly GCF_059423705.1. Lineage (NCBI taxonomy): Bacteria > Pseudomonadati > Bacteroidota > Sphingobacteriia > Sphingobacteriales > Sphingobacteriaceae > Pedobacter > Pedobacter sp. GW460-11-11-14-TSB4. Next base: position 49,923 of record NZ_JBWKYI010000012.1, read on the forward strand.
CGCAGCAAACCAGCTGAAAAGATTTACGCGGCCAATATTGTTCCTGGAAAGGTAGGTGCAACGCTTACGCTTGCCAATGGTGAAAAAATTAAGCTGGTAAGTGCAGCAAAAGGAGAGCTAGCCAACCAAGCAGGCATAAGCATCGTAAAAACCGCAGAAGGCAAAATAGTATATCAGATTAACGAGACTCAAGGCAATTTAGATCTAGTAAATACGCTTGCTACAGCCAGAGGAGAAACATACATGGTTATTTTGCCGGATAAGTCTAAAGTATGGATGAATGCTGCATCGAGTTTAACCTACACCACAAACCTGCTAAAAAATGGCATCAGATCTGTTAAATTGAATGGTGAGGCTTATTTTGAAGTTGCTAAAGATAAACTGCATCCTTTTGTAGTAGAAACCAAAAATCAACAGGTAAAAGTTCTAGGCACCCATTTCAATATCAACGCCTACGATGATGAACATGTCGTTAAAACGACTTTATTAGAAGGCTCTGTAGAAATAAATAAAAGTGTAATCCTCAAGCCCAACCAGCAGGCTATACTGCTTAATCATGAAATAAAGGTTATTCCGGTAATAGCCGATTCCTTTATTGACTGGCAGCAAGGTGTATTCATTTTCGAAAATGATGATATGCATGCTATTATGCGAAAAATTGCGCGTTGGTACGATGTACAAATTGCATATCACATAGCAGAAGACAATAAGCAAACCTTTTCTGGATACATGTCCAGATCATCTGATATACAAAAGGTTCTTCAAAACCTCTCCGAAATAAGTAACCTTAAATTCAAGATAAAAGACCGGACGATCACCGTATCGCAATAACTAATTACGATTGAAAACACACAACGCAGATAAGTTAAAATAACTAACCAAACAACTAAAATGAAAGAAAGACTACTCAAACCGAACGACCGAGACTAGGATCCTGGAGCTAAAAGACCAGAAGTGCGGCAAACACCTCTGGCATTGTTTAGGTCATCCTGCCAACAAATTCTTGAAAATCAATTACAATCTAACCCAAACTAAACAAATGTATGAAAATTTGTATTAACACCGCATGCGTGCATAGCTCGCGCATGAGAGAATTCTTGTATGCTATGAAAATTACCACATTCTTAATGTTTATCACGATTATGCACGTAAGTGCAAACAGTCTGGCTCAAAAGATTAATCTTTCCAGGCAAAATATGACATTAAAAGAATTTTTTTATCAGATAAAAAAACAAACTGGTTATAACATTTCTTACGCTAACCAAGTAATTAATGATGAAACAAAAATCGATGCAAACTTTAAAGATGTATCGCTGGAAACCGTTCTAACTCAGGTTTTGAATAGTCATGGCGTTACTTTTCGCATTAGTGAAAATAATATTACCCTAAAGCCCTTACCTCAGCACTTGATAGTAAATGATAAAGTTAAAGATGATCTTTTTTTAATCAAAGGGTTTGTTTTCAGCACTTCAGAACCTCCAGTTCCGCTCCAATCGGTTACAGTAACAGTTAAAGGCACCCAGCGCAGAACAGTAACAGAAGCTGATGGAAGTTTCCAGATTAAGGTTGCCAAAGATGAGGTATTGGTTTTTACGATAACCGGCTATAATACCAGGGAAATTCCTGTACCAGCAAACCGGAATTCGATTAACGTTTCGCTAACTGAAAATGTTAACGCACTGGAGCAGGTAGTTGTAACAGGTGTAGGTACTCAACAGGTCAAAAATATAGCCAGTTCGGTTTCGGTAGTAAACATGTCGAATATCAACAATAAACCGATTACCCAATTATCTCAGGCATTGCAGGGAGGTACCACTGGCATTAGCGTAACACAGTCGTCGGGTTTGCCTGGAGGAGATGCCGCCTCAATTAAGATTAGAGGAATTGCCTCTAGCCTAGGTTCTGCACCATTAATTCTGGTTGATGGTATACCATATGGAATTGATAAATTAGATCCGAACACCATTGAAAGTGTATCTATCTTAAAAGATGCTGCCGCAGCTGCAATTTATGGAGCAAGGGCCGGTAATGGTGTAATTGTAATTACGACCAAAAGAGGCAGGCCGGATATTATTGAGTTAGGCTACAACTCTTTCTTTGGCTTTCAACAGCCTACAATGGGGCACCCAAAATTTGTTGATGCACCTACTTACATGGAAATAGTTAATACTGCACAAAAAAATATTGGCGCTACACCTCCTTACAAACAGGGCGCAATAGACTCGACCCGTTTTGGACTCAACCCAATGTTGTACCCAAACACAAATTGGTATAAAACAGTGGTAAAAGAATGGACACCGATGCAGCAACATTCATTAAATGTATCCGGTGGTAATAGCACTGCACGTTTTGCCATAACCGCGACATACTTAAATCAGCCAAACATGCTTTCAGTAGGCGGTTTCGATAGGGCTACCATAAGAGGAAACACCAGTGTAAATCTCTCTAAAAACGTGGTGACATTTTTAGATTTTGTGGCATCAAGAGAAAATATTGAAGAAACTTACGTAAGCGGTTTTGGTATGGGTGCTATAATGAGCTATATCTACAGTGTGCCTCCAACTATCCTGCCTAAATATCCTGAGCGGGCAGATAGACCAAACTATAGCTTTTACGGGGTCTTTGGTGAAAACTTTAATCCTATAGCTCAATTAGAGAAAGGCGGTACGGTTAATACACTAAAAGATGATATTTTGCTTAACCTGCGTCCAAAATGGACCATCATTCCCGGTCTTAGTCTCAAAGGACAATTTAGCTATCGTATAATGTCGGGTTCGGTAAAAAGTTCAAGGGATCAGTATCTGTTCTTTGATTATTTTACTAATGCAAAAATAGGCCGTGATTTTGAAACGGTACGCAATGCAGGCTCAGCAGAAAGAAGAAGCTACTATTATATTGGAGGAAACTTAGATTATAATAAAACCTTTGGGAAGCACAATATAAACGCGATATTACTTTATTCACAAGAGTATGATAATACCTCGGTTTGGGATGTCAAAACTTTACTTTCTTATCTGGGTAAAGCCTACTATAGCTACAATGGCAAGTATTTGTTAGAGCTGGGCTTACGTCGTGATGGATCGTCATTATTTGCCCCAGGCAAAAGGTGGGGATACTTCCCATCGGTAGCCACTGGATGGAACATCAGCAGCGAGAATTTCCTGAAAGACCTAAAATTTTTAAGTTCTATGAAATTGAGGGCCTCTTACGGATCTTTAGGAAACAACAATATCAATCCTTATTCTTATCAAACCACCATAAACAGCAGTGGAAGTGAGGCGGTATTTGGTAATCCGGATATTACCTGGGAGAAAATGAAAATTTTCAATGTGGGTACGGATATTAGCCTTTTTAGCAATAAATTAGACTTCACTTTCGAGTGGTATAACAAAGCAACCACCGATTTGATTTTAATTCCCCCGCCAACCTTATCATCGGGACGAGGCACCACTCCAACAAATATTGGCGAACTAAACAACAGAGGGATAGAATTTAAAATTGCTTATAATACAGTAGTTAATAATAATTTAAAGTTTAGCACCACTGTAGGATATTCTTACAATAAAACAAAAATTATAAAATTAGCTACCAACCTTCCTATTATTCAAGGTAACACTCGCAAAATGGCTGGTGGTCCTTTTACCGAATTTTGGGGATATAAAACAGGTGGTTTGTTAACCGCCCAGGATATGGCGAACAAGGTACCCATCATGAGTGGACAATTAGAAGGCGATATCAAATATATCGACATAAATGGCGATGGAGTAATTAACACAAGCGATTGGACAGGCCTTGGGACTGCAGAACCTTTAAGTAATTACTTCGCGAATATTTCGGTTACCTTTAAAAATTTCGATTTCGAGGTGCAGGTAAATGGCGTGGGTAAAAACCTTAAATTTTACGGTGGCCGATATGCTTACCCGCTTGATGTGGGAGGAGTTAGTGGCCCACCGCTTGTTGAACAAACTGATTACTGGGCCCCAACAAACTTAAACGCCAAATATCCAAGGTTGCGCCCATCCGCAGGTAACAATGGTCAATTTTCTGATTATTGGGCTGTAAATGCGGCATTCACCAGAATTAGATATTTGCAATTGGGTTACACCCTCCCATCAACCATAACCAAAAAATGGGCAAAGAATCTAAGGGTATATGTAAATGCCCAAAATCCACTTACATTTTCGGATATGAAACTGCTTGATCCTGAAAGTGGCGGTAACCAATCTACCTATTCGATAATGAAAGTTTACTCGGTTGGTGTTAATGTAAACCTATAGGCATAAATCATTAATTTAAAAAAACATGAAAAATAATATATATATTATCCTGATAGCTTTTTTTTGCTTAAGCAGCGTAACTGGATGTAAAAAATACCTTGAAAGAGACAATCCTGTAGCAACTACTGATGATAAATTCTGGAAACTGGAAAGTGATCTAAGGATAAATCTTGATGGGACTTATAGTGGCTTGCCAGTTGGTGCGCTTAACTATAATTGGCATGCAGGTAGTTGGATGCCTTTGGAAGGCTTTTCTGATAACATGATTCTAAAAACAGGCTACTTAACTGATGTAACTCTTGCACCATTAGGCTTAACCACAAGTTCAAGTAGTATTTACGACTCCTATTACAGTGTTTCGTATTCTTACATCAGAAGAACATGCAGGTTTTTAGAAAATTATAGTACTGCCTACGTACAAGATCCTAAAATAAAAGAACGGTATGCAGCAGAGGCAAGATCTTTAAGAGCATTTTATCACCTAATTTTATGGCTTTATTATGGCCCTGTACCTATTGTAAACCATTCATTGAGCGCACAAGACGCCAATCAACCAAGGGCTACGCAAGAAAATATGGTCAAGTTTATTAGCGATGACCTGCTAGCTGCGATACCCAATTTGCCCGATAACTATACCGAAAATGATAACTATAGATTTAGCAAAGGTACTTGCTATTCTTTATTGTCTATTCTTTATCTAAATGCGAAAGATTATCCTAAAGCTGCACAGTATTCAAAGATGGTAATTGATAATAAAGCCGCCTTTGGGTATGATTTACATACAGCAACCAGTCCTACGGTAAACAGCTATGCAGATCTATTTTCTTACAACGGCATCACTTCTAAAGAACGAATCATTTTTAGAAAAGGTGCAAATCCTGAAGCATTCTTAAGGCAAACATCAAGAAGCATGGGTGGCCATGCGGTGACATCGCCTACTGCATCTTTTGTAAATTGTTTCGAAACTAAACAAGGCAAAACCTTAGAAGAGCTTGGCCCGGATAGTGTTGCAGTTTACACACGTGAGCCTACTTATCATAATAACAGAGATCCTCGCCTGGGTATAAGCGTTTTAATGCCTAATGAGGTTTTTCTGGGTAAACTATTTAACCCATTTGATCAGTCGGTAGCCAATGTAGATCGGATCGGTCAGGCATATGCCACCCAAACTGGCTATTTTTCAAAAAAATATGTTGATCCAAGTGATATTAGCAGGCCTTATAGTGGAGGATTAGGCTTTTATATCATCAGGTATGCTGAAATTTTGTTAAACTATGCTGAAGCTTTAATAGAAAGTGGTGATTATCAAAACCCTGATGTTTTAACATATATCAACCAGGTTCGTACACGAGCTGGCATGCCAGAAGCCACCTCTGCCCAATATAATACACAAGAAAAAATCCGCGAATTGTTAAGGCGCGAAAGACGTGTTGAGTTTGGTTTGGAAGGTAAAAGGTTATTTGATATTCGCCGCTGGAGAATTGGCGAGCAGGTATTGGATGGTCCTGTTTATGGCGCCTTCGATCCAAATATAAATAAACCATACTTATCAGAAACCAGGGTGTTTTCGGCCAAAAGAGATTATCTATGGCCAATTCCTTTAGCCGAAGTAAACGCCAACACAAACATCGTACAGAATAGCGGATGGTAATTGATTGATTTGAATGCTTAGTACTATTAATAGCCTTCTTTAGATTTAATTGGTACAGAAAATTTCAATGTAAAAATGGGGTAATTCATAAAACATGAATTGCCCCATTTTCTTTAAAATTAACTTGAATTTTAGATTTTAATCTCATCATCCCATAGCTATCGGATGCGAATTGAAGGATTTCATGCATGACTGAAGCGATCTACAGATAACTTCCAATCGGCTGATAAGAAATTGAGATACCGCTAAAAACGATGATTTTTGAATTGTTTGATTGCAGGATTTGTCAGGGTTGTGACACCCACCTATAAACTTTAATCCAACATGATCAATTGTGAGAGCGTTAAGATCTTCACGCTCTGGTCCCCGGGTAGTATGATACTGCAACCAGGTCACCTACAAACTGCCTGATTGCAATATTTTAAGATATTTAATATGATGTATTGGAAATTATTTGATTTTATCCACACTAATCCCCCAATCATCGGTTCTAAAAGGGGCTACAGGTAAGCCAGCTTTACTAAAGAGATTGCCTATACCTGCATTGCTAAATTGATAGCGCACCGCCGCAGGGATTTTTACCTTTGCATTTGAAACAAAAATCTTATTTCCTTTTACTTTAACCTTTGCCGGATAAAATAACTTATCTGCACCAGCGATAAAAATTTCCTTTGGCGTATCTCCTTTAATCGTCAATCCACTTTCTGCATTATTGAATTCGATTACGATATCGCTTTTTTCTACTGTAAAGGATTTAAAAAGTGGATTTTTATAGCCTGCTTTTTTCTGTCCATAGGTTTCGGCCAATGCTAAATTTGCCAGACGTAAGCCTACATCTTTTTTATTGGTAGGGTGAATATTCAAAGTATCGGTAACCAGATCAGAAATAACAACCATACCCGTTTTTGATGTTGACAGGTTCCTGGTTTGCGCCTCCCGCACCAATGCCCCAACATTGTATTTATCGTATTTAAAAGGGGCGATCTGCACGTAATAAAAAGGGAAATCATTGTTCCAGGCCTTGCGCCAGGCACCTAACATCGTGTTAATTAATTCGGTATAACTTGCAGGCGTATCTCTGTTACTTTCGCCCTGGTACCAAATGGTTCCTGCAATGCTGTAATTAACCATAGGGGCAATCATGGCATTGTAAGTATAACCAGGTGCTACCGGCCACCAAGCAGTAGGTGCATTTTTCGTTGCTGCGTCTTTCAATACCGCATTATTTTCAACCAGTTGCTCAGGCGTCCAGGTTTCGGCAGGAGTACCACCCCAATTGCTGTTAATCAGGCCTATGGGTATATTCAGGTCCTGGTTGAGGTGTTTACCAAAATAGTAGCCTACTGCACTAAAAGTTTTTAAGGTATTGCTGTCGCAAACGGTCCACGTGCTATTGATATCATCTTGCGGTGTTTTTGAAGTGGTTTTAGGCACATTGAATAGTTTGATATTCAGTTTGCTCAGGTGTTCGAACTCTTCTTTGATGCTTTTAATTCCGGTACTGTAATTCCATTCCATATTCGATTGCCCGCTACATACCCATACCTCTCCTATCCACACATTTTCGAGTACAATTTTGTTTCCAGCCTGAAAAGTGATGTTGTACGGACCGCCAGCCTGTGGGGTTTTCAGTTCAACCTGCCAGGCTGCATTTCCATCGGCGCTAACTTCGGTTACCTGATTATCCCAGGAGGTGGTAATTTTTATTTTCTCTGCAGGCGAAGCCCAACCCCATAGTTTGGTCGTCGATTTTTGCTGCAATACCATATTGCTGCTTAAGATACCCGGTAGGCGGATATTGGCATGAAGTGATAACGCTAAAAAGCTGATGATAATGGAAAATATTGTTTTTTTCACTTATTTCTATTGTTAAAATGATCAAAAATCAAATTATTTGTCAATGGCGTCCAAAAGCTTAATCTTTCAGAGCACTCCTGTTAATTTATAAACCTGTGTGTAAGGGAGCTTAGTTTTAGCTGGTATTTGCAAAACCAGCTGATCACTTGTTTGTGTAAATTTTATTGCTGAGGCATCGCCAAAAAGACGGATATTTTTTATTTTCCTGATCGCATTTGTACCCAAACTCGGGATTGTAATATCGCCACCAACAGGGTTAAGTACAAAAACATATAAATCGTTTCCTTTAGTAGTAAAACGGACTTCATTATGGGGATAAGCAGGGCTTGTAATGGTTCGCTCGTTAAAATCTTCACTCTCGTGCTTTTTATTGGCCTCGAGATCAGCTTCGCTGATATTTTTCTGTTGTTTACCTCCATTTAGGTTATCACCATATATTTTCCAGGGTTTACTCGCGTAAATAGCCTCACTATTGGTATTAACCCACATTCCTAATGTATCCAGAATCACCTTGTGATCTGGAGGAATGGTTCCATCAGGTTTTAATTCTACGTTAAGCAGCAGGTTACCATTTTTGCTATTCATATCAACCAGGGTTTCGATAACAGTCCGCGCATTTTGTCTGATTGGTCTATCTGTTTTGTAAAACCAACTTTCAAAAGTCATCGTTCCCTGCCAGGGATATGGTAATATTTCTGTGGCACCACCACGCTCGATGTCTTTTACTGTTGAAGGTTCATTCGAAAACTTTCCAGCCACTACAGCGGTCACTTTGCCATGTTTTTGCAAACTTTGATTAAAAAAATAGGTACACACCTCTTTTCCATACTCCTTATAAGGGAAACCATAGCCATCAAACCAAAGCAAATCAACATTATACTTACTTACCAGCTCTTCCGTACGCTTTACATAGGTTTCTTTAACACTTTTAATCCATTCTGGTGTCCGTTTTTCGGGAGGCAATCCATACAAATCAGCCGGATCCAATCCTTCCCACCATTTGCCCTTGCCATCGGCTTTGGTCATCCAACCATCGTATTTCACACCTTTTTTCGCTCCGGAAGTATCAGCACCGAAGGCGGTTTTCCACCAGTCTAAAAAGCGGTCATCGTGCGAGCTTACACCGAAAGGCATACCGTATTTCACTGCTGATTTTTGAAACATCCCAATAAGATCCTTTTTAGGGCCAACATTTACCGAATTCCATGGCTGATAAGTAGAAGCAAAATTGTCGAAATGGTCGTGGTGGTTAGCCAGGGCCACAAAATACCTGGCACCTATACTCTTAAAGTATTTCAGCAATTCATCGGTATTCAGTTTGTCGGCTTTCCATTCGTGTATGACATCTTTAAATCCTTTTTCTGATGGATGTCCATAAGTTTTTAAATGGTAGGGATAGGCATTTGCACCCCATGTTTCTCTACCTACATTCTGTTGGTACATGTGACGGGCATACCAACCTCCACCTTCTGCTGGCTGCGATTGCGCCCCCCAATGTACCCAAATACCTAAACGGGCTTCGGTATACCACTTCGGGAACTGGTAATCTTTGCGAAGTTCTTCCCAATTTTTCTGCTGGGCAAATACAGCTGCCTGAATTAACAACAGGCATAACGTTAAGTAAAATTTAATTTTTTGTTTCATTTGTTGTTTGGTTTGTCGTTAATAACTTAAAAAATAACCCTCTGGCTGATGAAACAGACATGATTCAAACATATGAGAGTGGCAATCATTCTTTCATCTTGAAGACTAAAAGCTTTCATAATTTATGCTAAACAGATCAGTATAATTTTCACAGTACCATAAAATTCCGAAAATCAAATTACAAATAAAGGGCAATAATTTCTTGCCCATTATTTGTAACTGTATTACTATTCCTTGCAACTTAATAGCCTTGGTTTTGCGGCGCAAGTGCAGGATTTTTTTCTACCTCTACGGCTGGTACAGGTAAATATTCATATTGTGCCTGATAAGAATCTGCTCGCACCTTTGATTGTATTGCTTGTGCTGCCTTTGCAGTTTTTAACCATAATCCCCATCTCACAAGGTCCAACTTCCGATGCCCTTCACCACATAATTCGATACCACGTTCTTTCATGATTGCAGCACGCAAAAGCTCTTGAGTTAAACCATTTAGTGCTGATAAACCTGCACGTGCGCGGACTTTATTTATAGCAGTAAATGCCGTCGCCTGGTCGCCAGCTTCGTTTGCCGCTTCGGCTTCCATTAACAATACATCAGCATACCTGAAAATAATTATATTAAGCCCTGAATTACGTTCACCGGCATCTAAACGCCACCATTTTGGCCCAAACCATACGCTCACGCCATTTTCGGGATCAGGTATAAAGTTTTTTCCCATGTATCCAGTTGCAATCTCTAGGTCTTTACGTTTGTCACCTGCTTCGAAGCCATCAACAAAAGAATTTAATGGCACATAACCGCCATACCATGGTTTTTCGGAAAAGGGGGAAACGCCCACTTTTTTCTGAGGTGAATAAAAGGCATGCTGATAGCTATTTAAGTTATCCTTTTGAAAATCAATTTCAAAAATTGACTCATTATTAAATTCATTTGCTTCGGTAAACACATCTTTGTACTCTGGCAACAAAACACGTCCTGTTACAGCCTGCGCAGTCGTTAACGCAGCCGTCCAATTCTTTTTCCATAAAAACACTTTGGTTAATAGCGTTTGTGCAGCAGCTTTTGTTGCTCTTCCTTTATTAGCAGCTTCATACGAATCGGGCAAAACTTTAATAGCAGCTTCCAAATCTTTAATCATAAAATCTCTGATCTTATCTGCAGGTGTGCGCGGAAGTTTGGCAGCTGTACCATTATCAAGATAATTAACTTCATCGACCAAAGGTCCATCTCTAAAAACGCCGGTAACGTAATAATAATAAAGCGCACGTAAGAAACGGGCTTCGGCTACAGCACGATCTTTTATAGGGCTGCTTCCTGATTTACTTACCCGATCAATTACCTGCGAGGAAGTTTGTATACCCCGGTACAATCCGTTCCAGATGGTGGATGCATAGCCTCCATTTATAGGAGTTAGATTTAAGGCTCCTTTATTGCCCCAGGTAAAAATTGCATCGCAATCTTCGTCAAGGTAAGACCAAAGTTCTTGTTGAAAAAGACGTTGAGGGTGAGTGCCAACCAGCCAAAAATAAGCGCCATTAACGGCCATCACAGCATCTGCATCTGTTTTGAAAAAATTTTCAGGACTAACAAATGCCTTAGGATCTTCTGTTAATTCTTTTTTGCATGATGTCCCAAACATCAATGCGATTGTCATAAAGACAGCAAATATTTTATTGGTATTCATCAGTTATAGTGTTAAATTCAAGCCTAAAATAAAGGTTCTGTTTTGAGGATAATCAGTGTAATCGAAACCACGTAACGTAGAATTTGTTCCATAGCTATTTACTTCCGGATCGTAATAAGGATACTTGGTCCATAACCAAAGATTGGTTCCTGTTACGTAAACATTCAGCTTTTGGATCCATTTCACATGCATATCACTACCTGTTAAATTAAAACCAATTGTTGCAGTGCGCAAACGCAAAAAAGAACCATCATAAACACTTCTCGAAGAATAGATATAATCTAAAGTTTTTGGCAAACGCGGAATATCGGAAGATTGGTTATTCACTGTCCACCTATCTGCAACACTAGCATACTGGTTAAAACCCGGACTGGAGCTATTATTAAAGTTATCACTGATATTCATCACCTGATTTCCATAAGAGCCCTGAAAAAAAACATTCAGACTAAACTTCTTATAGGTAAAAGTATTGCCCAGGCCTCCATAAAACTTCGGATTCGAGTTTCCAATCACATGATAATCGGCAACATCTATCTTACCATCGCCATTTAAATCCTGGTACAGCGCATCTCCAATCCGGTTGTTCCCTGGTGAAGTTGCCGTTCCTGTAGGCGGGGTATCGGTTTTCTTGGTACCCACATAAGTGGTTCCCCAAAAAGTTCCAACAGGCTGTCCAACAATTAACCTGCTTATTGTAGAGTAAGTGCCATAACCAGTACTTGCATTATCAAAGGCCTGCACTCCTCCTAAATCGAGCACCTTATTCCTGTTTGCAGCAATATTTAAAGTCGTAGACCAGCTAAATCCATCCCGTACAATATTATCTGTATTAATAGCCAGCTCTAGCCCGTGGTTATTGATCGAACCAATATTGGTAACTTTTGAAGAATAACCAGATTGGGTAGCCAATTGTTGGTTGAGCAGTAGATTACTGGTTACTTTGTTATAATAGTCTAATTCTACGTTAACCCTTTTTTTCAAAATACTAAATTCGATTCCGGCATCGAACTGTTTGGTAGTTTCCCAAGTAAGATCGGGGTTAGGTAACCTGTCTGAGGTAAAGCCAACAATATTCGTCCCCCCAATCAGATAACCTATTACCGGTCTGAGTGAAGCTAAAGATTGATAAGTATCAATCCCCTGGCTTCCGTTTGAACCATAACTTGCCCTGATTTTTAGGTTATCAAAAACATTTAAATTTTTAATAAAATCTTCATTTGAGGCGTTCCATGCAATGGCAGCCGCCGGAAAAAAGGCACGTTTATGATTTGCTGCGAAACGAGATGAGGCGTCAGAACGTCCTGTTAGCGTTAAAAGGTATTTGTTTTTATAGGTATAATTGAAGCGGGCCAGGTATGAGAAAATGGCATATTTTGTTTCGCCCGATCCAATTTTGAATGTTGCCTGGCTCCCTGCCCCCAAATTATTATACAATAAAGGATCTGCATAATATTTTTGCCCTTCGGCATTGAATCTCTCTAATGATTCTGTTTGATAAGAGGTACCAATTACTGCGTTAAAATTATGGTCAGTACCAAAATCTTTATTGTAATTTAATGTATTTTCATTTAATACCATAATGGTATTGGCGGCATCAACATTTGCCATACCTGCATTCCCTGAATTTACCCTTGATGGCAATGAACTCGGTAAGTACCTGTTGACTTTATTAAAAGTCATCTGAGAGCCAAAGGTAGATTTGAATGTTAAACCTTTAATCAGCTCCCAGTCTAAAGTTAGATTCCCTGTGAAGTAGCTGTTAATAGTACGGTTATAAGGCACAGTCCCCTGTGCTACCGGGTTATCATAATAAAGTGGATCGTTAGGCTTTTGGCTTGTAAAAGATCCATCAGGGTTATAAACAGCTGCTATTGGAGAGTAGGCTGTAGCCGAACTTTGACTTGGTCCACCGAGGCTTACGGTATTGTTTCGGGTAACTGTTCGGCCAACATTAATCATTGCGCCTACTGTGACATTATCCCGGAGTTGTTTTGATAAATTGGTGCGAAACTGGTAGCGACTGAAACCGGAATTGAGAATAATCCCTTCCTGGTTATTGTAATTACCTGAAAGGAAATAGTTAAATCCTTTACTTCCGCCAGATGCACCAAGTGTATAATTACTCATTGGTGCTGTTCTTGTAATTTCCCTCTGCCAGTTTGTACCAACGCCTAACGATTGAGGGTTGGGATATAAAATAGGCGTGCCATTTAATACTGCAGCCTCATTAGCCAGTTCGGCATATTGGGTTGCATTTAACATGGCAATCTCTTTTGGCAATTGTTGTACTCCGGTGTAGGCCTCAAAATTGATATTATCAGATCCTGCTGCGCCCTTCTTAGTTGTAATAATGACTACACCATTTGAACCTCTGGCACCATATATTGCGGTTGAAGAGGCATCTTTCAATATACTCATCGAGGCGATATCTTGAGGGTTAACTGCATTGATATCTGCCCCGATTAATCCATCAATAACATACAGTGGCTCGTTTGTACCATTTATCGAATTTCCGCCACGAATACGGATAGATGCTCCAGAGCCTGGTGCACCATTGGTAGAGGTAACCTGTACACCGGCAGCTTTACCTTGCAACATCTGATCTACACGGTTGATCGGTAGATTTTCTATCGCCTTTTTATCTATAGTAGAAACTGCGCCAGTTAAGTCCTTCTTCTTAGTTATACCATATCCTACTACCACCACATCGTTTAAGTTATCAGATTTAGGCAAGAGTTTAATAGCCATATCAGCTTTCTGGTCGGCCTTTATTTCTTGGGTAGCATACCCAATGTAAGATATAACGAGTATGGCATCTTCTGGAACATTTTTAAGTATAAATTCTCCATCGCTGCCTGAGGTGGTGCCAATGGAACCATTTTTAACCTTTATGGTCACACCAGGCAAGGTATTGCCTTTTTCGTCGAGAATCTTTCCTTTAACGTCTCCCGGGGGAACAAGCAATTCTGTTTTTAACAAAATAGGCTTTCTTCTTATAATAACAGACTTATTTTTTACCGTGAATGTTAAGGGTTGATCATCAAAAACATGATGCAAAACCTTTTCGAGTGGTTCATTTGTACAATTAATGTTGACCGTCTTCGATTCACTGAGCATTTCTTCTGTACATAAAAAAGTATAGCCCGTTTGCTTTTGAATTTCTTTAAAAAAGATACTGAGCGCCATATCAGACGCTTTGATGGTTAGTTTTTGAGCTTTTACCGAAGCACTGACCTGCATTAAAACGGTAAATAGAAAAATAACTGTGAGTTTCATAACCAGTAATATTTTCTTTTTAGGACCATGGTGGCGCCATAACATTTTAGAATGATATTTCATACATTTGGTTGTTTTGGTTTAATTAGAATCTTTGATATGGAAATAATATTTAAGAGGTAAGCCATAACATTTATCGGGGGTGCCGCAAACACTCCCGATTCTTATCAGACAAACCTTAAATGGCTTTAAGGCATCACGATAATCCTCCTTCCTTCAACTTTAAAATGAACCAGATCTGTTAGCTCGAGCATATCGAGAACTTTATTGATGTCCTCATCGCGTGAAATGGTCCCCATAAATCTTTCTTTCGAAGTTCTACCAGTATAAACCACATCTACGTTATACCAGCGGCTAATCCTTTTCATTATTGTTTCAATCCTTTCGTTATCGAATACAAACAATCCTTTTTTCCAGCCAATGGCAGCTTCGGCATCTACAGTTTTTACTTCAATGGCTGATCCCTTCACTGCGGCCTGCTGGCCCGGCTTAAGAAATAAAGAGTGATAATCCAGTGCAATCACTTTAACACTTCCTTCCAACAGGGTTGTTTTTGTTTTATTATCTTCAGGGTAGGCACTTATATTAAAGTGTGTTCCAAAAACATTGATCTCTAATTTATTTGCAGACACTTTAAACATCCTCTTCTTGTCTTTTGCAACTTCAAAATAGCCCTCACCCACCAGTTCTACCTTTCGTTCACGATCCCCAAATCTGACAGGAAACTTTAAAGAAGATGCCGCATTAAGCCAAACTTTGGAACCATCAGGCAGTTGAAGCTGATATTGCCCTCCTGGCGGAGTCTGAATGGTATTAAATGAGGCTTCACCTATTGCCGGGTTATCATTTATAACATGAGTAAATTCATAAATCAATTCGCCCTTGGCGGTTTTGGTAACCTTGATGCCCGACTGCATGGCAATTTGTCCTGTACCCACATCTGCTAATATTATTTTTTTACCATCAGCAAGTGTAAGCACTGCTGTATTAGTACCTGGCCTTATTTCATGCATTGCACTTCCACCGTTGGCATGTTTTGGATATTTTTTTGGTGTAAGGAAATAAAAATAACTACCAAAACAAACCACAATCAGAATTGCTGCAACACGGCCAAGCCAGAATTTGTCCTTCCAGTGCGTTTTTCTGTTTGCAGATAAGTTGTTCCATACCTTTTTCCTTGCAGCCTCTATTTGCTTCGCCGAAGGCATATCTTTTTCATCTGCTAAATGCAGATACCAGCTTTCTACAATGGCGCATTCTTCCTGACTGGCTTTCCCTTCAAGATATTTCTCCAAAAGTGCTTCTACCTCTGATTTCATAATAAATAGATTTATCACCTATATCATAAGACTCCCGATAGGAGGCTATAGGGTACTGTAAGAAAAAATAAATCTTAACGGTGAATGAGAAGGAGCAGATAGGCAACAATCCCAATCCGCGATCGGAGGATCCTTAATGACTTTTTCACTTGCGTGCGTACGGTATGCTCAGAAGTACCGAGTTGATCTGCAATTTCCTTGTGGCTCATTCCATCAGTCCTGCTCATTACAAATACCTTCTTCATTTGAGGAGGAAGAGCATCAATTTCTCTTTCAATTAACGCAGCTAGCTCGCGTTCCCTCACCTGGGCATCGGTAACAAATTCTCCTTTATTAATAAAATCTTTTAAAGATTCTAGGTAAATATTTTTGCGGTCTGAACGTACTTTTAAGGTAAATATTCTATTCCTGATGGCTGCAAAGAGATAGGCAGAGAGATTCGAAATTTCCAGCTCGTTTCTTTTCGTCCATAAAAATTCAAAAAGATCGTGCACAATATCAATGGCATCTTCATCCGTTCCTATTTTTTTATAGGCATGAACATAAAGTGGCCTGAAAAAGCGGCTATAAATTTGGGCAAAAGCATTCTGATCCCCATTTTTAAGGAGTATTATCAATTCGTTATCAAGAAGCGAATCATTAGCTTTCATTGTTTTACAGTCGATCTTACTCAACACCTATCTTTCTTATAACAATAATTTGCAATTCATAATTTTGTTCACTCTTTGAAATCTAAATGTAGCCTATCAACATCTTAGAACATTAAAACGTCAAATATCAAATATATCGTAATTTGTTTAGGTAAAAAATAATGTCCCTTTATAGTTATATCTAATTTATCGGGACCGTTTAAATCGTATCACACAGTTACACCGCCATCTTAGTGAGTAAAGCTTTTTAGTAAATAATACTAGATTTGGTGTCAAAGTTAGATGCTCCATGAAATTTTCACCCTTATATGCAATTATCTTATCTTAATTATGTTTAGCATATCCGCTAAAATTGGCTTCAATGCCTTTGCCCAGGCCTTGTAGCCGTCTGCCTGTAAATGAATACCATCGCTTCCATATTTCGTGGGATCTAAATCGCCATTTGGCAATAAAAACGGAGAGGCGATTGATTGGTAAGTATAATTTTTATGGGGTAATTTGGCCAGTAATAAATGAACCTTTTCATACTTCGCTCTCCTTTCATCATCTTTTTTTATCCCAACAGGCAAAGGCCCTAATAAAAGCACCTTGGTTGATGGCATATTTTTGCTGGTCCAATCGGTTACTTTGCTAATGGCTGCTACAATTTCTTCCGGGCTATCGCCTGCACTAATGTTGTTCACACCAATCATCACCACCATTACCTTTGGTTTAGCTTTTGCATAATTACCGTTTTGCAAACGCCATAATATATTTTGGCTTCTATCGCCAGAAATACCTGCGCTTTCCCATTTTAAGTTTACAAAAACACTGTCAAAAGCTTTAAAGCCGGGTTTATAGGTTACCGAAGTTCTATGTCCACCGGTGCCCTGTGTAATCGAATTGCCTAAAAAAAGAATATCGAGGTTTTTCTCTGCCAGCAACAAACTATCTATATTTTCATGCTGTGCCCACCAGTCTTTGCCAGGGGTCCAGCCTGCACCCGATCTGTATTCTGAACCTGGAGCCGCAATCGCTGCGAAATTTACCTTCTGGCCAGTGGCCCTTAAAATAAAATCGGTAATAGGTGTAGGATTTGGCAAACTATGCGGATGATGGTTAACATTTGCTTTATGGATTACGGTAATATTGCCCCCGTTTTCACGTACTATTTTTTCAAAAGGTGTGGTATTTTCGGCAATAGGTACCACATCATCCACATCTCCTACCACATGTAACATCGGGAAACCCAGTCTGGCAATTTTTGCAGCGTGATCTAAGGGGCTGTTTTTAAAATTATCGGCCTGTGTTTCTGTAAGGTTATAGTCTTTTTTAAAATCTTCCCAGGGCTCTCTTGCTCCGGCATTTCTTTTTTTGCCCGGCCAGCTTTTTAAATCGAGTACAGGCGCATCTGCATAAATACAAGCTACTTTTTCGGGATTGGCCAGGGCCCAATTATATACGTAAACCCCACCACGACTCATACCTTCTAAAGCTACTTTTTTCGAAAGACCGCATGTTTGCATCAGGTTATAAAACTTATTCCACAAGCCAACGGCTTCGGCATTGCCAAAAAGCTCTGCTACATCGCAGTAAACAATATGAAAACCACGTTCCAGTAAAGAAACATCTGTTTGTGGCTCATGTCCCCAGAAACGGGCACGCCATACCCATAGATGGCCTTTCGCTACCACTTTTGGCTTAACCACCTTACAATCACGCCCGTTAAATTTAAAGCTGGCACATTCAAAGCCATTAAATTCAGTGATATTTTTGTCTTCCTTTATTTTAGAAAAAATGTCGGAATTTTCAGTCCTGTTTTGAGTGATGGTTTCATATAACCTCGATGCAATAATGGAAGCACCAATTGATGCAGGGTGGATTTTATCCGGAAACATACTTTCCTTATCAACAAACAGCGGATGGAGATTAATGATTTCCAGTTTTTCACGATACGCTACATGCTGTATCATTGGGATAATCCGGTTCACCAGAACAGGATCTGAAATGTAAGTGGTATCGGTAGAAAATGCAGCGACAGGCGCAACTAAAATAATGCGTGGTTTAGTTGATAGTTGCCTAAAGCTGTTAATCAGTTCCTTGTACGTATTTTCAAATTCATCATATCTGTTTCTATTTTGCCCTTTACTATCGTTGGTACCTAATTTGATCAGTACGATATTAGGTTCGCTCTTTAAGGCATCGGCGTATGCTTTTGTTTTCCAATAAGGATTGACGGTATTTTTTAACATCGTAGCGCCGCTATGACCGAAGTTCATGACCTCGTATCCACTGCCCAACATATTTTGCAACTGTGCCGGGTAACTGTTTTTTTCGCGGTTGGCAATGCCCATGCCATAGGTGATACTATTGCCTACGCAGGCTATTCGGATTTTTTTCTGGGCAATTGCAGTAAAGCAAATGGTCCACATCAGGATGGTAAAAAAGATGTACTGTTTTTTCATTTTAGTTCATTTGTGGTTTATGGTTAGTGTAATGTTCAGCTTCTCCTTATAGATTAATATTTTTAGTTAAATACTTTTTTAAAAAATTGATATGCATGTTCCATAACTGTCATATTCATATAAAAAACATGACCTTTGCCTTCTTGTATTTCCAATTCTGTTAATATTCCGTTTTCCTGATAGCGTTTGTACATATCTTTTGCCTCATCAACTGAAACTAAGCTATCATCGCTTCCATGAATAAATAAAAACGGGGCATCATCGGGTGTAATGTGTTTATATGGCGAAATCTTTTCAAACCAATCGGGCAAACTTTCTGCTTGTCCCCTTGGCCAGGTTTTCCTTCCGGTCAATGTTGGGGTTGCAAAGCCCGCTGCAGCCTGTATTTTGCTCGAAAACTTTCGGTTATCGCCATCCCCTTCCAGTACAGGATCATTACCCGTGGTGGCTAAAATCCCGGCTAAATGTGCACCTGCCGAGGCACCGCAAGCACCAATTTTATTGGTATCAATATTAAATTTTAGTGCGTTTGCTTTTACCCACCTCACCGCAGCCTTTGCATCGTAAACAGATTGTAAGGGTGTAACTGCATCAATCATCCGGTAGTCGATATTAACAGCCACGTATCCTTTAGCAGCCAGATACCTGGCCTGCGCTTCAAACCAGGCCCGTTTATGCACTGCCCAACCGCCATCATGCACAAAAATTACACATGGGATTGGTTTACTGGCAGCGTTTTTTGGTAAAAACAGATCGAGTTTTTGGCTATAACCATTAGGCGTAGTATAAGCAATATTTCGAATGGCTGTTGAGGCTGGGATTGTTTCGTCCATATTCACCGGACTCTGGTCGGTAATCAGTTCAAAGCCTAGTGTACGGGCTGCCTTTGCAAATTGCCCTGAAAAATCATTTAGAAGATTTTGCGTTTTACAATAATCCAGAAATACCTTTAGCGCTTTATCAGGGCTTTGCACATGAGGGTTCTCAAAATATACATTCTCAATATAAGCCAAACGTGCCCGATAGTAAAGCGGATTTGATTTAACAACGGTCTGCTTTTCGGCTTGTAAAAAATGAGCATAAGGCTCTATTTCTTTTATTTTTTTAAGCAGCGTTTTATGGAGATAGCCAGCATCAGGAACCAATAATACATTGATGATGGGTTTATTTTCTAACTGTACCGTTTGGCTTTGGTATCCTTTAGCGGTAATTTGAAGTATGGCGTTTGAACCAACCTCTAGTTCGTACCTCCCATCGGCATCTGTAATTACTTTTTTGCCTGATTGTTTATCTTTAACCTGCACCCATTGTAATACCTCCCGATTGTCTCTTATGGTGCCTACTAACTTAATAGATTGTGCAAAAGCTGTTAAATGAACAGCAAATAGCCCGCAAGCTATTGTCGCTATAAAACAAAATCTATTCTTCAAATAGTTCTTCATTATTTAAAAATTAGGGTTGAATGCTTGTAGGCCACGCAACAGGTTGCTGATTGGATTTGTAGATTGGCATCGGGGCGTTCCAGTTTTTTAAGCGGGCGCCTAGCAACTGCACAAGCTCTTTTGCTTTTTGTGGCTGAGTGTTCGACAAATCATTGGTTTCACCGATATCATTTTTAAGGTTATATAGTTCGTATTTACTATTGCGAAGGTTATACACCAATTTCCAGTCGCCTTTGCGTATGGCGCTGAAATAATTGATACCCTCCTCTTTTAAGTTTTGCCATTTATTAGGGAAATGCCACACTAGGCTACGCTCATTATCTACGGAGGAAGGATTTTTTAACAGAGGCACGAAACTTTTTCCGTCAATTTTTTGTACGGTTTTATAATCTTTGACTCCTGCCAGTTGCAGGATAGTGGGAAAAAAATCTTCAATAATTACATACTGATTGGTAACCGTTGACGGTTTTACCAGGACTGGATATTTAACAATCATCGGCTCTCTAATGCCTCCTTCATAAACCGAACCTTTGCCTGCTTTTAAGGGCAGATTTTGGGTGTAGGCTGCACCTCCCCGTTCGCCAGCCAGGCTTAATCCACCATTATCGCTTATGAAAATGATAACCGTGTTCTTTTCTATGCCTTTTTTCTTTACGAAATCCAAAACATCACCAAGGCTTTTGTCCATACCTTCTACCAAACTGGCATAGGCAGCTTCGGTGCTGTCTAGTCCGAGTTCTATGTATTTTTGAAAATATCTTTTATCACTTTGTATGGGTGTATGTACTGCATAATGTGCAAAATTTAAATAAAATGGCTGCTTATTGCAGATGGGCGCATCCAGCGTTTTTATCGCCTCTTTGGTTAGCGCTTCGGTTAAGAAGGTTTCAGTACCATAATATTCTTCCATATCGGGTACTGCTCTCAATCCGGCTTTTCCCAACATATTGCCATAATTTTCTTGCGGAAGATAGCTCTGTGGGTTTCCGGCTGCATGGCCGGCTATATTAACCATAAAACCCATATTGTATGGGTTTGCTCCCGGTGTGCCAGTCGAGGCCCAATGTGCTTTGCCTACATGAATAGTAAAATATCCTGCGTTTTTAAGCAGTTGAGGAAAAGGTGTTGCGTATACTGTTTTTACTATACCATCAACAGGACTTAAACCGTTGTAATTCCATTTTGCAGGTTCAAATTGGTCGTCTTTTGCATCAGTATTTTGATCTTTTTGAGGGTTTGTCCAACTAGTGATGCCACTATGTGCAGGATTTAGACCTGTTAACATGGCCGTACGACTTGGTGTACAAACTGGTGCTGCGTAGGCATTGGTAAACTTCATCCCCTCCTTTGCCATACGTTCCATATTTGGCGTATGGTAACGCTGATTGAGTGGGGTTTTTTCCTTCCAAAATGGAAGTGAAGTATCTTGCCAACCCATGTCATCGACCAAAAAAATGATAATATTGGGGCGTTGATTTTGAGCAACGACGTTACCCAAATTTATTACCAGTAACGCCACGAAGGTTAATATTGATTTCATTATTCAAATTGTCGAAAGTATTTTCCAAATAAATAGTTTACAAAAAGGCAAATAAAGTTTAATATTAATAAACAAATATCGTATTTAAAAAACTCTTACTTGGGTTTATATCATTTTTATTAAAGATGGATATCGCTTTGAGTGATTGTTAAGCCAGTTATCGCTTATATCAATGGTTAAATTGACCATGGTTCATTGTTAATAATCCCTTTCCCTTGCACTCGTTAAGTTAAATCGGATTTTATAAATTATTTTCAGCTCTGTATTCCATTTTAAGATTAAACTTATCCTTACTCTGCTATTCTAATTTTCGTAGCTACAACTCCTGCTGGCTTACCACATAACCATTTGGCCTTACCACAGTTATGACCGCTTTACCTTCATAATCTTTTTCGAGTTTCATTTTAATTTCCTGGCCGGGAGTTAAAGTGGGTAGATCCTATGCTTTCTGGCTGACCCAATTGTCTGTACGGCTTGAGACGTAGATTTTATAACCCTTCACGGTATGCTGTGGCAAGCCCATGCTCCCAAAAATGGTTACCGTAAAAGGTTCTTTTTTTTCTGGAGTCAACACATTAGCCACTTGCACCTCAACCGGAGAAGATAGCTCTCTCAACACCTTCATTGAAGGTTTAGGTTTGCCATACATATCGTAAACGCCATGTACTCTTCTTTTAAATTTAGTAGTATCACTTGTACCCGGATAGTGGGTGCGGTAATCGGTTAAATCGAAGTAAATCGCACCCTGTACAAAAGGCTTGTTTTCGAAAGTGGCCATATGGTAAACCATATCCTGTATCCGGCGTTCGTCGCCACCTTTAAAATTGGGTTCGCACAAGCCGAACTCTGAAATAATTAATGTTTTATCTGGATAACTTACATGGATACTATCCAGATAATTACCTATTTTAGCTACTGGCAATTGCCACCAACTGCCTCCATATTCGTTCATCATTAAATAATCGCCCTGGCTGGCACCATCGGGTACAAAGTTTTTGTGATTGCTGAAACTGCTGGTAAGCGTGTTGCTTACATAGGCTTTCATTCTGGTTTTATCCAGTTCCCCTGTGTGTATCATTAGATCATCAATCATTTGCTTAATATCAGCATCACGTCCACGCAACTCATTACCTACTGCCCATGAGAATATACTGGTGTGGTTATAAAAGTTGCTAATCATATGCCCGAGTTGCTGTATCGCAATGGTACTCACATCCTTGCTGGCCGGGGTCTCTGGTCCCCAAAGCGGAATTTCCTGCTGAACCAGGATGCCGTTTCTGTCGCAGAAATCGTAAAACAATTCATCCTGCTGAAAGTGCATACGCGTGAATATGGTATTTACGGCCTTTAACATGCGGCAGTGTTTTATGATGATAGAATCGGGTTCTGCAAAACCATAATGAGGATCTGAACCAGCTGTCCATTCTGTACCCATTAGTTTTACGGCTTCGCCATTTAAAAAGATCTGGCCATTTTTCATCTGCAGATTTTTAAAGCCTACGCTAGTAGCAATTTCATCAATCACTCTATTGCCCAGCATTACCTTTACCTGTACCTTGTAAAGGTTCGGAAAATCAAAATGCCAGGGATTCACTTTTGCCAGATTGAGTTCGGTTATGCCCTCATTACCTTGCCAGATTGGTGTTAAAGTTTTGGCAAATACGGTGTTGTGACTGCTTTGGTTATCCTCAGTTATTTTTATTGCGTATTGCAGGTTACGATTGGGTTTGTCGAAACCCAGTTTTATCTTAAGATGTCCGTTATTGTTAGTCAAATCCAGTTTTGGCTCGGCATGGATGTAACTGGCAGCAGGTTTTCCACTTACAATCAGGGCTACTTTTCTGATAATACCACCATCGTTTGCCCAATCGAAAGAATTGCTAAAAGGTACTTTCTTTTCATTGTACGCATTATTTACTGCAACTGTTATGATATTTTCTTTTCCATAACTGATTTTATCATTGAGATTGACTTTAATCTGATTAAACCCGTCGCCAATGCTTTCTAAAACTTCCTTTCCGTTAATATAAATCTTTGAGGTGTGGTTAATGGCCCCAAACTGTATAACCACGTTTTTATTTTTCCATTCTGTCGGTACTTTTAAAGTGTAACGATACCAGCCCCAGCCATAGTGATTTTGGGTCGCCTCTTCTACATTCCAGGTGTGCGGAAGGTTTACTGATTTTAAATGGGCTAGATCTTTTATATTCCAGCTCTGTGCAATACCTTCGCCTTTTAAATCGATGGCGAATTTCCAATTAGCATTGATGGGAATGGTATCGCGTTGCGCGAAAAGTTTAAGGCTAAAACAAATAGCTGTAAATAATAAAATAAATTTAATTTTCATTTGTGTTGTCTGGTTTACATTTTTGAATAGAGCAAAATGATATAAAAATTCACTATCGGCTGCACATAATTGTTACAATAAAATTGTTTCTTTGATGCTAGCGTTCCTTCAATTCCGATCTCTGAACCTTATCTCTCATTTCAGTAATATGAAATTATAACATTACCACCTCTGGCTATATGAATTTCCATTTGGCCCGCCTCTAAATCTCCAAGTGCTGGATTTCATTCTTTGAATTGACAGCGATGTTAGTCGGGCTCTTATGCGACAAACCTCTAGTTGTCAATTTCCACCAGCCCGACGATCTGTACAACATTTTATTGTAAGAAATATAAAATCCCATTTTAACTCGTCTGGCAAGTAAAAGTTAACTGCCGTTTCAACTTTAGTCATTTTCTTAACATACTAGGGGTAGATTTTTCATAAAGATCTGTATACTGTACAATCACGATATTTTAATAACAGTAGCATCGCCAGTACTCTCATTATAAAAACAATATTACTCTCCGCGTGCATAAATAAAATCTGACGGCAGCACTGGAAAAAGGCTACCAAATGGTATTTGCTAAAGAAAATATGGAGATTAGACCTTCGTTAATAACCAGTATGATATTTGGTTGAACAATAACTTTTAATCCCGCTACATTCTACAGTTTTGTTTTTCTGGTACAAACTGAATGCTAAGAATGGCGTGTACTGCCTGGTTGTTCCATCAGTCGTTTTAGTTCCTCAAAATGCGTTTGGTACACACCCCGTGGTGTTATTTTATATCTAATGCAAACTGCTGCTGCTTTACCTACAATTTCACCCATCATGCCGCAGGTACGCATTACGCGGACAGGACCTAGGCCATCATTGCTTACGCTGATATCCCTTCCGGCCATGAATAGATTGTTGATATTCCGGCTATAGAGAATCCTATAAGGCGCCCAATACACCCCATCATACACGTAGCCCTCACCAGAAGAGGCATGCGAGATAAATTCTTGTCCTTTTAAATCTTTATCAAAATTTTCATCTGCCTTATGGATATCGATATGCCATGAACACGGAAAAACGGCATCGGCAAACGCTTTGCGTTTTAAGAAGTCATCACCGGTAAGTACCACGTCACCCATTAACCTACGCGATTCTCGTTTACCCGCTATAAATGCACACCAGCCCAAACGGTGATTGGGATATAATTTATCAACATTTTTAAGCGCATCCCATGCACCGTACATAGCCCTCAAGTTTAAGTCTCTTATTTTTTCGATATCGGTAATGGGATTTTTATCAAAACCACTCTCCCAAAACCAACCGCCAAGGTTACCCAATGGATCTTCACTACCCCACTGGCCTTTATAATTTTTACGTCCGGGAAAAGGTTTATCGCTTAAATCTATGGCCCATGGGCACCGTGGAAATGGCTGTTCGCGGTTACCGGTTTCCCAGGACAAGGTAAGTGCAGTTTTGTCTTTGCATTCGCAGTCTAACACCTGCTTTTCATCCGAAGCATCCATAACATTCCATAGGTTAGAAGACCCCATCATATTTGAGCTGGCGATCTCGTAGTCGGCGCCGGCTAAAAAACCAATGGTTGCATCGCCTGTACAATCGGCAAAAAAAGTAGCTTTAATCTTCTTTTGTAAGGCTGTCTTTGTACTTTGAATAACTATTGCTGATAACTTGCTTTTAGTATGTTCTACACTAATTGCCCTATAATTGGTAAATAGGGTAATCCGGGATTCATCGGCAACGATTTTCAGCTTACGCTCATCTCCAAAATACTGTCCTTTTATAGCATTCCGTGATCCATATACGGGTTCTGGCATACCAGGAAGCATAATTTCTTCCACAATATCGCCAATATAAACAAATGGCTTTTGCCGGGTTTTTCCTTCAGGCCATACCCTAACTTCAGAACTACCATTTCCACCTAAAACCGGTCTATCCTGGATTAATGCAACCTTTAAACCATTTCGGGCAGCTGATAAAGCCGCACATGTACCAGCTAAACCCCCACCCACAACAGCTAAATCAAAGCTTCCTCCATCTGCAGGCTGATCAGGCAGGCCAAGTAGTTTTCTTCTGAATTTTGTAAGCGCCTGAACATCATTTGTGGGCCTAAAATTTTCATCTCTGCAAAAAAGCAGCGAATCACAGCGCCCTTCAAAACCGGTTAAATCGTGTAATGCAACATGGGTCTCGGTACCCACGGTAACCATACCCCCATCGTGCCAATGCCAATCTTCTTCTTTGGTTCCAAAAATTTCTTTTACTGGTTTACCATCAATAATTACCTGAAACTTTCCTGGTGCACCCGGTACCTTCCATGGCGCTACCCAATCGCGGGTGCGTACCCATATTCGGTATTGCCCTGCCGAAGGAAATTTTACGGTAGTTTTTGCGTCTTTAACCGGAATACCTAAACCATGTGCCAGTAAATAGGGCGAGCCCATTTGGTCCATAGATTGTTGATCTAAGTCCCAACCACCTAAATCTGCAAATTGCTCTGCTTCTAAAAAAAGAAATTCACTGTTAATGGCTTGTTTTTCTATACTGGCAAATAAGTTTGCGCCGGCCAGCAAAAGTAAACTGGTACTTCCTGCCTTACCGATAAACTGTCGACGATTCATTTTCTACGCTTAAAAGTTGGATTCTCCTGGTTTAAATACTTTAAATTATCATTTTTTTAATGATATAGCAATGTTGACCGTAAATAAATTTTATGGTTAAAAATATTGGGCG
Source organism: Pedobacter sp. GW460-11-11-14-TSB4 (assembly GCF_059423705.1). NCBI lineage: Bacteria > Pseudomonadati > Bacteroidota > Sphingobacteriia > Sphingobacteriales > Sphingobacteriaceae > Pedobacter > Pedobacter sp. GW460-11-11-14-TSB4. Next base: position 76,784 of record NZ_JBWKYI010000012.1, read on the forward strand.
GGTAGACCAAACACCCCCCAATATTTTACTATTAAAAAATTATCTCCATATAAACCATTTCTGATTATAACCACCGTCCGCACTAGACTGTACAACCTGTGCACCATCTGCCGAAGATGCATTTAAAATCTGTATCGGTTTATTACTATGCACTGCGGTGATGGTGTAAAGGCCTGAAGCATCTGGCTCTAATTTAAATTGTTGATTAGCGGCCTGGTTCGACCAAGGCCATTGTATCAATGGAGCATTATTTGCTATTGAAGCTCCGTTAACATTCATAGCTTTATTAGTATAATTATTAATGATGCCATAATTTATACCGCTAACATAATTAAATCGCCAGAGGTAACTACCCTGGCTATCCCCCATGCCTTGTACTACTGCAGCACCATCCGCATTACTTGCAGCGGCGATTTGTATAGGCTTACCACTACTGATATTGCTGAGCCGATACGTACCCGGATAAAAACAGGAAGGATTTGTCTCACAATAGTTGATAAATTTGATGATGCTCGTGGCATCATCCTTAGTATCAGACAAAACATGCCAGATCATAATACCACCAATACCTTGTTGCAGGGCAAAGGGTATTTTCTGCCTGATCACGGGATGGCCATCATAAAAAACCTTGCGTGTAGCCGTAAGTGATACCGTATTTACGCAGTGACCACTAGGCTTTGCCTGTATTACGTTACTATAACCAATTTGAGTAGTAGGCGCGTTATTATCATAAACCCATGCATAAGTCGGTACACCCATGTTTATTTTTGATGGGGAAATTTTTAATTTACAAGTATTAAAATCTGTTACAAAATCGGAAAAAGAAGAGTGTGGCTTTGCACCGGGTTGATTTGTTCCATGATCATAACTCATTACATTCAGAAAATCAAGCTTGCTGTAAGCAGCAGTTGAAAGGACACTTGCCTGATATGCGGCAAGCGCAACGGACAGTAATTTAGAATGTAAATGAAGAGAATCAGACAATTGAACCACAAAAGGACTGAAATTACTGGTTAAACCAGCTCCCTCAAAATCAAGGTCTACCCCATCGAAATTATTGATGGTAGTAAATTTACGGATTTTAGAAATAAAGTCCGCCCTGTTATTATTGATCAAATTATTTGCATTGCCATTAGCTTCGACTGTACCAGTGCCAAAATAAATACGGAGGCCCGCGTTATGTGCTTTTGTAATTGCCTGGGTGACATTTGTGGTAATGGTAAAATTACCGGAGGCATCTGGATTAAGAAATGCAATAATAATATCAGTGTATTGAGATGTAACAAAGCTATCGATATAAGTATCGAAATCCGAACCTCCAACACTATGCAGGGTAAGGTAGCCCACTTTTCGAAGGCTACCCCCTGCGGAGAGCGTCTGGCTGTTTGCCATACGTTTATTTGTTGAGAATCCTGTCGTGTCTTCATTAGGCACAGTAGCCTTTTTACACGAGGTGAACAAGATCAAGAATGCCACTATACAGCAGTAGCTTCTATTCAGGCAGAATACATTTGTTTTCATAATTTTTGGTTAGGTTTTTGGTTAAAAATATTTGTACGTGTATTTAAAATCTGTACGGATTTTATTGCACTGAGACAATGACAAAAAATATCTGGCAATCAAACATCTAATTACAATTCCACTTTTTATTCATTTCCCAATTATTCTACGGATAGCTCTTTATAAGGATTTGAATACTGCATCGTCTCAATATTATTATGACGGCTAGCATCGCTGATACTCTCATGATAAAACCAAATATTTTTCCCACGTTGAATAAATCAGCGATTCCTGATTTGTGATAACCAGCTGACCCTATTATTGTGGTTGTTTTGATTAGTCGAAGTACTTCCGCTGCCATTCTGCGATATCCAGAGCTGTACGGATTTTCAGATTAGCCGGCTCAAAAGAAAAGGGCCTACGAAATAAAATTCATAAGCCCTTTTCCAATGGGTAGTTTTTCAGCCTCAGTGTACCTTAGGGCTATTGCTTATATTGTTATTTTTCAATAATCCATTGTTGATTAAGCCCGCCACCGGAGCTCCATACATCAATATTTATTCCATCGGCAGTAGATAAACCATATGTTTCAAGCACATTGCCGCTGTTAACATTGGTGACGGTGTAATAACCCAAATAATTAGCGACAAGTTTAAATTTTTGGTTATTTCCTCCGCCCCATGACCATTGATCGATATTTACACCATTTGCAGTAGAAAGCCCAAAGGTTTCTAATACCAAGCCGCTGTTTGCATTGGTAAATTTAAACTGGCCAGCTCCCAAATGAGTGGGTATCCACTTTTGTGAATTAGAAACACTGTTATAGCTTTCTTGCTGGACATTGGCTCCATTGTTTAAAGCAGCCCCTGCTACATCCATATATTTACCACTGTTTAGATTTTTAAAACGATAAGCTACTGTCGGATCAAAACCTAGGTTGTTGGGATTATTTAAACAGTAATTAATAAATTTGATTAGTGATTTATCATCTTTCGAATCGGCCAAAACATGCCATATCATTATGCCACCCACCCCTTGTTGCTGGCAGTAAGGAACTTTCTGACGAATCATGGGAAAACCATCGTAGAACCATTTTTTAGTTGGATTAGGTGAAAAGTAATTAACGGCATGAGCCGTTGGATTTTGTTGGACAATACCTCTATACCCTATCTGATTATTGAATGTTCCGTTTATGTATTCATAAGCATAAGCAGGTATACCCATATTTATTTTTGAAGCATTGTTGTTCATCTTCGTCTTAAACGTTGTAAAATCGAGCGTAAAATTTTCATAAGAAGAATGAGGGCCTGGCGTATTAGTACCCGAACCATGATCGTAACTCATCACATTTAGATAATCAACACTGTTATAGGCTGCAGCGCTAATAGCATTAGCCTGCCAGCGGGCAATTGCTACAGACAATTTTAGCGAGTGAGCATGCAAGTCATCTGCCAATTGGGTTACAAAAGAATTAAAATTGGGGATAATGCCATTACCTTCGAAATCCAAATCCACTCCTTGCAGATTGTTTGCTATAGCAAAGTTTCTAATATTAGTGATAAAATTAGCGCGATTGTTATTTACCTGGTTACTCACATCACTATTTGGCGTATTGCTAGAAATGCCAATAAATACACGTGATACACCAGCATTATGGGCTTTGGTGATAGCTGCTGTAAGGCTGGGTGTAATGGTAAAATTACCGCTGGCATCGGGGTTAATAAACGCGAATATGAGATCCGAGTATTGCTCAACATTAGTATTATCAATCCATGTACTCCAATCCTCCGTACCAGTATTCCAAATAGTAAAATAACCTACTGTTCTTGTGCTACCACCGGGTAAAAGCCCTTGAGGGCTTGTCATACTTTTTTTAGCTGAAAATGTTGTGGTCTCTCCGTCTTGCACAACTGCTTTTTTACAGGATGCAAGTAATATGGCTAGGACTAGAATAGCCAAATAAGCTTTGATTGACTGAAATGCTTGTGTTTTCATAATATTTTAGTCAGGGTTAAAAAAATTTATCAGTGTGTTAATAAAAAATGTGCGAAGCGACAAGAACACCTATCTTATTTATTAAATTAATGTATCTTATGTAGATCAATGTTTTCTAATGATGAATTTTTGGTTATCACCATTAGCATCAGGCCACTGCACTATTTTTGCACCCACTGCTGTTGAGGCTCCATTAACTGAGGCTAATCGGTTACTGGCAACATTTACAACTTTATAGTAACCCAAAATATCGGGTACTAATTTATATCTTTGGTTACCTCCGGTATGCCAGGTATTCTGTATAAATTGTAAACCCTGACCGCTAGCAGTTTCATCCACCTCATCTAACACCTTCCCGCTGTTTTTATTGGTAATTTTGAACTCATTATTAGTGGCTGCAAGCAACCATTTTTGGTTATTTGCATTTGCAAAGGTGTTTTGTTGCACACCAGCCCCGTTGTTTAAAGAGGCACCTGTCACCTCTATGGCTAAGTTGCTGTTCTTTGCGGTAAAAGAATAGTCAGTTACAGGATTGAAGCCCGCCATTGCCGGATTTCCTGCACAATAATTCATTAATTTTAATAAAGATGATTCATCATCTTTTGGATCGTGCATCATTTGCCAGATCATCATCCCCCCAACATGTTCTTGCAGGCAGTAAGCTACTTTTTGTCTGAGTACAGGATGGCCATCATACCACCATGATTTGGTAGGGGTAGCATATTGATAATTAAGCGCGTAAGCTTTAGGAAACTGCTGTAGAATATTTTTAATTGAAACCTGTGTTACAACATTATTTCCTTCATATTCATAAGCATAACCGGGCACACCCAGATTGATCTTAGCCGAAGGCACTTTAGTTTTAAAAATACCATAGTCGTATTGGAATTGTGCCAAAGAAGAGTGCGATGCGGCATAACCTGGCCGGTAATCATAAATCATGGCGTTTAGATAATCCAGTTTGGCATAAGCAGCAGTTGTTACCTGATTAGCCTGATAACGGGCAATAGCAATAGATACCAGCTTGCCACTATTGTGGATTGCGTCGGCCAGCTGGATCACAAACGCATTATAATTGGCGGGATTGTTGCTGATTCGTGCTCCTTCAAGATCCACATCAATACCATCAAAATTATAATTATTTAAAACAGCAATCATATTCGTTATTACCTGTGTACGGTTTGCAGGCGCAACCAGGTTATCCCAATAGGCTGGACCGCCACCGCCACCGATAGAATAGTGTACTCTCACTCCTTGCAAGTGTGCCTTTGGAACTGCATCAATAATATCTTGGCTTACAGTAAAATTTCCATTTACATCAGGATTAATGAATGAGATACAAAGATCGGTTAGCTGATCAAGGTTAATGTTATCCAATTCCTGTGCATAAGAAGTTCCCCAGGTTTGCAAATAACCATACATCCTGAGGTTGGTTTGTAATCCCGCCGGATGACCAACAAAACTTTTATAAGCATTTGATTTAAAGGTAGATGTAGGATCAGCAGATTGATCAAGATCTGGCGTTTTTTTACAAGAAAGAGCGGTAATTGCCAGTAAAATAAATACAAGCAATTTGAAGTTTTTTTTGTTTTTCATACTTTTTGGTTTTAAAGGTTAGTTAATTAGTTCAGTCAATTGGTAAACTGGCTGTAATTCCTTTGGCTGAATAAGTATTAAATGAAGTGCCGCATTTGATGCTGAATAATTTGGGTAGATTGCTATTTCAAAGCATTATTGTAAGATTTTTTGAGACATAAAGCTTAAAACAGGCGGCGCTACTAAGTCCGCCTATTTCAAACCAAGCGCATAATTTAGGTTATTAGCCTACTAATAGATTTTAAAATTGTCTTAAACTTCATGTCTTGAAATGGTTATCCTACACGAATACAGCCTTATTATTTATTAAATTAAAAATTAGGCCCGCCTTTATCCCACCATACACGTGTACTTCCGTTATCAGGTCCCCCAAGCAGCGCTAAACCAGTTTTAACTCCCTCAGGGTTGCCTAACAACTCTGATTGTGCATAAGGCAATCTTCTAATTTGGGTCTCGGTATCGATAGTACCATTGCTGAAATTACGGGCAACAGGAAAAAGCTTTGGATAACCTGTACGGCGATAATCAGCCCAGGCCTCATACCCATCAGGAAAAATAGCCAGCCATTTTTGAACAATAATTCTTTCCAGTTTTTGCTCCTGGCTTGCCGCATCATCCCATTTTATGGTAATTGATGATCGTGCCGAAGTGTTGTTAACCGGATTAATAGGATCAACATAATCTTCTTGCTTAGCTGTAGCGTCACTTAAGTATCCACCGATAGATACCCCCCATTGATCCATAGAAGTTTGTATTCCCTTTTCGTAGTTGGCTTTGGCATCTCCAGCACCAGTCCAGCCTCTTAATGCAGCTTCAGCTTTTAGGAACCACATTTCGGCTGCATTCATTTCCATGTGCGGTGCAAACTGCGTATAAGTATCAGTATAATTAAAGGCCGTAAATGTTCTGTAATCACCCTTGGTTACATCGGCTCCTAAACGTATACCTGAATATTTGCCTGCAATACCAGCCTGTGTAGCAGGTAACGCCATTTTTGTTGCTCTTGGATCGTTATAACCATTTAAATAAGTTCCAAATGAGGCATTAAGCATATTATCGCGGTTATAGGCAAAAGTAACTAACCAATAATCATTCTGTTTTCCACTGGTTAAAACGGCATTATCGGTATTGGCAGCCAAAACACCTTCTGGTGCGCTTAAGGCAAGTTCGCCTTGTGTTTTTGCAGTAGCTGGATCTATTTTAGCCAAACGCATGGCCAAGCGTAACCGTAAAGAATTACCAAACTTTATCCATTTTGCCAGATCTCCTCTGTAGATAAAATCGTTATTACCAATTCTGTTTTTAACGGGTGGATTACTTGCCAAATAAGTCCGCATGTTGTTCACAGCAGTATCAATCTGTTTAAAAAATGTAGCATATATTGTTTTTTGATCATCGTATGGAATAACCCGAAAAGAAGTACCTGTTTTGGTATAAGGAATAGGGCCAAATTTATCAGTTACCCTATGCATAGCCTGTACCTGTATTAATAGTGCGACTCCCCAAACATCGGGTAGCGTAGTACGTGCGCCTGCTTCGGCTATTTTTTTTATGGGCGCCATTACCATATTATATTGATGTGTAAAAGGACCGTCGTTCCAACGGCTCACCAACGAATAGTTTAAATTATTGAAGCCTCCTTCGAAATTAGTTGGCGACATCATGTAACCGGCATAAGCGTCTGCACTTAAATTCTGACTAATCTGAAAGCCTGTAAGTAAACCCATTTCAATAGGCCCTATTGCACTAGGCACCAGGCGTAATGATTGTTCGTCACTTAAAGCTAGTGGAGGGGTATTAAAATCTTCGAATTTTTTGGTACAGCTAAACAAGGTGCTAAGCACCACAATAGTAGTTAAGATGTATCTTGTTGAATTATTTTTCATCTTGGTATCCTTAAAAAGTTACATTTAAATTAAAACCGATGTCGCGCGTAGCCGGCATATTAAAAGCATCAACACCCGATAGGCCATTACCTGTAGACATGGTTAACTCTGGGTCATATGGTGCCTTTTTATAGAAATAGAGCAGATTTCTACCGGTTAGCGATAACCTAACATTTTTAAAAGCACTGTTTTTAATAGGGAGGTTGTAACCTAAGGCGGCCTCGCGCATGCGTACTACTGTAGCACTATACATATAAGCGCCTGCCATTGCACCTCTGGCACCAATAGTAGAATAGTAGGTTTTTGGGTCTAAAGTAGTAATGGATTGTCCGGCAGTATTTACTGCATTTACGGTAACACCTCCATTATCCCTTGCCATTCCACTTTCTTTTGATACGCCCATCAAATCCATATAAGCCTGAGTAATGGACATTACTTTGCCCCCAAATTTGCCATCAACTAACAGGCTTAAGCTAAAATTTTTGTAGTTAAATGTATTGCTCCAGCCCGCCTGAAATTTAGGATTAGGATTACCCACATACACCGTTTCCGTTGATTTTAATGGGCGATAAGGTTCGGTAGTGCCGTTTCCAGACAATTTCATCCTTCCTTGGTCATCGTAAACAAAAGTTTGCGCATAAATATCACCATATGAACCTCCTTTTCTTACTATAGAGCTATAACCATAAGTATCGCCAGTTAAAGCAAACTTGGTATTATCTTCCGGATCCCTTACCTCTAAAATTTTGTTTTTGTTAGATGCCCCGTTAATGGAAGTAGTCCAGCTAAAATCATTTCCCGCCAATGCGTTATAGCCTATTATAAACTGATAACCAGCATTTTGGATCTTACCTGCATTATAATATGCTACGCCTACCAGTGATGGTGCTGGTGGTGCATAAGCAAAGTATTGATTAATAGTATTGGTTTTATAATAAGTAAAACTTAAACTTAACTTATCTTTAAAAAACCTGAATTCTGCACCTGTTTCGAAGGTTTTAGTGCGCTCAGGCTTTAAAGTAAATTCTGCACTGTTGGTATTAAAGACTAATGCTCCCTGAGCATTTTGACTATTTAAAAACCGCGTAAGATATGATGGCAATGTATTCCCTACTTCGGTATATGAGCCTCTTATTTTTGCAAAAGATATAAATTCGGGCATCTTGGTCATTTGTGATGGCACAAGTGATAAGCCGACAGAAGGATAATTGTAATATTTATTTGCTGTAAATGCGAGTGTAGAAGACCAATCCTGCCTAAAGGTTGCGGTTAAAAACGCCCAATCTTTGTAAGCTAAATCTAAGTTGGCAAAGGCAGCCTGTAGCTGTGTATGGCTGCGTGAGGCACTACCCGGATTAAGTACAGGAAGTGTGCTCGTGGCACCCGGCGCAATAGTTTGGGCTGCTTGTGCTACGATATTGCTGGCTACGAAATAATCGGGAGTTAATAAATTTCCACCCATAGACATTCCTGTAGCTGAATTATCGGTAATACTGGTACCGATTAAACCTCCGATTTTAAAATCCTGTAAGTTTAACGGTATTTTAAAATTTGCAATCGCATCTGCATACTTTTGGATCTGGGTACTGCTACCAATTGCATAACTTCCATTACCTAGTCCATTCAGGTTAAAATCGGTACCTTGAAACCTTTTGGTTTCCGAATCATCAGTGGTGCGGTCTAAATTCCCCCTAACCTGTAGATTTAACCAATCGGCAAAAGTGTACTTTACGCTACCTGTAATTAAATAACGGTTACGTTTAGTTACGTTGGGCTCGTTATTGAGAATCCACCACGGGTTTTCCTGGTGAAAATCTCCGTTTTTTGTTAACCAAAACTGACGGTTGTAACCCTGTAGTTGCGTATTATGGTAATTTTCTTTGTATGGAGTAATATCTACATTTCGTGGAAAGAGATAAAGAGATAATAAAGGACTTGGATAAACTCCAATTGGAGGTTTGTTATTAACAATCTGGTTGATGTAATTTAAACCTGCATCAACCGATAATTTCCCTTTCAAAAAATTCGCCGTTTCCCTCAGGTTTAAATTATGACGGCTTAGTTTGTTTGTCGGTGTAATACCACTGGCACTAGTATTGGCATACGAAATATATGTTTGTGCTAAATCATTACCGGCAGAAAAATTAAGTGCATTGTTGAAGTTATTTCCATTTTGGAAATATTGATCCAAATGATCGTGACTGGTAGTTGCAGCTGGTCCCCAACTTGTAATGTCGCCTGTGGTTTGTGTAGTTACCGCTCCATAATTATCTTGGAATTTTGGCCTGTAAGCGGTTTGACTTGATTGATAAGACGAGTTAAAGTTAATTTCGGCTTTACCGATTTTTCCTTTTTTAGTGGTAATTAAAATCACGCCATTTTGTGCCTGGCTACCATAAAGTGCTGAAGCAGATGCCCCTTCTAAAATAGAGATACTGGCTATATCTTCTGGATTAAGGTTAGAAATGCCATCACCGCCATCACTTACACCACTGCCATAAATATCAGTTGGCTGACTGCCCCGGGCATTTAACATCGGCACACCATCTATTACGTATAAAGGCTGGTTATTGCCATTTACAGAGCGATTGCCACGCAAGGTCACTTTAGCAGAACCACCCACACCAGAGGTGCTTGAAGAAATGGTCACCCCTGCAGCTTTACCACTTAAGGAATTGATAAAATTATTTTGTTTAACCGTAGTTAAATCTTCTGACTTTAAGGTCTGAACATTATAAGATAGTGATTTTGAAGCGCGCTCTACCCCTAAGGCAGTAACCACAACATCATCTAACTTCTGCTCAGCAGGAATTAGAGTAATTGCAGCCGACCCAATGCCTCCAGCAGTTAATTCTTTAGTCTGATAACCGATATAGCTTATGACTAAAACCGCAGCATCATCTTTTACATTAATGACAAATTCGCCGGTTCCGGTAGTAGAAGTTACATTCTTTGTGCCCTTTTCAGCTACGGTCACCCCAGGTATGGGCTGCCCCTTTTCATCTACTATTTTTCCTTTTATTGGAATTTCGATTATTTTGACTAGCTGATTTGCAGTTATAATTTCTTTCACTTTTAAAAAAACAGCATGGTCTTCAACCTTGTAGGCTATAGGTTGATTAGAAAAACAGAGTGCCAGAACTTCTTCTATGCTTGCATTTTTAACATTAATGGTTACGGGATTTGCATTTTTTAAAATTTTATTATTATATAAAAAATCGTAGCCACTTTGAGCTCTGATGGCATACATAATCTGGCGTAAGGAAGCCTGGTTTTTATTGAGTGTAATTTTTTGTGCAAATGTTGATGCGCTTACCTGCATAATTACCGTCGTGAGCAAAAAAGCAATTAATTTCATAACCCGCAAGATTTTTTGTTGGGTAGGGCGGTTGCATCCATCCCTAGATTGTAAGTATAAATTCATAAATTTGAATTGTTGGGTTTAGTTGAAAATGGTTCAAGTCATTTTTTATTCCGGATTTCCGGAAAGGGTAATCCCAGCGTAAGGTTGAAGGTGTTAGCGCACTTTCAACCATTTTTTGGCACTACCGTGTCAAGTATTAATTCGTCACGATAACCCTCCTTCCTTCTATCTTAAAGTGCACATCGCCATTATATTCAAGCATTTTTAAAATCGCAGAAATATTTCTGGATCTCGAAATTCTGCCAGAGAAAGTAAGATCACTGGATGGTTTTACCTGGTACACCACTTCAACATTATACCATCTGGCAATCTTGCTCATAATGGTTTCAAGATTTTCATTGAACTGAAAGTCGCCATTCTTCCAGGCTATGGCTTCTTCTACATCTACATAATCTGATAGGCTGATTCCATTAGAACTAGCCACAGCCTGTTGCCCGGGCTTTAATAATTGAGATTGCCTGTTATTAAAAATCTTAACAGAACCCTCCAGCAGTGTGGTTTTGATTATTTCTTCATCAGCATAGGCCATAATGTTAAAATGAGTTCCTAAAACCTCAACCACCTGCCCTCTGCTTTCTACCTTAAAAGGCATTTTTTTATTGTGTGCAACTTCAAAATAAGCCTCACCTGATATTTTTACCTTTCTCTGGTTTCCGTTAAATTTAGTTGGATAGGTAATACTCGACTGCGCATTTAGCCAAACTTTGGTTTGATCGGGCAAGATGACCTGCCATTGCCCACCTATGGGTACAGATAAGGTATTAAACGAGGAAGGGCTACCGTTGCTTGTTGTCTTCGAAAAATCGTAAACCAACTGTCCATCTGCTGTTTTGGTAATTTTAATTCCACCCTCAGCAGCTACTAGCCCATTATTTGCTTTGGTTAAACTAATTTTTTTGCCATTTGCCAAGGTTAGGGTAGCTTGATTACGACCAGGGCCAATATCTTTTGTGTAAGTACTTTTAACTTGAGTATTGCTTTGTTTGATCCAATAAAAGCCTATACCCATCGCTACAGCAAGAATCGCGGCTGTGCCGACTTTTAGCCATACAGATAATAATTTCCGTCGTTTTGGCTCATTGGCATTTTGTTGCGAAAGTTGATTGTTTAATTTTTCAAATTGTGCTTCAGCTTCTATGTTACCAATGTGATCGCGGAGAAGCAACACTGTTTTTTTTAACTCAACGATTTCATTTTTGTCGTTTGGATGATCGGAAACCCATTTCTCCCAATATTCTGTATCTGCCAAATTAGTATTCAGGCAATAGTTGATAAAGCGTTGATCTTGGATCAGATTCTGGAGATCTTGTTGCTGCATTTTCTATTTGGTTTCCACAATAGAGCAACAACCATTAATTTTTCACTACTGTTTTATAAAAAAAATGAAAAATAGTATAGAAATGGCCATTAGCGCTAAATAAATTTCATTTAAATGTTCTTTACCTATTGCTATTTTAAGCTTATCCAATGCTTTATACATGGTATTGTAAGCTGTATTTATAGAAATTTGGTTGGCAGCGGCAATTTCTTCATAACTCAGGCCCAAATAGAACTTTTGGTAGATCAGAGATTTTTGCTTGGTTGGGAGCTGGCCTATAAATTTATGTAAGATATCGCTTAAATGTTGCTGGTTACTTTTTATGATGTATTCTTCTTCAACAGAAGGCAATGATTTTAAATCAGAGAACTCGTCATAGGATAAGCATTCTGCCAGAGGAATTTCTTTTTTATAGAGTTTCCTTAAGAAAACCGTAATCAAATAATTATGATGGTTATCGATATGGCCTAATTTTTTCCGATTTTCCCAAACAGATAAAAAAAGTTCGTTTAAAACATCTTTGGTTCTGCTTGTAGAAAACCCTTTTTTTAATGCAATATAAGTTAGATAATGATAATAATGGAGATATATTTTTTTGAAAGCCGTTGTATCGCATTCGGCAATAAAAACTGTCCAATGAGGTTTTAACGCGCTCCCATGCAATGTATTTCTGTTTTGATTCATTTGGTCGATCTAATATATTGAAAAATTTCGCCAATAGACTTCCAAAAGTTAAAACCTTTTTCAATTTATGTCGTTCGCTCCTAAAAACAGGATCAATTTAAATAATGAAGCGCTAGGGCAGTAAGGTATAGCCATGATCTGAAAGCGCCTTTGTCAAACAAGATCGGGCATTGGAGCCAAAGTTTCGGATTTTTCTCAAATCCTGTAACCGGTACTTTGTTACAAAAAATGAAACGGTTATTTTATCAGAAGTTCCAAATGGTATCTTTCCGTACTTGATCTCTGCATCTAAAAATAAACTCAGGACATTAAACAGCCTGATGGAATTAACGTTTTGCAGCACATCCAGCAGCAGGGTTTCAGCCTGATCGAGAATATCAGTATCAATCGGCGTTTCAGAATCGGAAAAGTCACTTTGCAACTGTTTGCTAAAACGTAATACAATATCCAATGCATCCAGGTACTCCCTGTACTTTATTTTATCACCGGGCTTGTTCATTCGATCCATCTATATTTTTTTAAAGAACTCAGAAAATTTTAGACTGTTAGCTAGAAGCATATGCAGATCAGATAGTGTTTCGGCAAACAAATTTTTTCATGTTCTTTAGTGGTTTTCTAGTTAAGTTTTGGTTTAAAAATATTTATTAATGTGTTTAAAATCTATATGGCTTTATTGCAATGCGTGAACGGTTTAAAGACCTTGTGATCATTTTGCAATTAATCTGCTCGTTTTAAACGTGATTCGATAGCGAAGTTGCAGCGTATGAATTTATTATTTCAACCAATACGAAATGCGCTACAATTCAGCTATAAATCCAACTCAACATAAATTTCACTTCATTTCTTTCCTTAATGTTCTACAGACAACTTTTTTTTAAGCACCTATGCCCTCCATTATTCCAATATCATTATGACGGTTATGCTAACTGGTACTCTCATCATAAAATTAATATCTTTCGTAATGAACTCTTTCCCATTAGATTAAAACTTAAAGCCAAGATCAAACTTCACCCGCCCCACCATTTGACGAACACATCAATTAGGATGCTTTCGATGAGCTTGTCATTGATCTGAATTTTCCCTCAACTGCAAATGGCCTCAATAAATTGAGTAACTAAAAGCTCAAAAAATGCTCAAGATATTCGGATTTCATTCTAAAAATCAAAAGCCCTAGATAGTTCCTCTAGGGGCTTTTGACACAATTAGCGTCCATCTTTCTCTTGATGGCAGTTTAAGAAGGATAATTTATTACCGAATCATTCTTCCACGACATAACTTTATCGTTGGTGCTCTTAAAACTTCATACCTAAAAACAACTCAAATTCTCCGTTGGTATAACTAGATAATGGGGCATTGATCTGGGCATTGTGATAAAAGTTAAAAGTGTAGTTTTTCATAAAATCAGCACCCACGCCAAAACCCAGCGTTCCTGAGCTTCGATATACACCCATCAGTTTAACCTGCTTTTGTACGAAGCTGTATTGCAGGGCGGCATCCCATATATCGCTGGAATTTTTTAATCCTCTGAAGACAAATTTTGGTTCAATTTGACTTCCAGCGACCTGAAATTTGTAACTAGTAGTAATATAAAACGTATTTACACTTTCAACAGCCTTTTGCCGCTGCCAAAAGGTATTGCGCAAATTGGGAAATGCGGCTTCGAATTCGAAGTTCTTAATGGTAATTCCTGTTCCAAAATCGCTATCAAAATAGGCAGCCCTTTGATTATACATGGCAATCAGTGGGTCGCTGGCATCTCCTCTAACATCACCAGCTGATAGACGTTGAGCGACTAAACCGCTGGAAAGACCAAAATGAAGCTCGATTCCATTTCCGTTTAAAGGGATATGATAAGAATAGGTTGCCATTGCTTTAAAATTTCTCTGCAAGCCTGCCCTATCCGATATTAAATTTAAGCCAATACCTGTTTTATTACCCCGCCACTCGCCGGTAATTTGCTGTACAGTAGGCGCTCCATCAACTGATGTCCATTGAGAGCGGTGACTGAGCCCCAACATCCACCCGTTTGTTATACCCGCCATCGCCGGATTTGCCAGGTATCTATCAGTATAATATTGTGCATTAAATGTACCCGTTTGAGCCTTAAGAGTTACTGTGGCAAATAATATAACCACTATTATAGCTACAAAGTGCTTTATATATTTTAATTTTTGCTTATTCATCATTTTTAATTTTACTGTTTGTTATTTGCCAGGATGATTTCGAACAAGAGTCATGAAACCTTTTTGTTTCAGCTTTCCTTTTCCAAAGTCGATTACATAATAGTAGGTTGCTTCGGCCAGCAAATTGCCATTCGAAGTGCCAGCCCAACTGTTATCGTAATTCCTTTTTGTATATACTATTCTACCAGCACGATCGAATATGGTAACCTGATTATCCGGATAAGCGTCTATATTTTCCACTTTCCATACATCATTGTGCCCATCACCATTTGGCGTAATCAGATTTGTAGCAGACAGCGTGGCATAATCATCCACCACCTCGACAGTAAGTGATACCGATTTTGCGCAGCCAAGTGCATTAACTGCCATGACTGTGTAGGTGGTTGTTTTTAATGGCCTAACTTCAAGCATCTGTGTAGTACTCGTACTAGTGAAACCATCCGTGCCCGACCAGTTATATTTTTCTCCTCCCTTTGCTGTTAGTATTATCGATTCGCCCTTACTTATCTTTAGTTTAGATGCGTTAAGGGTAACATTGGGCAATGGATTTATTTTCAGCTCACCAGGTAGGTAAATAAAACTGTAATTATCGGCCTCAGCGTCTTTAGGTGTTAAAACATAAGTACCTGCAGGCGATGAACTGTTTGCTAGAGTTGACACGCTTGCCTTAGTTTTTATAACGTCCTGTTTATCATTCAACTTGAATCCTGAATAGCTCACCGTAAAAGCTGGCAAATGTGTATTTTCGCAAATTTGGATATTGTCTGAAGTTGCGGTTAACATCGCTTTTTCAATGCTGAGTGGGGCTGATCGATAAATGATATTATAATTTTCGCCCGCGGTTAAGTTGCCCGCTTCAATAGCATAATTACCTGTATTTTCTCCCAATGTTCTAACTAAAGTACCTGAGATAGCGTCACTACCTAACAATCCTATGCTTGAATAATTAAATTGAGGATCGGCCTCTCCATAAGTTTTGACCTTTGCATTTGCAGTTATGGTAAGGTTTGCTTTTGATATGATCAGTTTACCTGCCCGATAAGTAATTGCATAATTATTGGCTGAGTAACCCGTAGCCTCTATAAGATAGCTTCCAGCATCTTTCGCTCCCATCGCACTACCGCCATAAGTTAAGGTGCCTTGCAGGTTGTGACTATTTTCGCCGTTCACAAAACCATCATAGCTTATGCCATTACCATCCGTATAGGCTATGCCGTCATAGGTTTTATTAAAATCGTTTGCAGTTACCGTTAATGCTTTTTGATCTACCCGAACCTGAAATGAAACAGGTGCAGCGGCAGCATAATTGGCATTTCCTACGTCACCAGCAGTAATGGTAGCTGTACCTGTACCTATCAAGCTTACCTGCCCATTAACATCAACAGTGGCTACATTTGTATTGCTGCTTTGGTAAGTGGCATTTAAACCTGAACTAGATTTGGCAGATGCATCGATACGAGCATCACCATAAGTTTTAATGACTAAACCACCAGCCGTTTGTGTGTTAAAAGCCAACGTATTTGTCGTAGTTTGACTGATCAGCAATTTCCCATCAACATAGCTAATGTTGTAATTGGCCGATGAAAGCCCGCCGGGCGTAATGGCATAATTCCCTACATCGCTTGCGCCTTGCGAATTGCCTCCGTAGCTAAGCATCCCCCTTAGCACATTGGCATCTTCACCATTTGCAAAGCCATTGTAGCTTACACCATTACCACCCGTATAGGCTATGCCGTCATAAATTTTATTAAAATCGTTCGCACTTACCGTTAATGCTTTTTGATCAACCTGAACCTGAAAAGAAACAGGCGCGGCGGCAGCATAATTGGCATTCCCTGCTTCATCAGCAGTAATGGTAGCTGTACCTGCACCTATCAGGCTTACCTGTCCATTAACATCAACAGTTGCTACAGCAGTATTGCTGCTTTGATAATTGGCCTTTAAACCTGAGCTAGATTTGGCAGAAGCATCAATACCAGCATCGCCATAAGTTTTTGTAACTACACTTCCCGCTGATTGCGTATTAAAAGCTAATGTATTTGCAGTATTCTGGCTGATCAGTAATTTACCATCAACATAGTTGATATTGTAATTGGCCGACGAAAGCCCGCCAGGTGTAATGGCATAATTCCCTACATCGCTTGCCCCCTGTGAAGTACCTTCATAACTAACTATCCCTTTTAGTACTTGGGCATCTTCTCCATTTGCAAAGCCATTGTAGCTTACGCCATTACCACCCGTATAGGCTATGCCGTCATAAATTTTATTAAAATCGTTCGCACTTATCGTTAATGCTTTTTGATCAACCTGAACCTGAAAAGAAACAGGAGCCGCAGCAGCATAATTGGCATTCCCTGCTTCGTTGGCCGTAATGGTTGCTGTACCTGCACCTATCAGGCTTACCTGTCCATTAACATCAACAGTTGCCACAGCGGTATTGCTGCTTTGGTAAGTGGCGTTTAAACCAGAGCTAGATTTTGCAGAAGCATCAATACCAGCATCGCCATAAGTTTTTGTAACTACACTTCCAGCTGATTGCGTATTAAAAGCCAATGTATTTGCAGTATTCTGGCTGATCAGTAATTTACCATCAACATAGTTGATATTGTAATTGGCCGACGAAAGCCCGCCAGGTGTAATGGCATAATTCCCTACATCGCTTGCCCCCTGTGAAGTACCTTCATAACTAACTATCCCTTTTAGTACTTGGGCATCTTCTCCATTTGCAAAGCCATTGTAGCTTACGCCATTACCACCCGTATAGGCTATGCCGTCATAGGTTTTATTAAAATCGTTTGCACTCACCGTTAATGCTTTTTGATCTACCTGAACCTGAAAAGAAACAGGAGCAGCAGCAGCATAATTGGCATTTCCTGCTTCATTGGCCGTAATGATGGCTGTACCTGCACTAAGCAAGCTTACCTGCCCGTTAACATCAACAATTGCCACAGCGGTATTGCTGCTTTGGTAAGTGGCGTTTAAACCTGAAGTCGCTTTTACCGATGCGTCCAAACCTGCATCACCATAAGTTTTTGCAACTACACCGCCTGCCGTTTGTGTGTTAAAAGCCAACGTATTTGTCGTATTTTGACTGATCAGCAATTTCCCATCAACATAGTTGATATTGTAATTGGCCGACGAAAGCCCGCCGGGCGTAATGGCATAATTCCCTACAACGCTTGCGCCTTGCGAATTGCCTCCGTAGCTAAGCATCCCCCTTAGCACATTGGCATCTTCCCCATTTGCAAAGCCATTGTAGCTTACACCATTACCACCCGTATAGGCTATGCCATCATAGGTTTTATTAAAATCGTTAGCACTTACCGTTAACGCTTTTTGATCAACCTGAACCTGAAAAGAAACAGGAGCCGCAGCAGCATAATTGGCATTCCCTGCTTCGTTGGCCGTAATGGTTGCTGTACCTGCACCTATCAGGCTTACCTGTCCATTAACATCAACAGTTGCCACAGCGGTATTGCTGCTTTGGTAAGTGGCGTTTAAACCAGAGCTAGATTTTGCAGAAGCATCAATACCAGCATCGCCATAAGTTTTTGTAACTACACTTCCAGCTGATTGCGTATTAAAAGCCAATGTATTTGCAGTATTCTGGCTGATCAGTAATTTACCATCAACATAGTTGATATTGTAATTGACCGACGAAAGCCCGCCAGGTGTAATGGCATAATTCCCTACATCGCTTGCCCCCTGTGAAGTACCTTCATAACTAACTATCCCTTTTAGTACTTGGGCATCTTCTCCATTTGCAAAGCCATTGTAGCTTACGCCATTACCACCCGTATAGGCTATGCCGTCATAGGTTTTATTGAAATCGTTTGCACTTACCGTTAATGCTTTTTGATCTACCTGAACCTGAAAAGAAACAGGAGCCGCAGCAGCATAATTGGCATTCCCTGCTTCGTTGGCCGTAATGGTTGCTGTACCTGCACCTATCAGGCTTACCTGCCCGTTAACATTAACAGTTGCCACAGCAGTATTGCTGCTTTGATAAGTGGCATTCAAACCTGAACTAGATTTGGCAGAAGCATCTATACCGGCATCTCCATAAGTTTTTGTGACTACACTTCCCGCTGATTGCGTATTAAAAGCTAATGTATTTGCAGTATTCTGGCTAATCAGCAATTTACCATCAATATAGCTAATGTTATAATTGGCTGATGAAAGCCCGCCGGGCGTAATGGCATAATTCCCTACATCGCTTGCCCCCTGTGAAGTACCTCCATAACTAATTATCCCACTTAGTACTTGGGCATCTTCTCCATTAGCAAAGCCATTGTAGCTTACGCCATTACCACCCGTATAGGCTATGCCATCATAGGTTTTATTAAAATCGTTTGCACTTACCGTTAACGCTTTTTGAGCTACCTGGACCTCAAAAGAAACAGGAGCAGCAGCAGCATAATTGGCATTTCCTGCTTCATTGGCCGTAATGATGGCTGTACCTGCACCAAGCAAGCTTACCTGCCCGTTAACATCAACAGTTGCCACAGCGGTATTGCTGCTTTGGTAAGTGGCGTTTAAACCTGAAGTCGCTTTTACTGATGCGTCCAAACCTGCATCACCGTAAGTTTTTGCAACTACACCGCCTGCTGATTGCGTGTAAAAGGATAATGTATTTGTAGTGCTTTGGCTGATCAGCAATTTCCCATCAACATAGTTGATGTTGTAATTGGCTGATGAAAGTCCGCCAGGCGTAATGGCATAATTCCCTACATTGTTTGCACCTTGCGAGGTACCTCCATAAGTAAGTGTACCGGTAAGTACAGTAGCATCATCACCAATTGCAAAACCATTATAGCTTGCCCCGTTTCCTCCAGTGAAAGCCATGCCATCGTAGGCTTTACTAAAATCATTTGCGCTAATGGTTAGAGCAGCCTTTTTAATAATAGCACGTGAACTGATAAGATCGCTATTATTTGCAATCTTGTAATTGTTGGCATGTGCGCCAGCAAGCTGTATATTCGAAATAGACAATGTAGCCGTTTTATCCGTACCCACATCTTTACTATCATATTCAATTTCATTACTGCTTAATGCTAATTGAACATCGTCACTGTTAATCAGATCCCCATTTGCGAGTGTTAAATCTGTATTTTGAATGCTGCCTTTTGTATTTCCATCGTAAATTTTTGTTAAAACAGCATCAGGCTTCAAATCAACATTTACGGACTTTTTGTTAATGCTAAGTTTGAAAATAACATCAGTTGCGAGTAAGTATGCAGCGTTTCCTGACTGACTGGCTGTAACATTGACAATCCCTGCCTTTTTAATTTCTATTTTCCATTTATTGCCATCTGCAACATCCTGAAATGCTTCTGCAATGGTATTATCTGACGAAGCATAACTGATTGCTAAGCCAGAACTTGCGCTTGCGATTGGTATAAATGGTGCCTCACCATAGGTTTTGTCCTGATCGTTGGCGGTAATGCTTTGTGTCTGCTTTTTGAATTCATAAGCACCTAAATCAATTGTTGTTTCTTCTATACGGGCATTTTCATTCAGGTCTTTGGAATCGGAATTAGAATTTTGATACAAAGTGTTATCCCCTGCATTTACAGCCAAACTGCCGGGTTGTAATGTCAAATCATCATCTTCTGTTCCTGCTGTATTATCTACACCGTCTGCATCGGTAAACGTAGGGTCTTGGTTTTGCAAGTTTGTGCTAACATCATCTAAAGTAGCATTGGCAGCTAGTGGAGCCGTATATTGGAGAATAGCGTTTTTAAAACTTACTCTTTGTTTAGGGCTTAAGTCAAATAAATTATTACCATTATTGAACGCAATAGAGTTGACAACATTAATCTGATAGTCGAACTCAAATAAGCCACCAAAACTACTTGATCCGGCTAAAAAAGAACCAGTTGATGCTTGATTGTTGGTAAAGCTGCAATTAATGAAGTTAGAAAGACGTTCTCCGTTTACAAATACGCCTGACAAATAGGCTACTCCACCTTTACCGGCTGATGAATTACCAGAAAAAATACTATTAGTAACGCTTACTTTCGTGGATATTATCGCTCCGCCTACATCTGCAGCATTATTACCTATAAATTTACAATTGTTAATGGTTTGATCACCTACCCTGGCAAGAATTGCGCCTCCTGAGCTATTTTTTGCACTATTACCAATAAAATTACATCTTGTGAAAAGTATATCTCCCGTTTCGTTTAAGTATGCCCCACCACCAGAAGCCAGGTTATTTTTAAATAACACATTATACATTTCTGTATTGCTCCCAAAGTTATAAATAGCACCACCAAGTTCTGCCTGGTTGGCTTGAAAATTCATATTTCTTATTTTGGGTGCTCCCTTTAAAAGATACAGCCCGCTACCATAGCTCAGGTTTACCTCTTTAGCGTTGATAGCTATTTTAGTGTTTAGATTAGCATTTCCACCAGTAACTGTAAAACCATCTATAATACCAGTACCAGCATCATCTACTGAAATGATTACATTGTAGGCGTTTTCACCATTATTGGCAATACTGAGGTTTTTCCCTGTGCCACTCAACACGTCATCGTCACTAAAGTCGCCTGTTAATGTACTTTTATTGGCTAAAATGCTTAAATTACGCTCGGCGAGTGTAGCTTCAGTTCCGGCAAAGCCTCCGTACAACTTTACATCCTTAACCAGCAAAAAACTGTTATTTCTACCTGATGGAATACCGGCAGTATTATCTGTAGGACCATAAAGAGGTTTGTACAGCCCTCCCGCTACCCAAATTTCTTTTATGGTACCAGGCGCAACAGCATTTTGGTATTTTGCAGCATATAACGCGTCGGCCACCTCGGGAGTAGCATTTGCCCAACTGCTACCATTCATATTACCTGTGCCATTTTGCTTCACATATGCAATTCCATTGGCATCAGGAATGATTAATTTTGGTTGTTTTTGCGTTTCATAGGCACCCAAATCAATACTGCTTTCCATGATACGGTTCTTTCCTGCAAGATCCGTAGATGGCCAGTTGGCATTCTGATACAAAGCAGTGTTACCTGCATTAGAAGCTGGGCTAAGGGGTTTTAATGATAAATCATCATCTTCAGTTCCTGCAACATTGTCTGCTCCATCAGCGTCTGTAAAGGCTGGGTCCTGATTGAGCATGGCCGTAGTTGCTGCATCAAAAGTAAAATTAGATGGTTTTGCACCAGGCTGTCGCAGCATGCAAAACTGGAAATTACCAAGTCGCTGTATGCCCAGATTAACATCATCGCGAATAATGCTATTGATAAAATCTACCTTATATCTATAACTGCGAACTAAGCTTTGACTCCAGCTAACTGCGGCACCTAATGGTGATTCATTATTGTTAAAGCCGCAATTTATAAATGTAGAGGTAATGTCCTTTTGTTCAAATCTCATAGACAAATACACTGCCCCACCTTCTACTGTGCCGGTATTCCCCGTAAAAATACTACCTATGGCATATGCTGTTTCAACACCGAGTGCTCCTCCGTAGTTTGCGGAGTTACCTGCAAATGTGCAGTTTTGCATATATTGCGTACCAACTAAAGAACCAATTGCGCCACCGTTACCACCTAAAGCATTATTACCTATAAATTTACAATTGGTAAATATATTTACAGTTGCTTTATTATAAAATGCCCCACCACTTGCTGCCAGATTGTTTTTAAATAATATTTTATCACTTGTTAAACGACCTACACAATGTATTGCTCCACCAGTCGATGAGGCACTATTACCATAGAACACAATATTACTAAGTGCTATACCATTAGCACCTGAACTATAATAGAGCCCCCCACCAAGATTTTGAAAAAGTTGAATCCTCGTTACGTAGATTTGGGCACTTCCGTTGGCATTTCCACCCGTAACATGAAAACCATCCATGACCGCAGTGCTTGCAGCGTTTAGATAGGTAAGTACGTGGTAGGCATTTTCTCCACTATTGGTTATACTTAGATTATCACCAGATCCACTTACCACATCATCACCATTAATATCTCCCGATAAAATGGTTTTATGAGCCATATTGCTCAAATCTCTTTGGGCAAGTGCTGATTCTGTACCCGCAAAGCTTCCGAATAGTTTTACATCTTTTAGCAGAAAAAAACTGTTATTTCTACCATCGGGGTTACCAAAATTATTATCTGCAGGGCTATACAAGGGCTTATAAGTTCCGCCAGCCACCCAAACTTCCTTAACCGTGCCAGGCGCAACAAGATTAAGATTTCTTGCTGCCACCAATGCATCCGCAAGTTCCTTCGCGGCATTAGGCCAACTGCTCCCACTGAAATCGCCGGCTGCATTTTGGTTTACATAGATGATGCCAGATGCATCTGGCGTAATTACAATGGCTTTAGCCTTAATGGCAGGCTTTACAAAAACCTGTTTCTTTTTATTTTGGGAATTAATTGCCGGTACGCTTCCGGGAAATATGCTGGCACTCAATATTGCAGGCATTATGAGCAGCAATATCCAGCCTAATTTCCTCCAGTGCCAGCCAAAATGTTTACTGGGTAACTTTTTTTTCATGTGCAGTTAATTTAAATATTTGCGAAAGTGTTATCATTCCCCTAGGCACTAAGCACCACCGCTAAAAGCGATGGCGCAGCGAATAAAACGGAACGAGATCGTATTTTTAGATCGCTGCAAATTTTATAACTCGGCTTAAGCTGCACAAGCTTTCCGGTAGGACAAAACTCGGACATCCATATATTGGTTGCCGATATAGCTTCTCAAAGCGGTGGACAAATAGCGGACAACCTGAATTCTTCAGGTTTTTTGATTAAATAAGGTTAAGTTTTTCTCAACAATCTGCAAAAAGGTGATGAAGAGGAACAAAGGAATTTAAGATGAGAACTAAAGACACATCATTATTTCGGACGAAGTATAACCTAATACCGATTTTCCATCGATTACGAAGTTTTAGATTTGGTTAAGAGAACAGATATAGTTTTCGAATGCGATTCCTTCTGGGATAGTGATCCGGTTCTTTAATCTCCTTTTGCTGCGTAGTACACTGTCTTTACTATTACCCAACATATCAGCTATCTGCTGGTTGCTAAGTTGAAGGCAAATTAAACTCGCTAAGCGTTCTTCTGCAGGGGTAATTTTGGGAATAACTTCTTTCAATCGGTAGTAAAATAGCGGATAGGCTTTGGTAAAGTCCTCTTTAAATTTAATCCATTCTTTGTCTGTGATCAATACGTAGTTACACAAACTCATTCCTAAGTCCGGAACACCGTTTTCATTAATTGCCTTTTGCATGTCCCTAATCAATTGTTCTTTTTCATGCATACTAACTGCGAAGGCGCTTATTTTGTCTTTTGCTTCTTTAATCTCCAGTTCCTTCACTATTCTATCGCGGTTCAAAAGCTCTTTTTCATATTTATTCTTAAGCCTTTGCCTGTTATAAAGCAGTCCGCTAATTACAGTTACCATGAGAATAGCAGCCAGAGTAAAATTCAATATGGTTTTCTTATGTTGCAGTTTCATCCCTGTATCTTCGAGGTTATCCTGTATATTGTCGAATTCAATTTTGGCCTTGAGCAGGCATAGTGTTTTTGCATTGACATCTGTAAGCCGCTCGTTGTTTATTTTGTGATAAAGTTCATTGTATTTATAAGCACTGTCTAACTCATTGAGCTTCTGGAAGCTTTTTTGAATGCCCTGTAGGGCCAATAGCTTCTGGTCTGTTAAATAAAAGCCATCTTTGCACGACCAGTAGTAAACGTTCTTCCACTTTTCGAGTGCTATTTTATAACTCCTGTGCTTAAAATATATCCCAGCCAAGATATTTTCGGCCATCGCCATATTATTGTAGGCCTTAAATTGTTTACTCACATTTAACTGAAACTCCACCATCGGGATGCCCTGTTGCTCCGACCCCTGCAGAATAAGGCAATGGCCGATGTTCCCTTTGGCTATGCCCATCCACAACATTTTATCGGGGTAGTGCCTAGAAACTTTCTGAATTAGGGTATCTATAATAAGTTGGTAATAATATTTTGCACTGTCATAACGCCCAAGCTTAAGGTAAGCTGCGCCAACAATATCAAGTTGAAAAACGTAGGTTCGTGGGTTCCATAGTTTTTTCTTCAACCTGGTAAAGGCCAGGCATTGCAAGCCATAGTTGATACTTTGTTTATAGCTATTACTTCTGTATAGGCCTATGCTTGCTCCAAAAAAGATATTATGTACATAATTGAAATGAGTAATACCTACTTTGCGCATCATTTCAATAGCCTTAATATTGTATAGTACATAATCTGGTGTACCTTTACCTGCGCTTGCATACAGGCCGTAAAGTTCAGCCATTAATTGATCGTCTTTAAGTTTATGTGCAATACCGATGCAGTTAAAAAGCCTTATGGAATCCTGCCCCGTAATTTTCACGCCATATTCTAGCTTGGCCAGAAAATCGTACATAAAAGCCCTGATTTCTAAACGGTTATCAGGATGCCGTTTAAGATATTGGTTTAAAGTATGCATCAACTCCTGGTGTTCGGGGAGAAATTCCGGCGATCTATGGGTTTTGAGCCAATCATAGCTGTCTTCTGCCCTGTGTGTCTGGCTGGTATCGTTTGTTTTCCAGGCATCGATATAGGTATTCACTATTGATTGGCCACGAACAGCATCGCACAAGACCATGATAAAGAGTGTTATTAAAAATAATAACCGTTGTAGTAGAGATGTTAACATTAGACGATGTCAGAACAAAAATGTTGACCAATTTATTCCGTAACAACAAAAATCTTCATCAATTTAATCCTTGACTTATTTTACATTCCTGGCTAGCAATGATTGGCCGCAATTAAACAATGCGAACCTGACTACAATTATTGCTACGTCCAGATCATAAACCAGAATCCATTTTAGTATTTTTACAAATACTAAACTTAAATTCTAATATTTGGTTACAGACAAATACGGTTCTATTTTAGAAAAACTTTAATTATCCTTTTTTTTACACAAAATAAGAATGAAATTTCAACTATTCAAATTATTTAGAGCGGACAAATAGCGGACAAACAAGTAACCTATATCTTAAAACCTAGTTATAAAAGAAAAAATAAAATTCCATAAAAGTCTATTAATGAATAACTAAGGTTTACAACCAAAAGAAAACAGCTCACTCATCATTAACTTTTCAAATTCAAAACACAATTCACATCTCAAATAATTAATGACAGTTAATAATCTAATACAAACTCTATATTTTGATCAAGAAAAAGTTTAGCTTAACTAAACAAAAAAAAAAAAAAAAAAAAAACGACATAAACGGTCCTTAGTATTATCTAGGGTTTAAAAGCTTACCTAATTAGATGCTGTATACACAAGATTTTAATTATTTGCCAAAAAAAACACTAATCATAAATTGAATCGATCGAAATCACTGATGCTTTCATCACCTCAATGGAATCATACCAAATGTCTTTATGGGTAAAATGACAGATACCACCAGTGATTTCAGTTATTACTGCCCCTAACAGTGTCGCGTGATACTTTTCAAAGACATCTCCATGATGATACTTTATAGAAAAAACTTTATGGCAATGTTGAAGCTGAACTTCCACTGCTGAACTAAGCTCTAAAAGTTTCGTGAATTTCTTTTTTTTCTTTCCGAACATTCCCCTTATCCGTAAAGAGTAGCTATTATTAACAATTTTATCTTTCAATATCTTCTGCTTAAATTCCTTTAGTTCAAACGATTTTATTGATATTTTAAACGTCCGGTTCAGCGTTACCCCATTGAATATGGATAAGCCCTCTTTGTCCCATACAAAAGTAATTGACAAGGTAGTAGCGGATGGCCTTAATGAAAAAACAGGCTCAATTGTTAGTTTTTTTTCATGCTCATTCAAACGCTTTAAAATTTCAGGAATAAGATCGTCTGTAATAGAATCTGCATAAACATTTATATAAGCACTCATATTTAAATTATTACAGGTTATCCAAGATAGATTCCAATAGTTGCATTTGTATCTTATAAAGACTCAATACATCAACAAGATGTGACTAAGATGATGGCTTGAAGCAACGGCATCCAATCTTCGAAAACTGTTAATATTTGTTTTTTATCGGGATAACATCATCCACGTCTGCGCAAATTTTGAAAGGATCCAAGGCTTAAGCAAGCTTTCGAGGCGGACAAAAAACGGACATTAAAAACAAAGCTGTCTACGAATGGACAAAGCAGTGCTAACCTCAGTCACTGGAGCCAGATGGCCAAATGCGCATGCCTAAAAACACTGCCAGATATAAGAGTATACCGTCTAACCACCATGTGCTTTACTTAATGAAAGAAGTCAACAGGATGTATTGCTATAAGTATTTACCCGAAGGATTCCTTTAAAGGCTGTAGGAGAGGTTATTATTAAGGGGTAATAGCTATGATTTTTTTAAGAGTGTTAATGATAAGATTTAAAAACATGATTTATATTTCCAAATTTTCTTAACTTTAACCTAAGAATTTGCAATCAAAAAATAGAGGTGAGTTTTAGCTGATTCAAAGCAGTCAAAAAAACACAAAATACTGATTAAAAGACATTTATAGCTATAGGTTCGACTCCCTTCGGCTCCACTGAAATCAGTATCAAAAATCACTGAAAAACATTAAAAGCCTGCAAATCGACCATTTGCAGGCTTTTGTTTTTTAGGCAATAGTGGCTTTTAAGACCAAATAACGCATGTAAGGCAGCTCATCAATTTACATGGTAATCGCTGTCTGCACTACGACTGCAAAACAAGGGAATTTATCCGTTTTTGACCCTTATCTCTTTCCTCCTTCCATCGGATGTTCTTTCAATAATTGTTCTGTTGTATAGAAATCTTTTTTCCCCTGGGTGGCTTTCCTCACGGCTTTAACTTTTTCCGGAGAAATAGCTGCCCCGTTATTTCCGAATGAGTTTCGAAGATAGGTTAGTACCGCCGCTACTTCTTGGTCTTTCAATAACTCGCCAAACGGCGTCATAGGAACCTGGCCGGTGTATTTTTTGCCATTTACTTCTATCGGTCCCATAAGGCCTTTCAGCACCAGTTTGATTAGCCTTTCGTCACTCCCGTTTACCCATTTACTGGCTGCAAGCGGTGGAAAACCGGAAGCTGTGAGCCCTTTACCGTCAGCCTGATGGCAGGTTTTACAATATCCTTCTTTATTGTAAATAATCCTCCCCTGGTTAAACAAGGCCAGTGTAGGGCCTTTAAGTTCTGTTTTTTCCTTTTTCTCATTTTCTTCTGCCAGATTTTTTCCATTTAAATGTGCCACAGCAGTTTTATAGGCAGGTACCATCCAACTATCCATAGGCAGTTTATTGGCCTCTGCTAAAACAGGAAGACCCTTTTCCTTACCGATCCATGAAGCCGCTACGATAGCCATCAATCTTACCCGGCTATTTTTATCCCTGGAGGCTTCCATCAATAAGTTGGCCTGGTCTGGCAGCTGGTGTCCGGTATACCGTACTACCTGCACTGCGGCAGCTCTTGCACGATAATCTTTCGCTTTTAATAGCTGTTTTAAAAGTCGCTGATCTACTTTGTTCATTCCCCAGCTCACCCAAAGGCCTTCAAGTAAATGATGTTCATAACGGATGTCGCTGGTATCCAGTTTCGCTATCCAGGTGGTGAGTTTAGCCAGTACCTGAGCAGCATTACGTCCCCTCAGTTCTCGGCGGGTACGGTAACGGGTTCGGTACTCGGGCAGTTTGAGGTTATCCAGGAGTTGTTCTATACTGGCACCAGCTATTTTAGCCGGTTTTACTAAAGGCCTTGAAGGATAAGTAATCCGGTAAATTCTTCCATGCGAATGATCGCGCAGGGGATCCCTAGCATTGTGCTGCATATGCCCAATAAGAATATTATGCCAATCGATCACGAATAATGAACCATCAGGTGCAAACTCCAAATCTACAGGACGGAAATTAGGATCATTGCTCACCAGCAAATCCTGACGGAAACGGCTTTTATAACCTGTGCCGTCATCTTCCAGGGTGTGTTCTTTCGTCCCCAGGAAACCAATGGTATTGTTGATCAGGAAGTCTCCCTGGATTTGATCAGGAAAATGGCGGCTGGATACAATTTCAATACCTGATGTTGGCCGTACCAGATGCGCCTGTTCGATCAGTTGTTTTGATTTGTGTGTGGCCTGCCCATATCTTGGTAATATTGTTCCGGGGAGCATCCAGCGAAAATCAGGGCTGGATGTTTCTGCAAAAAAAGGCTGTCCCCAATCATCGAATGTAATACCCCATGGATTTGGAATGGCCATTTGCGCCGTGCGCTCGAGTTTCCGGCGTATAGGATCGTATCTGTAAAAGCCGCCGTTGGTTGCATAAACAGGTCCATAAGAAGTTTCTACATTGGTACGGAGGAACACACCTTCGCCCGAATAAATGGCCCCTGAAGGATCTGTTGTGAAGGCATGACTGCTGTGGTGCGAGTCGTGGTCATCAAAACCGCTTAACAAAATTTCTTTCTTATCGGCTTTATCATCGCCATCGGTATCGGTCAATAAGATTAGATTAGGCCCCTGTGCTACATATACGCCTTCTGCGGCAATCTCAAAACCGAGCGGTAAATGGAGCCCGTCTGCGAAAACAATTTGTTTATCTGCCTTTCCATCCTGGTTGGTATCTTCAAGAATAATGATCTTGTCGTTGGGCTTAGCATCTCCTACTTTATATTGCGGATAGCTGGGCATAACCGCAACCCACAGCCGTCCTTTATTATCGAAGGATAACTGTACAGGTTTGGCCAGGAAATTAAACTCCGTTTCTGAAGCAAATAATTCCACCTTGTATCCCGGTGGTACCTTCAGGCTGTTAACAGCCTCTTGCCCGATGAGATATTTAAGGTTACCGTTTTTTTTGCTGGGTGTATAGTTGGTTTTAACCTCAGGCAAAATGCTGGTGTGTTTATCAGCCGCTTCCAGGTCCATTTTCTCCCCTTTAGCCGCCAGCCAGATCGCCGTGTCCCTAACTGCTGTCATCTCCCGGATTTTCTTTATTTCAGCAGGAAAATTGTCTGGTCCATAGGGTTTATACCTGCGGCCATAAACGTGTACTCCATTTGGAATTTTGAAATCGTTCAGCCACATCCAGTTCTTTTCCATCACGGCATCGTGCACCAGCTTTCTGTTGTTTTCTGCAGAGGAAGAACTTTCTCCAAAAATCTGGTCGGCCAACAATTTCCCAAGTTTTTTATAACCTTCTTCATTAAGCTGGGAACCATCGATGGTTAAAGGCGCCGCAGTATCCTGATACCATTTTAATGAAGGGTTGAATACATCTACAAAGCGTACCTGATTTTGCGAAGCAATCTCTTTCATTGCAATCGCATACAGCTGGATATTTTCATTTTCCTTTCGACCATCCGGCAGATCGTAGCTGCTTTTGCGGCTAAGGTCTTCAAAAGCGATAGGCGAAACAATCACAAGCTGTGGCGCTGAAGTACCATTGTATTTTTGCTTCAGGGTCCATTTAATAAAAGCATCAAGTTCTGCTTTATAGTTATCAAGTCCGGCTTTTCCAGCGAAAGATTCATTAAAGCCAAAAAAGGAAATAATCACATCTGTTTTGAGCCTGCTGAGCCATTGATCGGGTGTCTCAAAAAAACCTTCACCCGGGTCCTCCATCTCTAATGTTCCTCCGGCATCTTTGCTTTTTACCAGGTTTGCCCTTTCGATCTGAAACTTTTCTGCACCCGGGAAAGCCCATGGAGAATTCCTGCCGGCATGCGGCCGGAAACCAGGCGTTTCACCTTCGTCGCACATGTTGCGGATGAATAATTCATGCGCTGGAAAACGAAGCTGCAGTTCTGTTTCAAAATTATCATAATTGATCATCCTCGCCCCCAAATTGTTGCCGATGATTGCAATACGTGTGCCCTTAGCAATGGACAGTGGCGTATCTTTATATTTAAAGGCATTCATAATTACCGCTGCAGGTACAATTACGAACAGGCATAATATGCTAATCTTTATTAGTCTCATGATCGCTGACAGGTTTATTTAGCTACACGGTAAGGTACCTGGATATCCATCTTACCCTTCCATTTCTTTGGTACTTTCAGGCCCAGTTCGTCGTGAATGGCATTGATCACAAGCCGCTGAAAAGATTCTATCCTGAAATCCTCAGGATGGCCAAGTGTGGTCATAAAAATCTTTCCACCGAAAGAATTGGTACCCGTCCAGGCAACAGGATTGTCAACCGCTGTTCCCTGCGGATTTACGGCTTTGCCCATTAGCAATGAAGTAGAGCCTTTTAGCGGATAGTCTGGCACAACATGGTACAACCAGGAACGAACATGAAAATCTTTTGCAACGCCAGTGAGTATAGGATTACCAGACGCTGTAGGAATGATGCTCACATCGGTGCTGCTATTGTGCCCATAGTGGGTATGTTTGGCTTTTCCGCCCCAACCCGGAGGAGCGTTCAATGCAAATTCTCCGAAGGCATTCCATTTTTCGCTAACATGCCCTTTGGGAAAATTGAACGCATGTGTAGTCGTGCGGAAGCCCATCACTGGTTTTCCTGACTTCAGATAGGATTCAATATGGGCAAGCTGTTCAGCAGGGAGTCTTCGCCAACGCAAATAGAACACAACCAGGTCTGCATCTTTTAATACTTCCAGCCCTGGAATATTTTCTTCACTGTTGTGGTCTGGAGATGATTTGAGTACAATAGTCCTCATGCCATAGTTTTTTTCCAGTTCTGCTGCAATAATGGGAAGGGTTTCTTCACCGCTATATTCATGGTCTCCACACACAAAAACAACAAGCGGCTTTTTAGTCTTTTGAGAAGATGGTGTAGAGAATAATATGGTACTCAGGGTTAACAATAAACCCACACAAAAAGTATTCATCTTTATAAGAATTTAGTGATTATCATATAAATGCGTTTCGATTATATATACTATTTAATTCTGGTTGCTGACCTGCAAGTACTGACAATACATTCCTTACGGTAAGCAGGCACATCTGCTTGTATGTAGATGCAGTAAGACTGGCAGCGTGTGGCGTAACAAGTGCATTTGGGTGTTGTACAACGGCCAGGCTCTGCAAGGGTGGTTCATCTGGCAATACATCTGCAGCAAAACCAGCAATAGTCCCGGCGTTCAAAGCGTCAAGAAGTGCTGCATGATCTATCAGTGCCCCCCTTGCCGTATTGATCAGAAATGCCTTTGGTTTCATTAATGCCAGTTGGGATGCGCCGATGATCTCATTGGTTTCATTGCTTAAAGGCAGGTGAAGGCTTACTACATCCGATTGCTGTAATACTTCGTCCAAAGGCAGGTCCTGTACCGACCTACTCCAGCACAACACTTTCATGCCAAAGGCATCTCCCAGTTTGGCTACCCGTTTTCCGATATTCCCCAATCCCAGTATGCCAAGGGTTTTGCCATTCAGCTCATCACCAGCATATTGATTGCGCCAGTTCCAGTTATTCTGTTTAACATGATTTACTGACCTGTGCATATCGCGCATTAACATCAACATTAAAGCGAGCGTATGCTCTGCAATGGTGGCCGCATTACTACCCGGGGCATTGATCACCCTGATCTTTCTGGCGCTTGCTTCGTCCACATCCACATTGTCCAGGCCAACACCACATCTGGCTGCTACTTCTAAATGCGGACAGGCGTCCATCAAGGTCTTATCTATGTGTTTTTTTCCCCTCGTAATAATCGCATGTACTTCCACATTGTTCAGCGTATCTTTTAATCCGGCTTCATCATATCCTGTGAATACATTCACATTTTCCTGCAAGAGGGCTAATGCTTCTTCTGCGATAGTTTCCAATAGCAATACGTTTTTCCTCATGGCTTGTTATGGTATAAGGTCGCGTCGTCAGATTTGAATCCTCTGAAATCATTCCTTTTTGAAATATACAAGCCTTCTTCATACAGTTCATCTTTAAAGATACGGTCATCCACATCGGCTCCTGGTATAGAAGAAATTTCTACCAGGTTACCAGCAGGATCACGCACAAACATCTGCATGGCACCATCGGGTAACTTTCTTACTTTTCCCCAGGGATTTATATCAATAGCGTTCAGTTCTTTCATGCGAAAAAAGATGCTGCTGAAATCGTCTACCTGTACACAGATATGCCCGCGAAATGAAGTTCGGTCTTCCCATTCCGAAATATGCAACTGCTGTTCATCGTTAAATTTGAAAAACATCACCGGATAATCGAACCGAAAAGCGGCGAGTGGTTCAAGACCGAGTTCCTTTGTGTAAAATTCGCCTGCTTTTTCCAGGTTATCTACTATGAGTGTAACATGGTTAATTTTTAATGCTTTTGCCATACGTAATGATCTAAACCGATTGCTTAAACTGTTTCACAAAATCCCAATTAGGGGTCAGGCCTAATCCAGGGGCGGTGGGTGCGCTGATCTCACCATTTACAACAGCGATCTGTTCGTTCACCAGATCGTACATCATAGGGTTTCCACCCAGGGAGAACTCAATAATGGTTGCGGAAGCCGAAGCAAATGCAACGGTTAGCCCTGCCATAAAAGAAAAGGCAGAACCCCAGCAATGGGGCGCCAGCTCCACCTGATGCACGCTGGCCAGATGGCTTACGCGCATGGCCTCCGAAATGCCCCCAATAATGGCTGCATCTGGTTGTACCACATCTATCGCCCTTATCTGTAAGAGATCATGGATATCAAAACTGGTAAACTCACTTTCACCTGCAGCGATGGGTATATCGGTAGCAGCTCTTACCTCTGCTGTCCCTTTCCGGTTATCAGGACTGATGGGCTCTTCAAACCAATACACATTACAGTCTTCCACACCTCTGCAAAATTGCTTTGCTTCAGGCACACTGAAGGTTCCATGTGCATCTACCATCAATTTGATATCCGGCCCTAGTGCAGCCCTTGCAGCCTTTACCCTGTTTATACTTTTCTGCACGGTATCATCCATCACCCCAACACGCATCTTCACCCCTTTAAATCCCTTATTCACGTAGCCCATCAGCTGTTCGCCTATATTTTGCTCATCCGCCCAGCCTCCACTCGCATAAGCGGGCATTTTCGTTCTGCAGGCGCCACCCAGGAGATCGGCTACAGGGACATTCAGCATTTTCCCCTTCAGGTCCCATAATGCGGTATCAATGCCGCTCATTGCGGATATGGTAAGTCCCCTCCTGCCAAGGATTGGAAATTTTCTTCCCCTTGATAAGGCGTAATGGTCTCTTGTCCCGTTGTACATTTCTTCCCAAAGGCGGGTGATATTTTTCACAGATTTGCCAAGCAACATGGGCTTCAGCTCATTTTCAATACAATTTACAATGGAAGCGCATATTCCGCATGAGCCTACTGCGGCTTTAGCTTCACCAAATCCCTGTAATCCTGAATCTGTGGTGATGACTACAAGGGTCATGTCAAAGCTGGTGAGCAATCCATAGTCTGAAACATGTTGTTTTGCTTCAGGAATTGGACAACGCAACCAAAATGCTTCTACATTCGTTATTTTCATTAGGATATCTTTTATCGGTTATTAATCTCTCGTAGGCCTATTTTTCACTCGTATTTATTTGATCCTTGTGTTTAGATAAGCTTTGATAAAGTATGATAGGATGCTTTGGTAAGCATGGTATAAAATGCATCTGTAACAGAAGAACTGCCATGATCTATCAGGAACTTTTCCTGTTCAGGGCTAAGATTTTCAGGTTTTTCATCAATTGAGCCAGGGTAAGGATTTGCGGGTGTACGATCTAACGGCGAACAGAACTCTACAGAAAGTGCACCCTTATAATTTACTTCATGCAAGGTGTCAACAATCTTTTGCCAGTCGAGATTTCCCATGCCGGGGGCCATTCTGTTATTATCGGCTACATGAAAACCTACCAATCTATCTTTTGCCATTTTAATCGCTTCAAACATATCCCTTTCTTCGATATTCATATGAAAGGTATCAAGGCAAACGCCACAATTTGGGCCAACTTCTGCCGCCAGGGCCAGTGCCTGCTCTGCACGGTTAATGAAATAGGTTTCAAATCTGTTAATAGGCTCTATGCCCAAGGAGATGCCAGCAGATTCGCTGTACTCATATATTTCCTTCATCGAATTCACTGCCCAGGCCCATTCTTCTTCAGGCCGTCCATCTGGCACAATCTTTCCTACTGTACCCGGAACCACTGAAACCATATAGCCGTCAAGCTCTTTCACCATATTCACTACATCTTTTACATACTGCACAGAAGCTGCACGTTGCGCCTCATTACGTGCCAGCAGGTTACGCTCCCCTAACATCAACGTTACTGAACCCCAACAGGATAGCCCATGTTCTTTCATTAATTTTTGCAGGTCTTTGGTGTTGTACTGATCCGGGGTCCCCGCGATTTCAAGTCGGGTATATCCGATAGCAGAAACTCTTCTTACTGTTGTTTCTATAGTTTCAGCACGCATCCAATTGTGTATCGCGAGTTCCATAACGAGTGATATAAAATTTGGTCAGGTTTATTACAGGCCATGCTTAGTAAAGCCTACATAACAAACATATCCAGATTTGGGTTGAAATAAAAATACTTCATTTGCTAATTTGTGATACTATATTTACCTTAATTCAAAATTTCCGCTCTCAAAACTAATTAATGGTACTAAAATACAGCATATGAAAGCTTCTTACCGACACATATCTACACCTGAGGATGCCAGTTTTGCCATTAAGGAATACCGTCAGCCACGCTTCACCAATACTTTTCATTTTCATCACGGATATGAAATTATTCTGATTGTGAAAAGTTCAGGGCATGTGTATGTGGGTAACAAAGTGATGAACTATAACGAAGGAGAGATTTTTATGTTCGGACAGGGACTGGTGCATTGTTTTTCCAATGATAAATTACCTAAGGATACACCTGAAGAAGTGCATGCCATAATCGTGCAATTTACTGCAGATTTTATGGGAAAGGATTTCTTTGAACGACTGGAGCTAAGAAAGATAAAAGAGTTGTTAGAACAATCGGCTTATGGTATCAAATTCAGTAACGGGGCACCTTCTCTTAACGCACTGTTCTTCCAATTCCAACCCGACCAGCAAATGCGGAACCTGATTCTGTTGCTTCAGGTACTGGAAGAATTATGTCTGCGCAGTAGCGAAGAAGCTTTATTGCTCACTGACGATGTCAGAAAAATAAGGTACAAGGAAAGTGATTCGAACAAACTCGCTTCCATTTTCAACTATGTATTTGAGCACCATCACCATCATATTGATATCAGTTCGGCGGCTTCCATGGCCTGTATGAGCAAAGCAGCTTTTTGCCGTTACTTTAAAAGAAGCACCCACAAAACCTTCTCGCAGTTTGTAAATGAGATCAGAATCAGCCATGCCGCCAAGTTATTGATGGGGAAAGAATATAACATAACAGATATATGTTACGCCTGTGGCTTTGATAATGTTTCTTATTTTAACAGGCAATTTAAAATTCATCAGGGTATATCGCCCAGCGCATACCGGAAAGTATTTATGGAAAGAAACGCCAACAATCCTTTTTTACGACTTACCCATTGAATTGCGATTACTATTTACTTGAACCAGATGTTTATTATAATATGAGGGAACATCTTGCTTATTACATTCCCCGCATTTGCAATTAAAACAAACCGATAATGTTATTTGTTGATTTCATAAAAGACTGAAGGATAAGCGATTGGTTAATATTAAAAATAACCAATTTGCCAACGGAAGGTTAAAAATGATGGTGATATGGTCATAAGAAAGGCTTCGGTAAAAGATCAGGTCCATGTTTCAGGAGTATTGACGCTGGCATTCAGCACCGACCCGATGGCCAGGTGGTCGCTCCCTGATTCTGCAAAATATTTGGAAGTTTTCGCTTCAATCACGATGGCTTTCGGAGGAAAGGCATTGAGCAGGGAACGGCTTATGTAGCCGATGGTTTCACAGGCGCCGCGCTATGGTTGCCACCGGGTGTTGAATCCGATCAAGAAACCTTATCCAGGTTGTTCGATGAGCACACTGACGACAGGATAAAAGAAGATATGTCCAGCATTATTGAACAAATGGAAAAATTTCACCCGACTGAACCGCACTGGTACTTACCAATGATAGGTGTCGATCCCGCACATCAGGGTGCAGGTACAGGCGCTGCATTGATGACTGAAGCACTCAGGAATGTCGACAGTAGTGGATTAATTGCCTATCTTGAATCTTCCAATCCCAGAAATATTCCACTATACCAGCGTCATGGTTTCGAAGTTATCGGAGAAATTCAATCTGGCAGTTCCCCTGTTTTACGGCCCATGTTGAGAAAAGCGAGATGAGTCAATGCCAGTAATTTGTCTCATACGGCCAGTGAAAAGGGTCGGTGAATAGTTATTTATTCTTATTATCAACGCTGGATAGTTACCTGTACTTTTTCCGTCATTTTGATGCTGATCACCAGGTCTATTTGCCTCACCCCTGATCATGCATCCCATGATATATTTCTTTGTAAGCGCTGCAGTTGTTACATAAAATACTTTTCAGTGGGTTATTTTCTATCAGTCATAAAGCATATATCCGATAAGTCACCATCAATTACAGGTAGCAACAGGTAAAAATACGGCGTTTGCGAAATGTACTTACTACACCATAATCCGATGCAAAGGCAGAATTCATGTGGTATAGCTTTTGTAATTTATAGTTACACGCTAAAACAAAGACTTATGACACAGAAAGAATTCAGCGAGACCATCAGCTTTCATGCATCTTCCCTCAGATCGCATGCGCTTAATTTCACCAGGGATCCCGAAGATGCGAACGACCTGCTACAGGAAACCCTGCTCAAGGCGACACGTTTTGTCTCTAAGTTTGAAGACGGTACGAACATCAAAGGATGGCTTTTCGTGATTATGAAGAACACCTTCATCAACAATTACAAAAAAAGCCTAAAAAACCGCGACCGCACCGTTCAGGAAGAAGAGATTACTTCGGCCAATCTTTATTATAGCGCGACCACAAATGGTTCGGTTGGCAGTTTTGCCATGCAGGATATCAATCTGGCCTTATCCATGCTGCCCGAAAAATATGCTGCGCCATTTATCCGCTACTTTGAAGGTTACAAGTACCATGAAATTGCAGATGAGATGCAACTGCCATTGGGAACTGTTAAAACCTATATCCATGAGGCCCGGATACTGCTTAAAAAATACCTCAAACAATACCAGTCATAAACCAAAAAACTGGAAAGTAGCCGATACAACTTCTTTCCAGTTTTTTATACACCTGGTCAAAATAACAAGTTCCAATTACCTTGAGCCAGTGCGGAAAATACGCGTTTTATAAATAATAATACCTAAATATAATCCATTAGATCTTTTCAATAAAATATCTAATCTCTTCGGCCTGGTGAACAGCAATACATCAGTTAAGGATACCCTTGCTATAGGCAAACCGCATGAGTACAGCTGTATTTTTAGCACCAGTTTTATCGATCAGACTCTGACGGTGCCCCTCCACA
The DNA here is from genome assembly GCF_059423705.1 of Pedobacter sp. GW460-11-11-14-TSB4. Lineage (NCBI taxonomy): Bacteria > Pseudomonadati > Bacteroidota > Sphingobacteriia > Sphingobacteriales > Sphingobacteriaceae > Pedobacter > Pedobacter sp. GW460-11-11-14-TSB4. The sequence goes on from NZ_JBWKYI010000012.1 coordinate 114,820, forward strand.
GTCCTTCGGGAAATAAAAAGTTTATCTGCCATTTCCGAATTGGTCAGCCCCTGCCCGATCAGTTGAAGAATTTCAATTTCCCTTGAAGAAAATTCTGATCCTTGTATGTCAAGAGATGCCGGAAGTGATTTTTCGATCATCTTATCGAGCAAATTAATCGAAAGGCATGAGCAGATATAGCGCTCACCTGTAAAAATCTTCCAGATTGCAAAAAACAGTTCTTTTGAAGTGACGGATTTTGTAAGGAAGCCCATTGCACCTGCACCCATTGCCTGGTAAAGATGTGATTCATCATCAAGCATGGAAATAATTAAAACAGGAATGTTCAAACCCTTATCCTTAAGAACCTTAACCATGGTTATACCATCCATTACAGGCATTCCGATGTCGGAGACAATCACATCTGCCTGGCAGCCCTGATCAAGGGCATCAATTACCTCCTGACCATTTCCTGCGGTAAAAACAATCTGGTATTCGTTGGTTGATTCCAGAAGCATTTTAAGTCCGTCCCTGATGACTTTGTGATCTTCGGCTAAAATTATTTTTTTCATTATGAATTGACGCAATCGGGACAAAGCTGCGCTGGATTGTCGGAATAGTCATATGCTAAACAACACGCTACATTCCATAAAGTTTTAGATCGCGCCATTCAATTTCCAGAAATTTATAAGTCTTTACGATTTGAGCTCCCCATTAAGCGAATAAAATAGTTAAGCAGTGGATAACTTAAGACAATATTCCTGAAACCAGGAGATGCCATTGGGTAAAGGACAGGCCAATGGCGCTTCCACCATTTACCACCAGATTCCTGGCCTGATCGAGCAGTCCCAAACCTTCCGTGTTGGGTACCTCATTACGCCCATGTACCTCGGCGCTCAGCACATTGCCACTGCGGAAAACAATAAAGGTAGAAGTTGCCCGGTCAGAAAAAAAGTGGGCAGTTTTATTTTCTTCAAGACCAGGAACCCTGCTGGGCCTTGCCACGAAAAGCGTAAAATCAATATCCAGATTGGCATCGGTATACTGTTCCATGTGTTCGATACAAACCCAGTCATAACCAATGCCTACCGATGTTCCCAAACCGGGGATATCGATACGGATGTAATCTTTTTCCCGGGCCGCTCTATCGAGTTCATTTCCGAAACTGTCGATCAGTTTAAAACGGCTCGCTTCAATAGTGGAGATATGGTGCCATTCGTTGATATCAAGGAGGCGGTCAACAGCTTTCTGGTAGGCCGCAATAGCCTCCATTGGAGAAGGAAATATCTTTTCTTCTTCAGCGTCACTCTGCTGACCAATCTGCTGGGTGGGTATAAGGTCATCCTTCTTCATGGGTACTGTTTTAGTAAAAATACCATTAACAGCACAATTGTTTTCCGTTTTGATGAATAAGGTAAAAACAGGTAACTAACATCTTATGTAATAAATACCTGTTAACAAAAGGCCAACTACCTGTTTACGCGATTCTTCAAACTATTCTATTGTCCCTCAGGTTGATACCTATATAAAAGATAACTTAACATTAGCAAATATGGCAACTTCAACAAAAGCAGCAAGCCCTCAAACTGGCGGCAAAACTGCAACAAAAAAAACCACTGGCAATACCACAGGTAAAATTGAACCTGGTGAATTCCACGAATTCTTTATTGACGAGTTAAAGGATATTTATTGGGCTGAAAAACACCTGGTAAAAGCGTTACCTAAAATGAAAAAGGCTGCCACCAGCCCAGAATTGGCTGCAGCCTTTGAAAAACATACCCAGGAAACCCAAACCCACATTGACACATTGGAACAGGTATTCGGATTACTGGATGAGAAACCGGCAGCAAAAAAATGTGATGCCATGGCAGGCTTACTTGAAGAAGCAAACGGCATCATCGAGGATACTGATGCGGGCACAATGATCCGTGACGCAGGCCTGATCCTTGCCGCACAGAAAGTAGAACACTATGAAATTGCTACCTACGGAACCTTAAAAGTATTCGCTGAAAACATGGATCGTTCAGATGTAGCTGAACTTTTAGGACAAACCTTAGAGAATGAGAAAGCAACAGACGTAGCGCTCACCGAAATTGCGGTAAGTGCAGTAAACGCTGAGGCAGCGGCTGAGTAAAAATTTAAGATCAAGGCTCAAAGGAGCCTTGATCATATCTGTATTTTAACTAGGCAATATTCTCCAAATATTTCACAACTTCTTCCTTTTTCCTACTCGAAACCAATACCTGCTCATTATTTTGCATCAGCAGGTAACCCTCCCGGTAAAACTTTTTAACGTATTTGAAATTTACCATATAAGATTGATGACATCTTAAAAACCCGAATGGCGTAAGTAAATTTTCGTATTCCTTTAAGCCTTTAGAAACAAGAATCTCTTTCCCATCAATTAAATGGAAAGTGGTATATCCTTTATCACTCTTACAAACCACTATATCGTCTATCGCAATAATTTCGATGTATTCAAAAGTTTTTAGCGCAATGCGTCTGGTTGCACCTAATCCTTGCGCAAGGTAATGGGCTTTAGCGATGGCCAATTGCTGTTGACTAAACCGTTCCTGTTCCTGATGATGATAACATTTATTAATAACTGCGCTTAAAGAAATTTCATCTATTGGTTTCAACAGGTAACCAAAAGCACCTAAATTCAAGGCCTGAATGGCATACTGATCATAAGCCGTTAGAAAAACAACCTGAAAGTCCTTCATTCCAATTTCATCGAAAAGCTGAAAGCTGTCGCCATCTTTCAGCCGGATATCTGCAAGAATAATATCGGGTACCAGGCTGGGGATTTCCACCAAAGCCGTCGATACCCTATCGGTGAAACCTACAATTTCAAGATAACTGATTTTCTTTACAATCTGCAAAATATGCTGCATAATTCGCACTTCATCTTCAAGGATATATAACTTCATCTTATCGTGTTCTATTCTTCAATTAAAGGTATCGTGATTTCGGCAATTACGCCCTGCCCTTCTATTTTATCATTAACCGTAAATTCAGCACGTTCACCACGTGATGAAAAAAGCAATGCCAAACGCTCTCTCAGGATAATCTGGGCCAGGGATTGCTTATTTTGTTTTTCTGTATGATGATTCACAATTCCGCTGCCGTTGTCATCTACCTTAATCAATAACATCCTGTTAACCTTACTAAATGAGATCTTTAACATGCCTTTATGGCTGATCAGTCTTAAACCGTGTTCTATGGCGTTTTCGACAAAAGGTTGTATCAGCATTGGCGGGATAAGTACCCGTTGAGGGTTTAAATCTTCATCTACAATTATCTGGTAATCAAATTCACCTTCATACCGCATTTGCTGAAGCCGGATATAGTTGGTCAAGGTATTTAATTCTTCACCAAGCTCAATAAAATCCTTTCGGTTTTGTTCTAAAACGCCACGCAGTAAACTCGAAAATGAATTGAGATAACAAACCGGTTCATCCACATGACCTGAGGTGATTAAACTCTGCAGGTTGGCAATTGCATTGAATATAAAATGTGGATTTAACTGGGTTTGCAATAACTTTTGTTCGATGTTTAACCTTTGGTTCTCAGATTGCAGCAATCTGTTTTTCTCTTTTAAACGTTGTTGACGGTAAATAAAATAAAAGAATAGAAAAATAGCCAGAAAAACCAAGGTAAGTAAAACAAGTGTCCAACGCTGCTGCTTTATAGCGGCCTCATTTGACTTGTTAAGCTCATTCAGTTTCTGAATGCTTTGATCCTTTTTCTCTGTTTCGTATTTCTCCTGCAGATCAGCAATTTTAACTGCTTCAATCGCCTGATAATTCCTGAGTTCTATAGTATAAGCAGAATCTGCGGCCTCCATAGCACGTACAAAATCTCCCTTGTGTTGATAAGCCTCTTTAAGCCCCTGGTAATATCGTCCGTTTTGTTTCTTAAACTGATTCTTCTTTTCGCGTTCAATACCTTCCAGATAATATTTGATAGCCGAATCGGCCTGCTTATTCCGGATAAAAGCCGTCGCCAAATTGTTGTAAGCGATGTCGTTCAGGTTGTTGTGTTTTTTGAGGTAATTGAAATATAACCTACTAAATTCCACCGCTTTTTCATTCTGATGCTGTCTGGCATAAATCTGAGATTCGTTATTGTAAGAACGGGCTATAGCAAGACTGTCGCCAACTTTAACAGCCAGTTCGTGAGCCTTACCATTATAAAATTTCATCTTTTGATCGTCATTTAGTCTGGCTGCCAGCAGAAAACAAATATCATAATACCGTTGTTGAACAACCGCATGCGTTTTGTATGGATGATTTTCATAATAGAGCACCGAGTATTTGAGCGATTCTTTCTCATTGTTATTTTGAAAATATGCCTTGGCCAGCAAATCGTAAAAACGGTAAGTGACAGGGCTGTGAACCCGTTCCGCAATCTTCATGGCAGAAATTATTTTCTCCATTACGCTTGATTCGACGAGTAATCCATCTCCGAAACTCAGACTTAGGATGCTATAAGTTTTCAAAAGTTCTACCGCATCATCAGGCGTTTTGCCTTTCATCTGCTTAAATTCAAGCAGGGCACTGTCTGGTCTCCTTTCCAGCAGATATTTTCTTGCTTTAAAATAGTGAAGATAGGAACTAACAGGATCGTGTTTAGCTTTAATGAGATTGTTCTCCTGATAAACTGCGCTTTTGAAGGCCTCGTTAGATAAGGTATCCAAGGCCAAGATCGCAGCCAAAGAATCCTTCGCTACACTTGCCCCCTGGCTGCTCTGATGCTGTAATTTAGCCCTTCCCTCTTTATTTTTGCACGCACTGCATACCAGGATCCCACAAAACAGAAGATGAACATATATGGTTAATCTACTCCTCATTAATCAAATTATTTTATTTACTATCCGCTAATTCTAATCGATCTGATACCTTAAAAGTTTTCTGAACTGATAAAACACCCTTTCAATCAACCTTAAATCATGTGTTACGATTTCTGCTTTACCTTTTAGCTCCTTGTCAAAAATCAAACTTTCATGATGGGAAGTTTTCAATCCTTTAGGGAGCATAACATCTACATAATAATTTCCTTCGGCATCAGGGGTCAAAGATATGTTTTGCACCCTTCCTTCTACAATACCATATTCCTGAAAAGGATAATTTTCTAATTTGATCAGCACTTTGGCTCCTGGATGGATCTTCCCTGAATTAGTGGCTGAAACCAACATCTTCCCGATCAGCTTTTTGTTATTGTCGGGCAAAATAGATAAAATCGCATCCCCCTTTTTCACAAACTGATTTTCTCCCCAAAACTGCTGAAAACTGGCCATGCCGTCTGTTGAAGAAACAAGGAGATAATCCTGTTCCCATTGTTTTAATGACTTTCTTAATTGTTCAAACAGTTGCAGCGTTTGAGAAGCAAAACCGATTTTGTCTTTTTCGGTGTTTATGATAGCACTACTCTTTGTTTTATTAAAATTTGAGATACCTTCTTCTGCCTGAGATATGGAAATATTGATATTTTCCAAACCTTGTTGCGCCTGTAAAAATTTAATTCTTTCGTTCTCGAATTCTATGGCCGAAATAACCTTCAGACCGAAGAGTTTTTGTGCGCGCTGATAATTTTTTGTCGTGAGCTCGAGCCTTGCCCGTTCCAAATCTTTTTGTTGCTTTAACGATATAATTCTTCCTCTGTATTCGACTATATTTTGGTCAGCAGCGATATGCTCGGGCGTGTACGGGCGGAGTTTTGTAAACAATTTTTCATCCTGAAATGCTTTTGCAAAAGCATTGTAGTCGCCTTGTAATTCTCCTAAATTAAAACCTGAGGTTTTTTGAAGCGGAAATGAAAATAGTCGGGCTGATGATGTAGCATCCACAATTTTCTTTAATTCAAGCATGTTTTTATAATCGGCTGTAGATTGTAAAACCATTAATACCTCATTTTTGCGCACCTTCTGGTGATCTTTGATGAATATTTTTTCAACTTTAGAATCCGTTCTTGCCTGAAGCCGCTCTGGTGGATGGTGTGAGGTTACAATAATGGTAGCGGGTACAAATTCAGGATATCTGATCACATAACTCATCATCAAGATCATCAAAATTGCGCAAAATACGATCACATTTCCCCAACGGACCATCCAGTGAGGAGGTTCAGCCAATACGTCCTGAACACTTTCTGAGCGCAGTTCTATATCGTCTAGCAGGTCTTTTTTAGTTTCCAAGTTCCAGTTGATTTTTGATTAATCGGTAATACTCCCCCCTTTTAGAGACCAGTTCGTTATGATTGCCTTCTTCCACGACCATTCCTTTATCCAATACGATAATTTTATCGGCATGTTTTACGGTAGATAATCTGTGCGCAATAACAATTGCGGTCTTTCCTTTGAAAAACTGCTCCAGGTTTTCGATGATGATTTTCTCGTTATTGGCATCTAATGCACTTGTAGCCTCATCAAAAAAGATGTAGTCTGGTGATTTATAAACTGCCCTTGCAATAAAAAGCCGTTGTTTTTGACCTCCGCTTACACCTAAACCTTCATTACCAATTTTGGTATTGTAGCTCAAGGGTAAACTTTCTATAAACTCCTTAATATTCGCAATATTAATGGCCCTGCGTAGTTTTTCTTTATCGATAACATCCTCACCAATACCAATGTTATTGGCAATGGTATCATCAAACACATAACTTTCCTGCATCACAACACCACAATGGTGACGCCAAAACCTGGGCGAAATGTTTTTCATGCTGGTATTTCCTATTTTAATCTCACCTGAACTTGGTTCATAAAACTTGGTCAATAATTTTAGCAGCGTCGTTTTTCCACTCCCACTAGCACCAACAATTGCGGTTGTTTTTTGGAATGGAATAGTGAGGTTTAGATTTTGGAATACAAAGGATTCTGAACCGGTATACCTGAAAGAGAGGTTACTTAACTCAATATTTTGTTCGGGTATTTCTGTAGCATATTGCTCAGTGGTATGCTCCTCATCTTCCTTGTCATGAATCTCTCCCAAGCGTTCCAACGATATTCTGGCATCCTGGGCCTGCCTGATGAAATCAATCAATTGCAGCAATGGCGCATTGAGCTGACCAATAATATATTGTACAGAAAGCATCATCCCCAGGGTCAGGTTTCCACTTAATACCAGTTTTGCAGCCAGAAAGCTGACCAAAATATCTTTGATCTGGTTGATAAAACCACCGCCAACAGATTGCCATTGTTCTAAAGAAAGCGATTTTATCTGCACTTTGAATAATTTGACCTGTAGAAATTCCCAATCCCATCTTTTTTGCTTCTCTGCATTGTGCAGTTTTATTTCCTGCATACCATTGATGAGTTCGATGACCTTACTTTGTTCGCGTGCAGTTTGAGAGAACTTTTTATAGTCTAATTCCTTTCTCTTTTTAAGGAAAAAGCTGATCCAGCCGACATATAAAATTGCACCAATTAAGTACACGATAAACAAGCGGTAATCGTAAATCAACAGAACAACACTGAAAATGACAAGGTTGACCATCGAGAACAGGGTGTTGAGCGATGAATTGGTTAGCAATTGCTCTATCCTGTGGTGATCGTTAATTCTTTGCATAATATCACCTGTCATCCGGGTATCGAAAAAGCTGATGGGTAACTTCATGAGCTTAATGAAAAAATCTGAGATGATGGAGATATTGATGCGTGCAGAGAGATGTAACATGATCCAGCTCCTGATAATTTCTATACCCATTTTACCCAGAAAAAGCATAAGCTGGGCAAGTAAGACCAGGTATATAAAATTAATATCCTGATTCTGGATGCCTACATCAACAATACTTTGGGTTAAAAAAGGAAAAATCAGCGACAATATACTTCCTGCCAATAAACCAATAATGAGCTGGAGAATCAGTGACTTATACTTGAGCAGATATTTGGATAAAAAAGAAAAACTTGCTTTCTTTTCTTCGGCATCAAATTCACTTTTATAAAATGCTGGGGTAGTCTCCAAAATAAGCGCAATGCCTTCCTCGGTACGTTCATCCGCATTTTCACCGATCCAGCTTTTTATAAATTCGGCCCTGCTATATTTAATTAAGCCGTAACTGGGATCTGATACATAAACGTTTTGTGCGCTGTCGATTTTGTAAACCACTACATAGTGGTTTTTATTCCAGTGCACCATGCAGGGCAAAGGCGCTTCTGCAAGCAGCGTATTAAAATCTATTTTAACACCCAGGGTCCTAAAGCCCAAATTTTCGGCAGCATTACTGAGACCAAACAAACCACTTCCTTCTCTGGTTGTCTCCGAAAGCGTTCTAATCTGCTGTAAAGGGATGCTTTTCTTATAGAATTTAGCAATAATCCGCAGGCAAGTAGGACCGCAATCTTTACTGTCGGGTTGTTTATAAAATGGGAACGACTTCATATTAAATAGACCAGGCATTTTCAAATTCCTGAGTTAATTTCTCTTGATCAATGGCCATTCCGGCGGCAGAAACGGCCACTCCGGCATCGCTTAAAGTTCGGTAGCCTGTTTCATCATCCCACCTGGATAAATATGGATTATACCTGCATTCGGTGGCATGGTACCATTTTTCATCGCCCTTAAGCGGAACCCGACTATCCACGCACATGTATCTAAACTCACAGTCTTTGCACACCAGCATATCATTTTTATTGATATGCCCCAGTTCCCGAAATTCGGGCGAGGATATGATTGCTAAAAATTGTGCTTTGCTAAGGGAGGCTATATGTCCGTAACTTATTGTATTGTTTAAACCATTTTTAATATGGCCAGCAGCATCGATGTAGATCTTTCCAAAATAATAAGAATGGTAATTGTAAGCCTCAAAAAAATGCTCACTATTTATATCGAGTTTATCAAAGGTTAGCCTGCTGCTATAATCAGCAAAGCTTTCCTCAAAAAAATTGTAATATATATTGTCGATCAACTTGGTTTTCTCCCCTAGCTCTGTGTTGAAAAAGTTGACTGAAAAAATCAGCGGATAAAACCTGAAAGCTTCGCAATATTCCTCGAAAACCTCAGCGTTAAAATTTTCGATGTAAAGGTAAATGCCGTCAATTTCGAGTGTGGCAATTTTTTTAAACAGCCTGAACAGATCTGCGCTTAATTCAGTTGCGATGATGGAAATATTCATTAAATATTCTCCGCCCAAAAAATCCAGGAAACTTTCATCGATATTGGCATGAATAATCAGGTTGCTGAACTGATTGGGTGTATATAGATTCCTGTCGAGGGGAATAAACCTTTTCCGCTGATGAGGGTCAGAAAGTTCAAATATAATTTCCTCCTGCATTAAAAAACTGATCAGCTCCTGTCTTTCTCCGGCATCCTTAATTTTAGAAAACTGAATAAAGTTGTTGGTATCCAAAATGGCATGATACTCGTTTGGGATAAAAAAATAATCTTTTCTGAGCAGATCGTAAATTATCGCCCTATTGTAACCACTAACAGGAATACACAATTGGTTTCTTAAAAATAATTTGTTCATAGCGGCGATTTGTAGAAAAGATCCAATTGTAAGTTGGTGGTATTGAATAATTTTGAGCACCTGGTTTTAATCAGGTATTTAGGTTTCTCCTTTTTCAGTAGAGATTTCAGGTGTACAGGTGCATTACCGTTCTGAATTTCAAATTTTATCTTTTCCATGTTATAGCGTTGAGGCAATCTCCTTTTCCAGATGATAATTGCAGGGATTAGAAACCATTCCAAACTGACCTATAGGGTTGAGATCTAAAAAATAGTATTGCTGATCTTCCATGGCATAAACCACATCAAAGGAAGCACAGTTGAGTCCGATCGCGTCCAATAATTTTTGTATTTTACGCTCATAAGATCGGGGAAACTGATAGGGAGTCAACCGGTTCGGTTTCCCGTAATCATAGTTTCTAAAATCTACATTGGTATTTTTATTGTTCTGGGAAAAAATAGCCATCGCGTAAAAATCACCATTTAGATAGAAAGCCCTGATCTCGTAAGTTTTAATAATATTTTTCTGGAAAAATGTAGGGACAAATTGCTCAGGCAGATCGTTGATGTCTGCTAAAGTGATTTCTGCGGTATAGGATAAATGAGCAAAATCATCCGAATCAACCATGCTGAATGGCGCAGTTAAGGGTTTAGAGATCAGTTGTTTTTCCTGATGATAGAAATTTAATAACGTATTTTTACAACTGGTAACCAGAAAAGCTGGTGCTGCAATAGCATATTTTTTGCATAGATCCATCAAATGAAGTTTGTTGATGTCCCGGGTCCTGAAATTGTTTATAGCCGGTTTTTTATCCAGCACATAATAAAAGTACTGCACCAGGCTGGCAATTTCACTTGACAGATATTCTTTGATCAGTGCACTGCTGAAGTCTTTGCTCAGGTAAAGCCCACCCCTACGGTACCATATTTTTGTTATTTGCGCACTATGCACCCTTTTACCGTCAATTTTAAGGGTAAAATCATCTGTGGTAAGCGAAATAATTTCTACATCAGAATTTTCATTCAGCCGGATGAATGCCTTTTTCATGTGTATTAACCAGTTGATTACCCTACTGGTTGAATAATCATCGTTGACCGAGAAAATTAATATCATAATTGAGGTAGATTATTAGCGGCTGTTTGCAATTGACGATACCAAATGGAGGACAGAAGTCCCCCATTCTGGTTGAGTGAGATTTACCAGGTACTTGTGGTTTGGCTCAATACTTTACCTTCATCGTTGGTCATCGTGGTGACACTGTCACTACAACAATTGCTTGAAGTGTAAGTAGAACATGAGCTAAAAGTTCTGGCCAGTTTGCCACCATTGATTTGAGCGTCTTTTAAATCAATTCTTTTTGCGAATAGTGCTTTGTTGTTTTTCATAAGTCTTTTCTTAATTTATAGCTAAGTTTATACGGTTTATTTACAAACGTAATCTGTGCAGGCGCTGATTGGTTCTCCACAGTCGTTTTTAGTCACATACTGGGTGTCGGTACAGCCACCACCGCTAGTCGCTGTCGAGGTTACTGTGCTGGATTCAGCAAGTCTTCCTCCATTAATCTGGCAATTTTTTAGCTCAATCCGTTTTTCGAATAATCGGTTACTTTTCATAATTGTTTTAAATAAATATTGATAGATAATCCGCCAACTTACCCTGGCGTATGGGTTGTTGACAGCAAATTCGGGATACATCGTGACTAGCGCAAGGAACAATTTATATCCGAGCACTTTAAAGCGATATCCGCAGGCAATTGATAAATATTCGTTTTATTAAAACTGACCATTTACAATCTACAGCCAATGGTTATTTGAAAGGATCTTTCAGCGTAACAGGTGAATAAGTGGATTGTCTCAGCTGATTGGTAGCTTCAAAAATTGCTGAAATAAATAGAAGAGCTGGTAAAAAAATGATGAACCAAGAGCAAAATGGTCAGATGAACCACCTTACAACTTTTACGACTATCTTTATTAGAAACTGCAAAAATGCAGTAAATTGCGCTCGTCGTTATTCTTATTAATGCTTTCAACTGTTATATAAAATTTAACTAAAAGCATTAAAAAGAAATCATGAACAGTTTAAAGTTCAAAATAAGCCTGTTATTTTTAACTATAATGACTTTGTTGTCATTAACAGCCCAGGCTCAAACCTATACAGGCTGTGTAATATATGAAGCTTCAGGAGATCCACGTGTTAGTGATGGCATTTATACAGCGTCGTTAGGAACCACTTCCAGTTGCAATGGTTATACTGTTCAAGATTATTCTTCAACACCAACAACATCAGCACTATCCGGCTATTGTTATACCCCAAGTTTAGATAATGCTACTCCTGCACTCTTCAGAAATTGTGTAACCGCGGGCAGATGCGGAATTATCAAAACAATTACAATAGTCAACTGCCCGATAGACGATTACACCCTATATCTTACACTGGCATTAGCTGTAGTGGCAGTAAGTGTTTTGAGAAAGCAGGTTTATGCGACGCAGTAGCTATTTAAACCGCATCAATGGATTGGTGTTGGTGTATCTCCGGAATAAGCATCGAATAGCACATTAGAAACCTATTCTACTGATTGATAGCCTCCTGTAAGCTGTCAACATTTATCACGGTCACTCCCTTTTAAAATTTATTAAAATCAATGTATATTCGTACATGGATCATGCTAAAACCGTGCTTATCTTCGATGATGACCCCGACCTTTTGAATATTTTCAACTTCCTTTTTGAGGAAGACGGCTGGCAGGTACACAGTTTCCAGAACTGCGACCATGTAGTTGAGATGGCAGTAAAGCATCGGCCGCTGCTGATCCTGATGGACAATTGGATCCCATCTATTGGCGGGATTAAGGCCACTCAGCTCTTAAAGTCTAACGAAGAATTGAAAAACATCCCTGTGATCTACGTCTCGGCCAACAACGATGTGAAGGCGCTTTCGGAAAAAGCTGGAGCAGATGGATTTATTGCAAAGCCCTTTGATCTTGACGAGCTTTTGAAACTTGCCAGCGCGCTGGTAAACAAAAGTTAAAAGTCCTTGTTTTATCAGTCAGACCAACCAGGATTTACCCAGCAGACCACCACTTCCCCAGCTTATGGAACATGAAAACCAGACCAGAAACGAACAACAGATCATAGCGCTCATTGAAAGCGCACCATTCCCGATTGCGGTATACGAGGGGCATGAAATGCGCATCACACGAGCCAACCAGGCCGTAATTGATGTATGGGGTAAGGGAAATGATGTTATTGGGAAAATCTATGCAGAGCTGCTTCCAGAGCTCAAAGACTCTGGCATCTACCAAAAACTTGAGGAGGTTTACTCAACAGGTGTTCCCTATCACACCCGTAACAGCCGGGTCAATCTGCTCATCAAAGGAGAATTGAAGGAATTTTATTTCAATTATTCCTTCACCCCATTGTATGACCAGAGCGGGAAAGTATACGGGGTAATGAACACCGCTGCCGACGTGACCGATCTTAACCTTGCCAAACAACACGCAGAATTCGGCGAGCAGAACTTCCGCAACATGATCCTTCAGGCACCCGTAGCGATGTGCCTGCTGCGTGGACCAGCGTTTATTATTGAGATCGCGAATGAAGCAATGCTCGATATCTGGGGGAAACCGAGGGCCACGGTAATGAACAGACCAGTCTTCGAGGCGCTTCCCGATGCAAAGGAACAAGGTCTGGAGCAGGTAATGGAAGAAGTTTACCGCAGCGGAGAACCCTTTTCTGCTAATGAAACACCCGTGCAACTCTTGAGACATGGAAAACAGGACACCGTTTATCAGAACTTTGTATACCAGGCCTATCGCGATCCTTTCGGCGCAATTCTTGGTGTACTCGCCATTTCTGTTAATGTAACCGAACAGGTAAAATCTCGGCTGGAGTTGCAAAAAGCATACGAACAGATCCAACTTTCAAAAACCGCAGCACAACTTGGCACCTTTGACATGGACCTGGAAAAGGGAATCATGGAATGGGACTGGCGCTGCCGTGAGCTTTTTGGTGTGCCCCATCAAAATGCAGTAACCTATGAGAATGACTTTGTAAAGGGGCTTCATCCGGACGACAGGGAAAGAATCACCAGCATCATCGAAGCGCTGCTCTCGGGAAGTAGCCCTAACGGCGAATATGACGTGGAGTATCGGACAATCGGCCAGGCTGATCACCGCTTGCGCTGGGTACGGGCCAAGGGAAAAGTCTACTACGAAAACAAAAAAGCAAAAAGGTTCATCGGCTCTGTACTGGATGTGACTTCGGAAAAGCAGAACGAATTGCGCCTGGCCGACCTGGCTGAAAAACAGGCACGCCTTGCGGCAGTGGTGAATTCAAGCGACGACATTATTATATCAAAAACCCTGGAGGGAATAATTACCAGCTGGAACCCGGCAGCAGAGCGGGCCTTCGGTTATACTGATGCCGAGGCTATCGGTTGCCACATTTCCATTATTATTCCACCCGAACGTATACAGGAAGAGGACTACATTATCTCGCAGATACGCAGTGGAAACAACGTAGATCACTTTGAAACAATAAGACAGGATAAAAATGGCAAGCAGTTGCACTTGTCGATCACAGTCTCCCCTATTATTGGCCCTAAAGGAAATGTTACCGGCGCCTCAAAGATCGCACGCGACATTTCTGAGCAGCTGCAGGTCCAGGACACGGCCAGGAAATATACGGAGCGCCTGGAAATCATGAATATGTTGATGGGCTCTATATCCGAAGAGCTGGAGCTGAACAAAATACTGCAAAAGGTGACTGATGCCACCACTGAACTCACCGGCGCAGCGTTCGGCGCCTTTTTTTACAACAAGACCGATGAACAGGGAGAATCCTACATGCTCTTTACCCTTTCCGGTGCACCCAGAGCAGCTTTCGAAAAGTTCGGCATGCCCCGAAATACGGCGGTATTCCATCCTACCTTTTCAGGAGAAGGCGTAGTTAGGGTCGATGACATCACAAAGGATGAAAGATATGGAAAAAATGCTCCCCACCATGGCATGCCAAAGGGGCATCTGCCTGTGGTTAGCTACCTGGCTGTGCCGGTAGTATCAAGAAACGGGAACGTGATTGGCGGACTGTTCTTTGGGCATCCTGAACCAGCAAAGTTCACCCAGGAGCATGAGACAGTCGTTAGTTCCATCTCCGCCCAGGCAGCCATTAGCCTCGACAACGCAAAACTCTTTGAAGAAGTAAAGGCACTTAATGACAAAAAGGATGAATTCATCGGACTGGCCAGCCATGAACTCAAAACACCATTGGCCAGCATCAGCGGTTATCTTCAGATCCTGAACCGGTTGACATTCGATGCCAAACAGCAAACATTCCTGGCAAAAGCATCCAACCAGGTGCAAAGGCTTACCGCTCTTGTTAACGACCTGCTGGACATATCCAAGATTGAAGCCGGAAAGCTACAGCTTTCCATTAAATCATTTGACCTGGAGGCCGTGATCAGGGAATCGATTGAACTTATTCAACACTCAGCTCCTAAACATAGCATTAGTTTTCATAGCAATACCAAGCCCTGCATGGCCAGCGGCGATGCCCAGCGTATCGAACAGGTCATCATCAATCTGCTTACTAATGCCGTAAAGTATGCCCCGTTAGCCGACCAGGTTAAAGTTAACCTTGACTGCTCTCCTGAGCGGATTACCGTAAGCGTAAGGGATTTCGGACCTGGTATCCCACATGACAAACTAAAAAACATATTTACAAGGTTCTACCGCATTGATGAATCCTCGCCTAATATTTCAGGACTTGGTATCGGGCTGTACCTATCCCATGAGATCATCACGCGTCACAAGGGAGACATCTGGGCAGAAAGCGAACCCGGCTTGGGTAGTACTTTTCTTTTCACGCTTCCGGTTGGTGATAGATAAAAGAAAAATTTCTAAAGATTGCAGCTTTACATTTAAATACCATAAAGGTGAATTTTTGGTTCTCAATGCTAAAATTAATTCATCACAAAAAAAAGATAATTAAATCTATCGGCTCTACTCAGCTATTAAATTCATGATTACAAGCATCTTATCACAACAATGAATTAAACCTTCTTTCATCGGAAAGTATCCAAATGAAGCTAAAATCACATCACACAACGTTCATCGAAGATTACCGAAGGTATTAAAGAAAACGATCTGAGACCGACTACCTTAAGGCCCGTTGCGGAAAGCACGATTTCAAACCAGACATCGCAGTTGATGTACAATTCAAAAGGTGAATCTGCAATCCATAAATCTATTTCCTGATCGTTCACATCGGTGATAGTTGCCAGACCCGAATAGCGGTTTATGGCCGATATTTTACCAAGGCGCATCATAAGTATAAAACCCACCCTATATGGATGGTCTCCGCGCCAACGCCATGACCGGTACTTCCGGCATGGTGCAGCATTTTTTTTGAATACATATATTAGGATAGACTTTCCATTTTAATATTTCCATCAGGC
Organism: Pedobacter sp. GW460-11-11-14-TSB4; assembly: GCF_059423705.1. Taxonomy (NCBI): domain Bacteria; kingdom Pseudomonadati; phylum Bacteroidota; class Sphingobacteriia; order Sphingobacteriales; family Sphingobacteriaceae; genus Pedobacter; species Pedobacter sp. GW460-11-11-14-TSB4. The sequence goes on from NZ_JBWKYI010000012.1 coordinate 130,693, forward strand.
TTCCGGCTTTAATACCCGGAGGTATCAGCAACAGCCGGCCAGTCGTTCAGGAAATAAATTTCTGAAGCAAACATGCCGAATATTGGGCCGGTGCTTTCAGAGACATAAATTTACAAATCCCCTCCATGCGTATCTGTGCCAGTTAACAGTTGGTAATCTTTAGCCCAATAAACAGCAATGCTGGTTAACCGTTGGAAATTCCAGGAACTGAGACTTCGTGGAATCTGACTCCGTGGTGCTATATTTGATCACTTAATTCCGAATCTGACGAAAATCCAATATTTTAGCATAAAATGTCTCTACGCCCTATCCCGTACTTCGCCGGCCTTATGCTACTGGCTATTCTGTCAGTTTGCGCACAATCCGTTCTCCTTGAGAAACGCCGGCTCACTTCTGCAGATGGATTACCGCAGTCCTTTGTGAGCGGTATTGTTCAGGACCGGGCAGGCTTTATCTGGACAGCTACCCGCGAAGGACTTGCCAGGTATGATGGCCGCAGGTTCAAGGTTTTCCGCCATAGCGTGAATAACCCAAAGAGCCTGGCCTCTAACATCATAGCTACCCTTTACCTCGATAATCAGGATCAGTTATGGATCCAGTATGAAAACGGTGCGCTGGACGTGCTCAATGCCCGCACAGAACACCTGTACCATTTTTCTGATGATCCTGTGTTCAGGCCTACTTTTTCGAATATCAAAAACATCAATGCCATCGTATCCCCTAAAAAAAATATTTATTGGATGATCTGTGATACCGGCGGCATCTTTGTTGCCGATCTGCAAATCAAGAAACTTCATTTTTATTCACCTTCCAGGCTGGGCTTGGGCAAAAAACACATTACCGGAATAGCCACATCTGCAGGCAGGATTGTGCTCAGCACCGACTCGGCAATCGTCACACTCAATACCGCAGGAAAAATACTGAGCACCATTCCGTTCACTTTTAAGAATCCAAACCTATTCGACCCCAGCAGGCCCTGGAAGGATACCTCGCCAATAATCAGAAAAAACGGAGATGTGGTTATCCTTGATAAGGGAAGGGTAATCATCTATAAAAAAGCCAGCCGAAGCTTTAGCATACTGCACCTGGCCGAGTCAAAATCTTATGTGCAGCCTTCTCTGGCCATAGATAAACAAGGAAACATTTGGTTTGGCAGCAATCAGACTGTATTTATGCTGACTACTGATAGCAGACTGATCCCCAAGCCCATCTACAGCGCTCCGGACGAGGTGGCAAGGAATATGCTGATTGACCGTTCGGAGGTACTCTGGATCGGAACAAATGGCTACAACCTCCGACAGTTCGACCTCCGGCTTCCCCGCATGCCGGCTAAAACCTATACCACAAACTTTTTCCTCGATATGCTTCACCGTGAACTGAATGTCCCGTTAAAGGAGATACAAAACAGTCCGCTGGCTACTGCAAGAACGCCTTACCTATTCCGTTCGGTCAGGGATAAGCAGGGAAAAATATGGATGTCAATTGCAGGCGCCGATGAGCTTCCAGCCCCCAACCTCTGTTATTATCAACAAGGCCACCTGATCAGTGACAAATGGCGTTATGCCGATACGATCAGCACTAATCACCGCAACCTGAGCGCAATGGCAGTAAGTAGCAAAGGTCAGCTTTGGGCAGTGGATGATAAACTCCACCTGATCCGCCTGGACACCGTGAAGCGCCTGGCCACCACGGTATCGCAGATCCCCCTTTCGGGCATGAAAGAGATATATGAGATTTATAGCCTGCTCATGGAGGGAGAAGATATTTTCTACATTACGACTTCGAACGGCTTTTTCCGGTTTGACCTTCGCACAAAAGTCAATATATCCTATGGAAAGATGCTGCCCGGAGCAGAATTTACCATGCTGATCAGGGATCCTATAAAACCAGGCATACTATGGGTGGGTACTAAGGGCGACGGGTTGATTAGAATGGATCTCGCGCGTAAAAAATTCAGGCTCTATAGCACAGACGACAGCCTGCCTAACAATACTATTTATGCCATCCAGGCAAAAAAAGGCAGACTGTGGTGTAGTACCAACAAGGGGATATTTTCATTTGGTCTTAAGGACGCCAGGATCCAAAGCTATACCATGACCGATGGACTTCCGGTAGATGAATTTAACAGGTTCCACTATTTCGAAATGCCCGATGGCAGGCTGGCATTTGGCGGGACTGAGGGCTATACCCTATTTCTGCCCGAGGCAATCACCCATGATAACTTCGCGCCTCCAACTGTACTTACCGGCATTCGGGTAAACAATAAACCCGCCGATTACGGCGAACCTGGCTCCCCCTTTAATCGGGCAATCAATGCCCTTGATACCCTGGATTTGTCTTATCGTCAAAATTTTCTGGAACTCGATTTCGCCGCACTGGAATATAATATTACCGGAAAGCTTAACTACCGGTATATGATGCTTGGGCTAGAAAACAGGTGGATTGATGCTGGAACAAATAACCGGGCAACTTATACCAATTTATCCCCGGGAACTTATCAGTTCAGGGTCAATGCCACAAATTCTGCCGGACAATGGAGCAGGGAATATAAACAACTGACCATCATTATCCATCCACCATTTTATCAAACCTGGTGGTTTATAACTGCGCTGGGTATACTTTTTACGGCAACAGCCTATTTGCTTGTCAAGCAAAGGATTGCCCGCATCCGTCAGCGGGATCAAAAAAAACATGAACTGGAGATCGAAATGATTGAACTGGAGGCGCAGGCCCTGCGTGCCCAGATGAATCCTCACTTCATCTTCAACTGCCTCAGCTCCATTAAATCACTGATCCAGGAAAATGCAAATCAACAGGCCATTAGTTACCTCTCCACCTTTTCAAGGTTAATTAGGGGGCAGCTCGGCAACGAACTACAGGAAATACCCTTAGAAGAGGAAATCAACACCTGCCGTTTATACCTGGATATGGAGAAGCTCAGGTTCGGAGACAAGATCAGTTATCGCTTTTTAACCGAACCTGGTATTGAGCCCAAACGAATAATGGTACCGCCACTTTTCCTGCAACCCCTGATCGAGAACGCCATATGGCATGGCATCCTGGCTATGGAACAGGGCGGTGAGATTGTGATCCGCATTTATAGCGACCAGCAAAATATCATCTGCCGCGTGGAAGATAATGGCATCGGGCTGACCGCTTCCCATGCCCGGAAGTCAAAAACCAGTAATCTCTATGAATCAAAAGGAATTATACTCATCGAAAACAGGCTTAGGGTATTTAATGTCAGGAATGAGACCCAGAGCAGCATTACAATCTATCCTCGCCCCGGAGGGAACAGAGGCACCATTGTCGAAGTTAAATTTTTAAAACCTGAAAGAAATGATCAACGCCATTATCATTGATGATGAAGCGCATTGCGCTAATGTCCTTAACAACGATTTAAAGCTATACTGCCCGGAGATTAAGGTGCTCGACATTGCCCATTCTGGCCTGGATGGAATCAGAAAAATCCGTGAACATTCGCCACAAGTGATATTTCTGGATATTGAGATGCAGGATATGACCGGATTTGAAATGCTCGAAATCATGGGACCATCGCTTCAGTGCAAGGTTATTTTTACCACGGCATATGCCCAGTTCGCCATTCGGGCCTTAAGGATCAATGCACTGGATTACCTGTTAAAACCGATCGACGTACAGGAACTTATACAGGCAGTAGAACGTATAGGAAGATCCATTGAAACAGATGGAAATAATATTCAGCAGGTACAGCATGCAATAGCCAATCTTAAGCTTCCGCCGGAAGAGCAGAAACTGGCATTACCTAACCGGAACGGATATGATTTTATCGCTCCTGCAGAGATCCTTTACTGCAAAGCAGACGGAGCCTATACAGAGGTGTACTTAACAAATGGCAAGACCATTTTGCTTTCTAAATCGCTGGGTGAAATTGAAACCGTGCTCCCCCCTTCGCTATTCGTCCGCATCCATCACTCCTGTACCATCAACATCAATCATATCAGCCAGTTCAGGAAATCTGAGGGGGCGAGCCTGGTCATGTCTAACGGGCACCAACTGGGGATTGCGCGCTCAAAAAAAGATCATTTGCTCCGACGGATCGGCTTATTGACGAAATAAAGCCGGGGTTAAGGAACGAAAATTTGTGCAACACTAATGAAGATTATAATGTAATGACCGGATATTTTGGCAAAACAAAATGCCGTTTGCAAGGGTTTTGAGATCATGACAGCATTTAACATTGAAATCGAACATGATGATCAAACGATCAGTCTGACCATTATCCCAAAAGATGATTATTTTAAGATTGTTTATTTCGGCGGGATTTTAGGCGCAATAAGAAAACAGGGATCTGACTGGACCTTACTGAAAGCAGAAGAAATCGAGCCTGGCGAACTGGCGCCATTTGATTACAAACTGACAGAAGACGGTCATCATATTTCGCTGGGTGTGGCCGAGATTAACCAGATCTCTGGGGCAATCGAAAATCACCTTAGCTAATGCATCTAACATTAAGACAAATTGTAAAACATCTTGCTAAATCTTCAATAGGCCTCCGGTATTCAAAATTATCTTTAAATGGAATTTTCATCAAATTAAAAGGCAGGGAATCAACTTCTATCCGGTGTAAGCATTTTTACAAATTCCTGTACCGATTCATCAGTAGGAGCAGCGAAATCTTTAATCCCGTCAATTGTCTCCTGGCTAATGCTGGCTGATCGCTCAAACATGATGTTTTCGTACGCTGAAATGGCATCATTTATATCCTTATATTCAAAACTTGTCAAACATTCGCAAAGATCTAAAGCATCGAGCATAGCTAAATTAACGCCCTCACCATTAGGGGGCATCAAGTGTGCTGCATCACCAATAAGTGTAAGGTTACTTTTTGTCTCCCACCGCTGTTCTAAAGGAAAGTAATTCAGTGGCCTTGAAACAAAATGATTACAAGCCTCAAATAGCGTAAAAAAAACAGGGTTCCAGTCTGCAAAATGAGTAATTAGATAGGCGCGCACCACTTCAGGCTTATTAAAATCAATACCGCTGGTGCTCACCCAATTTTCCGGATACATTGATGCTGCGTAAAAGGTTAATCCGCCATCACCGCGTGGCTGGGCAATAATTGTTGCTCCTGCTCCCATAATCATCAAATTAGCCTGATCAACTAATTCGTAAATTTCCGGGCATTCTTTTTCGGGTTGTTCTATTTCGCCCTGAATAATCATCGCTCCGGAGTAGCATGCTTTTACATCAGTTAGATAAGGACGGATCTGTGATCGGTAACCATCCGAGCCTATAATCATGTCTGCGGTGGCGGAGCTTCCGTTCCTGAAATGTAGTTCCCATTTATCTTTAACCTGATGCATATTTAAAAAATGACTATCCCAAACAACTGTTCCCGGTAGCAGCGCCCCTATTAGAATATCCCTAAGTGCACCACGGCCAATCTCTGGCCTGAAGTTTTCGTCGCCAAAATTTGCCGCTGAACTTTCCTCATCCAAAAGTATATTTCCTTTTGGATCAAGCACTCTGAATTTATCAGCGCCCGGTATATAATTTGATTTAAATTCCTCCATTAATCCAGCTGCTTCCATCACCTTTAGGCCGGATTCAAAATGAAGGTCAACAATTGCCCCTTGTATACGTGCCGACTGACTATGATCTCGTTCATATACTTTAACATCCGCACCTTTAAGCTGTAAAAGCCTTGCGAGCGTTAAGCCCCCAGGCCCACCACCAACAATGGCAATTTTTTTATTTTGTAATAATTTATGTTCTTTTAAAGTTTCCATTAGATGTTCTCTTTTTGATCGCACAAAGAAACATGGAATGTTCAGGCAGAACAATGGCTGAAACAGGTAAGTATAGGACTATTCGCGGTTTCTTTCACGAAATACTGTAGGTGTGCAACCTGCTAACTTGACAAACAGCCTTATGAAATATGAATAATCATCATATCCCAATTCCACAGCAATCTCCTTTATAGAAAGAAGAGAATGAAAAAGTAAGCGTTTAGCTTCCAGTACAATACGTTGCTGAATATGAGCAGAAACAGATTTCCCTGTTGTGGCTTTAACACACTCATTCAGATAAGAAGTAGATATATTCAGGCGTTTTGCATACTCCGATGGCGTTTTAATCTTTTTATAATAATCTCCCAATGCCACTTTAAATGACTTATTAATAACTTCGTAACGGTTAAGATGGTCTGTTTCTTCAGACCTTGCCAGATAGAGAGAGGTAACCAATGCAACCAATGTATTACAACTTTCCTGCAAAATAGCGTTGTACAGTTTATACGCTTTTTTTTCTGCAAGTCCCAGGCACAAAACAGCAGTTTGCGAAAGAATAACTAATGTTGCAAGATCAACTGTTAAAGGTTTAACTGGATAAAAATTTTGTAGCAAGCTTAAATATTGCGGATGGAGATTTTCTTCAGTAATAATCATGGTGCTGACCAAAGCATGTTCAAATGTGATGAGCCGGTGTACCTGGTCTGGTTGAATATAAATGATGGAAGGCGCCTGGATATTGTAGGTTTGAAAGTCAATTTCTATTACTGTGCAACCTTCTTCCTGAATAATAAAAGTATAACCACCGTCACGGTGCGACCGTTCCACATCCTCAAAGTTGGGCGGGCCGTCGAAGAATTCTCGCATGATCATTATTCCACCGAAGGTTCCATGAGGAAGTGCATTGACAGGTATTTGTAGGCTTTTTTTATTCACTTCTTAAAATTACCAAGATATTTGACATTTTAACAGCAGGCGTTAAAAAACACACCCAATACAATTTCTTTTTTCCAAAATCCAGTAAAAGGCTAATTTTTGAGATAATCAATTACATTAAATTTTAAAAGTCAGGAAAATAGAAAGGATTTTTATAAGAATCAATTCCCAATCCGTTAAATAAATTACTTTAAAAAACTATCCAAATAACCGAATATTGTTTGCGTTTGCTGCATCAGGCTTACATGCCCCTGCGAAGGGACTATGGCCAATTGTGATTTGGGCATTGCTCCGAAATCAGCAAATATAGCACCCCCGAGTAATTGATATGTTTTAATCAACTCCATTTTATCCAGTCCGTCATTATCACCTGCAATTATTAATACGGGAGAAGTAATCTTCGAGATATTGTTGTCACCCATGTTGTATGGTTCGCCTGCTAAAGCAATCATCTGCTCCAGGAACTTTGTCCATTTTGTTTTGTCGGGAGCTACCGCATCGTATGCAACGTGCATCGGACTGTTCATAAAAAGTTCAGGTTTCATGCTTTTAAACGCATTATTCACTTCAGGCATCCAACCAGCACTTTTATAAGTAGAAGAAATGATCACCAATTTCCCTAACCTTTTAGGGCTTTGTATGGCAAACTGGTAAGCTACGCTACCTCCGAAACTATAACCAATTACATCAGCACTGTCTATTTTAAGGTAATCCATTACCCCTGCCACATCGCTGGCTAAGGTAACATGCGATAATTTCCTATCCGAAAACGGGCTGTGTCCATGCCCTTGCAATTCGATAGCAATTACTTTTCTTGTTTTTGACAATTGAGGAATTAATTGGCCCCAATTTGCTTCAATCGTCATAAAAGCGCCATGCAGTAAAATAACAGGCTTACCCTGGCCATAGGTTTCGTAATAAACTTTGATACCATTCACCGGCACAAAACCACTGCCATTGGGTTTACCTTGTTGTGCATTTGATTGAGCTACTATCACCATCATAATTGCAATGAGTAGTATTGTTTTAAGAAGATATTGTGTTTTGAATAAATTTTTCATAACAGTTTAAATTAGTTTGAAAATCATGAACAATACAAAGATAGCGCTCATTTCAGGATTTGACCGCGGGCAAAAGCGACGACATAGCGGGTGGATTGTGACAAAACATCATCATTGTACTGACAAAGAACTGATTAGATTTTAAGTCTTAAAACTTTTATATCTGGCAATGGTTGTATAGGCATGGAGAACATAAACGAGCTGATTATTCCGGCAGCCAGACAAGGCGAAGTTGAAGTATTAAGAGAACTTATCCGCAGGGGTGTGGATTTAAACCATCGCGATGAGAAAGGATATACCCCATTAATCATTGCCTGTTATAATAAACAACTGGAGGCTGCAAAGTTATTGATAGATGCAGGAGCTGACCTGAATGCTGCTGATACTGGCGGAAACACGGCACTGATGGGTGTAGCCTTTAAAGGTTACATTGATATTGCCAGTTTACTTATTGAGAGCGGCGCGCTGCTTAACCTCCAGCATGGGAATGGAGGCACCGCACTGATGTTTGCTGCCATGTTCGGCAGAAATGATGTACTTCAATTACTGTTGAACCATGGTGCTGATCGTTATATGCTTGATGTACGGGGTCAGAGTGCCCTTGATTTTGCTGCCTTGCAAGGCAATGAAATGGGCATACAGTTATTAGAATCTCAAAATGGGGCAACGCATCTCTCAAAAGCGCCTTAGTAAGTTTTTTTGCTGATAGTATCTTCTTCTATTACGTTATCGAACTACTAAAAGTAAATAGGAAGAGTTATCCCATCTCTATCTTATCCATATCAAATGAAGTGGAGGCTGTTACGCCTCCACTGGTGTATGTTGTACTGATCTTATGCAGGTATTTTCCTTGGCTTTTCGCGCTCCCAGAAACGGTGTAGCGCAATAATCTCTACAAAGGTTTTGCTGAGTTGATCAAGATCTGCAGAAACGATGATACCCTCCCGCAAAACGGTTTCCCTGGAATATTCTGCCGGGAGCTTTTTAAGGAAATAGGTAGATTGCAATACCTGAAGTGCTTCTTCGTCTGCTGCAATTGCTTTGCAATGTTTAAAAGCCTCATTCAAAAAGTGGATGGCATTGGCCTCGGCCTCCAGTGCTGCTACAGCATTTTTTCCACCTGGAACATAAACCGCATCATATAATACAGATGCTGCTGTCAGGAAACTCTCGTCTACTTTAATCTTTTTATCTCCTTTTGAAGTGATCTCCCCAAGTTTTGGCGCAATAATGTGCACCACCGCACCATTGGCAATGAGTAAATCCTTAACTCCAGACAGGGATTTTTCATCCACACCATCTGCAGCAAGTATGGCAATCTTTCTGGTGCTAATGGTATCCTTAATCGTTTCTGCCATACTCAAAGGAGCCGATTTGGAAAGGCTTCCTTTAGGATTTAAAGAGGCATAGTCCGCAGGATCGCCATCAGCTGGTATACTATTGTTCAGTTCGTCCAGCGGGATCTTTGGAATATCCAGACCAAGCGCATAAGCAACAGCTGTAGCCAGTCCTTTATCAATTTGAACGAGTACCGCAAGCATACGCTCACGAATCTCGGTGGTTTTTACCTTTCCAAGCTCAAAACTCAGCGCATCAATAATGTGGTTCTTTTCCGGTTCGCTCTGCGAGTTGAAGAACAAGCGTGCCTGCGAAAAGTGATCAAAAAAACTTCTGCTCCTTGCCCTGATCTTTTTAGCATCAATACGTTCGTTATGGCTTACAAATCCCCCTTCAGCAGCTTTTACCTGTTGGGGATCGTTGGCTGCAATAGCGTTAGGTCCATAACTGGTTTTACCTCTATTGATCGTCTGGCGCATATAACCATCGCGCTGGTTATTGTTTACCGGCACTACTGGTCTGTTAATGGGAATTTCGTGAAAATTCGGGCCGCCCAAACGGATCAGCTGGGTATCGGTATAAGAAAAGAGTCTTCCCTGCAATAGCGGATCATTGGTAAAATCAATCCCCGGAACCACATGGCCAACGTGAAAAGCCACCTGTTCGGTTTCGGCAAAAAAGTTATCAGGATTTCTGTTCAATGTCATCTTACCAATACGCTGTACGGGTACAAGTTCCTCGGGAATCAGTTTGGTAGGATCCAAAAGATCGAAATCAAATTTAAACTCATCTTCTTCTGCTACGATCTGTACGCCCAGCTCCCACTCCGGAAAAGCACCAGCCTCAATGGCATCCCAAAGATCCCGGCGATGAAAATCAGGATCCTTACCGGAGATATTCTGGGCCTCGTCCCAAGCAACGGAATGTACGCCCAAAAGCGGTTTCCAGTGAAACTTCACAAAATTAGATACGCCACTGGCATTAACAAACCTGAAAGTATGAACCCCAAAGCCTTCCATCATCCGGTAACTCCTCGGAAGTGCCCGGTCGCTCATCGCCCACATGATCATGTGCGAAGATTCAGGCATTTGAGAAATAAAGTCCCAAAAAGTATCGTGTGCTGAGGCGGCCTGGGGCATTTCATTATCGGGCTCGGGTTTTACCGCATGTACCAGATCAGGAAACTTGATTGCGTCCTGGATAAAAAACACAGGCATGTTATTTCCTACAAGATCGAAATTTCCCTCCTGTGTATAAAATTTCACTGCAAAACCACGAACATCACGCGCCAGGTCAGTTGAGCCGCGCGAACCGGCAACGGTTGAAAACCTAACAAAGACCGGTGTTTCAACTTCAGGATCAAGCAGAAATGCAGCTTTGGTTAGTTCCGACATATCTTTATACACCTTGAATACACCATGGGCTGCCGATCCCCTTGCATGCACAATACGTTCCGGAATGCGCTCATGATCAAAGTGAGTGATTTTTTCACGCAGGATAAAATCCTCCAATAAAGTTGCTCCTCTTTCTCCTGCTTTTAATGAATTCTGGTCATCATTGATCCGAAGACCATGATTGGTGGTCAGCAATTCGCCAGTGGAATCCGCAACAAAAGATTCCAATTTAACGGTTTTATCATTTTCCTGACGAGCAGGTGCATTTTTCTTTTCAGATGTTTTCTTAGCCATAATACCTTACATTATGCCTATACAACCCAATATGCTGAACAATAGTTTTGTTTATCTGATACTAAAAAAAGGAAAACACAAAAAGCGGCACTAATTAAAAAACACCCGCTAAAATTAAGTTTCACCACGTTAACGGTTCGTCTTACCACGCCAACACAAAAAAGTGAAAATAAAAACCCTAGAATTAAGCAATTGGCTACTAAGCAATGGTATATGAACTTGTAAACTTCAGGGAAATAATTTTAGATGCCCTTAGGGCAGGAACAGTATATCAGCGTCCGCACAAGGAACTGCAAGACGAAATCGTAAAGGAAAGTAAACGAATATTCAATGCCATTCAGCACCACATCACACAAATAGCCCCTGACAGATCAAAGGCATATCTAACACAACATCAAAAAGGCTTGATTCAGTTAATGGAGGAGCTGGAAACCATGATGCATGATTCGCCTGATGCCAGTCATGAAAACAAAACGGAAGAAATTAATAGCCTAATCAATCTGCTCAACCAGATGGTTTTGGATCTTCAGCATTATTTCCCATATTATTTTGATTATCACAGTCCTGTTCCACTTATTTACCAAAAGCAAGTATTATTAAATATTGCAGAAAATTCTACCCAGATCTTTACAAACCTTGAAGAGCTGCATGCCGATTTGGAAGCCATCGAAGTTTTTACGCATATCTTTGAGCACTTAAATAGTGCTGCAGGCCGTTTCACTTTCGAACAGGCCGGATATCTGCGTGATTTTTTCGAATCACTTCAAATCGCATTAAAGAAATTTGTGCCCCCTTTAGAAATGCCGGGAATTATCCTACTGCTCAGCGCCTTAAATTTCAATCATCCATCTTTTTATCATTCCTGCTGCAGCCATTTTAATCATGAACTTCAAAAGTGCGAAAACATTAGCGAGCAATATAGATTACTCCATTTCTTTAAAAAGCTAATCGGGCAGGTTTTTAAAACCATAAGCCTACCATACAGCAGGAATTTGCCCGATATTGATGAATCACTGCTGAGGTATATTGAAAGCGAGATCAGCTACCTCAAATCAATTGATACCATCGCCGAAGACCTGAGTGCTGGTGGTATTTTAGACAGCAGTTTTAAAGTAAGCTTTACCGTAAGACAACTCGCGATCTTTATTCACTTACAAGTGGAGGCCGGCATTATCACAACTCAAAGCCCCAAGGCATTACATCAATACATTACGAAAAATTACACAATTCATTAAGTGTTAACCCGGCCTATGCAGGCTATAAGGAAGAATTCTTTGCTCAGCTTGCATTACGTACACAGTGGACAGGATTAAGTGGCGCCCCCCAAACGGGGCAAATTTCTTTGGATGGCGTTACAGAAAGTTTTAAAAAGAACATTGGTGTGGGTTTACAGGTTACGGCAGATAAGTTGGGCGCGCAGAGGGCAAACTCAATTTACCTCAATTATGCCTACAGGATACGTTTAGATAGAGACGATACCCAACGTTTGAGTTTCGGTTTAGCTGCAGGTGTTACCAATTATGTTATTGATGGCGCCTCCTTGCATCCTGTTGAGCAAGACGATGTTACAATACCTACCGGAACCGTAAGCAGTTATGTGCCCGATGCGCGCTTTGGCGTTTATTACAGTTCGCCAAACTATTATATCGGGGCGTCGATCATGGATATGTTTTCCGGCGACCAGTCAAATGATATTTTCAAATGGGATACCGCTACACAACAAAACATCAAGCGCAAACGCCATTATTATTTTATTACCGGCACCCTTTTCGAATTATCACGGGATGTAAAGTTAAGGCCAAGTTTACTTTGGAAAGAAGATTTTAAAGGGCCAAGCAGCCTGGATCTTAATGCCATGTTCGTATTCGGAGATAAACTTTGGGTGGGTGCAGGATACCGCACAGGCATAAACATATGGGATAAAACGTACAGAAACGGGCAAAATTTAAGCGATGCCAATTCCATTTCGGGCATTGCCCAGTTTTATGTTACAGACCGGCTGAGGTTAGGTTATTCTTATGATTATACCATTAATGGCCTCAGCAATGTGCAGAGCGGTTCTCACGAAATATCGATCGGGCTTACCTTCCCACACCGGTCTGAGCGCTTACTGAGTCCACGTTTTTTCTAATTCAATTACCATCTAGATTAATCCATTATGAATATTAAATATTTGCTGTACCTTTTAATAACCATCAGCTTTTATAACATCAGTTATGGTCAGGAACAGTTATCCTTTAGAGATCGGGCTAAACAAAAATATGAAAACTATGATTACGCCCAGGCTATCCCCATGTACCTTAAACTTGTAGATGTAAAAGATCCCCAGATAGGTGATGTAGAAAAGTTAGCTTACAGTTATTACAAGATAAACGATTACGAGGCTGCAGAAAACTGGTTTTCGCGCCTCATCGCCTATCCGGAAAGCAAAGCCGAACATCTGTTAACATATGGTTCGGTACTGAAATCAAACCTCCGTTATATCGAGGCTAAAAAAGTTTTCGAAACCTATGCCTCCAAAACCGGCGACACCAAAAAAGTAGCTAACGACTTATTGGGCTGCGATTCTGCACAGCTTTGGCTGGCTAAACCTACGGCTCATTTAATGCATAACGAATCTGCGGTCAATACATCGCTTTCCGAATTTGGTGTATTTCCATTTGCCTATACCGTATTTTATACCGGAGAGCCGGATGCAGGCGTTTTTAAAAGTGTATATGGCCGGACTGGAAATCCTTTTTTACGGATTTATACTGCAGATAGAACAGCCAGTGGCACTTTAAGTTTCCCCCTTGTCGACAAATCGGTTTACAATGATGCCGATTACCATGTAGGCCCCGTAATCAGTAATAAAGCAGGCAATATGCTTTTTGTTTCCCGAACATACGTTGGAAAAAAGGATGCAGAAATAGAATTAAAGGGGAAAACAAAGTTTAGAACAAATAATATCGAACTCTATATCTACACGGCAAATAACGGCAATTGGACAGCACAACCGTTCCTTTATAATAATGTAAAACAATATTCATTGGGCCATGCCTGTTTAAGCAAAGATGAGCAGACACTTTATTTCACTTCCGATATGCCGGGAAGTGTTGGGGGAACGGATATCTGGTTTAGTACCCTGCTAAGTGATAACACCTGGAGTAAACCACAAAATGCCGGCAGGGCAATCAATTCCGAAGGAAACGAAATGTTTCCTGAAATGGGAGCAGATAGTACACTTTATTTCTCGAGCGATGGTTTACCAGGCATGGGTGGCTTGGATGTTTTCGGCGCAAAAGGAAGTAGGGACAACTGGACAAAACCATTTAATCTACGTTATCCGATCAATTCGGCAGCTGATGATTTTGCCTTTGTAAACATGAGCCTGCCAACTGCTGATCTGGGAATCGGATATTTATCCTCGAATAGAAAAGGCGGAAAAGGTGGCGACGATATTTACAGCTTCCTGATTGAAAAACCAAAGATTATACTGGCCTTGAAAGGCAAAACTTTCGACAAGAGCACAGGCGCCTTGCTCCCGCTCACCAATATCACACTGATGGCGGGCGACCGCAGGGTAGTTGGTAAACAGCTAACCGCTGATTCTGCCAAATACTTTTTTGAACTCAGCAAGAATACAGATTATATGGTACTCGGTCAAAAAGTTAAATACTATAGTGATTCTGCAAGGCTAAGCACTGTCGGTCTTACCAAATCTGATACCCTGGAAGTTAATTTATACCTGAAACCACTCTTTGTAGTGGGCACAAAAATAGAAATCAAGAATATCCATTATAATTTTGATAAATACAATATCAGGCCTGATGCCGCCAAAATACTCGACGAAACCGTCCGCATCATGAGGGATAATCCCACGCTCGAAATTGAAATGGGATCGCATACAGATAGCAGAGGTTCTGACAGTTACAACATAGTCCTTTCACAGCGCAGGGCACAATCAGCCGTTAATTACCTGGTGAGCCGCGGCATTGCCCGTAGCCGGATGAAAGCGAAAGGTTATGGCGAAACGCAGTTACTTAACCGCTGTAAAAACGGCGTGGCCTGCTCAATTGCCGAACACCAGGCCAACAGGAGAACTGAGTTTAAGATTGTGAAATATTAATCACTAAACCATTATGGACTGAAAGTCCACAGATTTAATAACGAATGAAATTTATTATTAAAAAAGCCACAGATTCGCAGATTGCATCTAATCTGTGGCAAAAAATAAAAATTTGCAGCAAAGAAATCTTGCACTAAACTGCATCGTTTCAACTAAAGGATGAGACCATTAAATCCGCGCTGGGCTGGCCAAAAACCAGCCCATTTTTTGTGATAAAAACTTACAGATTTCTTAATCAAACTTGCTGCTGTAAGGATATGCCTTATTATAAAGTTTGGTGACCTATTCGCCCTTGAAAATAACAACTTTATTTCCTGATGTTAAAGGTGGACTGCGCTAAAATTTAAACTGCCCTGGCCCGATAGGGGCCTGAAAAAGCTGGCGGTACGCTTTCTAAAATAACAGAGTCATCTTTTGCCCATCCACATTCCATTTAGCCTGCAATCGCGACCAACAGTAACCAAAATCGTACTGAAGATGGGATCCTTTTGTAAAAATCATCCAATCTCCACTACTGCAAACGCCTACGATCAAACGTTTGCGCAGTCTTTTTTCTTTTACATCAATGTAATAATGAATACATTGTATTGAGGTTTTACACAGACTTTCATCCAGCTGTGTTAGGATTTAAACTGGCTAACTAAATATTACAAAACGAATGATCACCATAATCCATTGCTGGAATATGGCTCACTATAACCAAATATTTACCAAAACCTAAAAAATGAAAAAGAAACTATTACTCTTAACCGTTTCGGCTATTGTAGGGCTCACAGCCTGTAAAAAAGCAGCCGTATTACAAGATGAAGTTGTAAACACTAAAAAAACCATGAGTGGTGTCAGTGTACAATCCCTCACGCAAACCAATGTTTTTAATGTTACCGAAAAAATTAATGCATCAATTGAAAGAGATCGTTTAAAAAATGGATACTATTTAACCGATTTTACAGCAACCGGCTTATACATGGCTCCAGGTGCTACTTTAGATATCACTGTAGAGCAAACCGCAGGAACCCGTTTGCCTAAATTATTAATTGGCACCTACTCGCGGTATGGCACCTGGAATACCCAGCCCACCGTTGTACAGTTAACCGCAGGCACCAATACCATTAGTAATGCTGTTGGCGGCTTATTGTGGATCAGGTACACCAACTCGACCACCGGATCAACCGCTAAGTTAACTTTCAATAGCGGCTATACCTATGCGCCCTATTACAAACTTGGTGTGACTACAAATTCAGACTGGATTAACCAATTACAAACCTACACCACGCCCGATGTTGTTTTAGAAGGCACCAATTGTTTTATCGTCGTATCACGAACTAAAGCCATACAGTACCAGGCAGAAGATCAGAGCGCTATATTGAATAAAATTACACAGGTTATTGCGCTGGAAGATGATTTGAATGGCTTAGACAACTCATTACCTGCCCATGCTAAAAATGTGCATACTTATCTTTTAACACAGCATGAAGATCCGGCCTATTATTTTTTCGCTTACGATTACCGCACGGCTTATATTACTTCAGATGTGAATGCCATTTTAACTTTAAGCGCAGTAGGTACCAATGGCTGGGGCTTATGGCACGAACTGGGTCACCAGCACCAAATGATGTGGCGTTGGGGCGCTTTGGGTGAGGTTACGGTAAATCTTTACAGTTTATATGTGCAACGCACACTTACACCATCTATCAACAGGCTCGTAAATGATGGGGTGTGGCCAAAAGCTTTTACCTATTTAGGAAAACCTGCCGGAACCAAAGATTATAACGGATCAGCAAGTTATGCCAATCCTTTAACCGATCTGTTCATCAGGCTTTGCATGTTCCAGCAATTAACCCTGGCTTATGGCGATAACTTTTACAGAACCCTCGCCAAAAACATGCGTGTTGAAAATCCAACCCTAGCTAATGACGATGCCAGGTTGCGTTATTTCATGCTAAAAGCTTGCAGTATATCGGGCAAAAACTTAAGTAACTTCTTCCAGAAATGGGGATTGAATTTATCGACTCCGGCAGCTACTACCCAAATATATGCTGATATGGCCGCTTTGGGTTTACCTGCACCAAGCACCGATCCTTCTACCCTGCAAGACAACGTTGCACCTTTAACCGAATTAAGTAAAACCGGGTGGAGCATCAATTCTTTCAGCTCTGAAGAAACCAGTGGCGAGGGTGCTATTAATGGCAGGGCTGCCACTTTAATTGATGGAAGTTACAGTACATTCTGGCACTCACGCTGGACTACTTCTCCAACAAGTTATCCGCATCAGGTGGTTATCGATCTGGGTTCTTCAAAATCGGCAAACGGATTAAGTTTAGTGCAAAGAAGCGGCTTGAGCCGGGCGATTAAAAACTTTCAGGTGTTAACCAGTACCGATAATATCACTTTCACATCGGTAAATAATTATGTAGCTCAAAATGTTGCCGGCGCACAATATTTTGCATTTGGCAGTACCAAAACCTTAAGGTACCTTAAAGTAATTGCCACCTCTGCGCAAGACGGATTGCAGTTTGCATCGCTGGCAGAGTTAGGTTTATACAACTAAGCACTTAACAGGCTGTATCATAATATAGCATGTCATCCTGAGCCTGTCGAAGGAATTGTTTAAATGCCGCTCAAAGCATTTCAACTAATGACATTAATTTATGATACAGCCTCTTTTTATTTTACCACTTTACCCATTGCCTTTTTGATTTATATTCGCAGTATTAAAAACATCTGATACCATTATTTACCTATTGAATATCATTAATGAAAACAACAATTAACTCATTTAAAAAACTCACTTTATTTAGCCTTGTTTTAATAACGGCGGCCTGTTCTAAAAAGGAGCTTGAACCCTTAGAAACAGGTCCAACCATACCTGACTACTCTTTTACAGGCGCTTCTGCTGCAGAACTGATGTTCGAAGATGGCGAAGAAATGTCTACCATGACCAGCGAAAGTCGGAGATTTAATGTAAATAATGTATTGCGTATCGTGGCCCTAAACAATACCACGATCGAAGTAGCTAATTTTGCACCTGTTGATATCACTGATGCCACAATTCTGGTGTCGATTAAAGGTCAGCCACAAAAAATTCAGTTATTCCATATCGGAACCATTAAAGGGCATAGAATTAAACAAATGGAATATCCCTTTATCTCCGGTCAAACTGAATATCTCGACGTTAACAATAATACCGTAGATCTATCCGCCTATAAAACCATTGGCATTAATCCAGCTGATATTAGTTTTGAATTTACAGGCACTACCCCATTGATTACGAAGCTCAAAAAATTGAATATAATTAAATGGCAGCCTAAAATGCATGATTTTGATCCTCAAAATGAAGACAACAACTGGCTGGACGAACCAACAGCGAAACAGTTCAGGATGTTTACCGGTTTTATGATCAATTTTGCTTACATGTATACCGATGATACCATGCGAAGCAGTATCGTGAATGAACTCGTTATCGGCAATGATGGGACAACCCCGCTTACGACTGCTGAAAAGGAAGCTGATTGGATTAAAGCACAAACACGTACAAAAATCAATTGCGGTTTAACTGATACCCGTAAAGTATCGGGACTTGGTGGCGGAAGTACATTTGGTATGCCAGACTGGCTTACCTTAAATTATATGACCAAAAGTTACAGCACACCATTTCACGAAATGGGACATGTTCTGGGTTATAGCCACAGTTCATCGATGACTTACCCTCAAAACAACAGAGGCAATGTACCTGTATTTATGGCCAGACAGGATGTGATGAATGCAGCAGGCGATTTTCCGATAAGAACAAACAATTATTATAAACCTGATGATATTCCAGCAGCTAAACCAGCAACAAGTGCACGAAAAGCAATTGATAGCGGTTTAGAGTGTATTCATTAACTTCATATCAGGCAATTACGAAAGGTCGTTTAATAAATAAGCCTGCCCGGTTATGCCTTTTAGAAGATTTACTGTAATGAAAAGGGTAACAAAAATTGTTACCCTTTTTTATTTTAATAAACAGTGGAAAGCACGCTGGCTCAGTATTATTTTTTCATTTTTGGGCCGACAACGATTTTCCTTTTGCTTATTTTAGGTGCAATCTCCTGGCCAGGCCTTAATTTTGCGTCGTCTACATAATTTAGCGCTTCAGGCGATTGACCTACCCAATTGCTTTTTCGGCCTTCGATATGCATCGTGCCTGATGAAGGATCGATTGTTAAAGAAGTAAACAAAGCATCCTCGTAAGGACAGGTACTGGATATCCACGGATGGCTTTTATGAATTTCTTCTGAATAACTGTTGTGTTTGTATTTACCTCCAACCCAAAAATAAGAGGCCGAATTAATGTGGACATAGTTGATGTTTTTGATAAAAAGCTGGCAATCTATGTGCGTATGGCCATTTATGGCCAGCAATATTTTATCCGAAGCTGCACTTAATATTTCCTGTATTTCTGCCGCATTATCTACCGCCATGGCTCCCGCTAGTGGCTGGTGGCTGACTATAATAATAGGTTTATCGATTTGTTTTAGTTGCTGTTGCAGCCAGAGTTTTTGCTCATCATTAATGTAGGCTGGATAGCCGCCTTTGCGTGTTGGCGAGCCCTTATCATTTCCATCTAAAATAATAAAACACACCCCATTTATTTCTTTGGTATAATATCTTGATGGCATTTTCCAATAGCTCAAACATTGTTCTTTGGTGTGCCCATTGTCTGTATCATGATTACCAATAACATGTAATGCTGTTTGGTGTGCGTTATTAAACCGATCAATCAGTTCTTTATTTTTTTCATTAGGATAAGCGAAATCGCCCATTTGTAGGATCAGATCGGGATTGATTTTTTTAGTGTGCGCTAAAAAGGCATCTAATCTTTCGCTCCCATTGTGAATCACATCCTGATGAAGATCGGTGATGATCCCTACTTTTACTGGTTTTGCTTTATTCGCAAACATAGCAAGCGCCGTATCGGGGATCTGTAAAACGATACCCGTAGCAAATATGCCATTGATAAACGCCCTTCTATTTAATGTTTTCATTGTTTTAGCGTATTGTTTTTAATAATCGGTTCGACCAGACCTGAATTCTTGACAAGTTTAGCCTCACTGTATTCAAACTGTTTTATTTAAAGGTGAAAATGCCAGGCAGAAATTTTTCCGGCCTGGCATTTGGTTTCAGTAGCTTAAGGTGCAACTGATATCAAAATGGTCCAATCGCGTATAGTCCCATCTGCAGAATGCAGCCTATAGGTAAACTGGCCTTTAGAAAAATCGGCAATGATACCTGCCACCGGTGCGCCGTTCATTGGCTCTATTGTTTTTGCAAAGTGCGTAAACCTGATACCTACTTTAGTAAGGTCGGTTCCTTTTACGGCAACAATTCTTACGGTAGCCTGGCCCTTATCTACCACATTAGAGGTTGTCGTAATACCTGTTGTTTGATAACCAGTTACTACTTCTCCATAACCTAACTGATTCTTAACCTCGTCGTATTTGAATAATTGTGCCGTGGTAATATTGGCATTATCGCCCCACTGAGTATCATCTAATTCTACCCTTGGTTTCATACAAGCCGATAACATGAATAAACTCATTAACATCAGGCTATACAATATATTTTTATGTTTCATTTTTAATAATTTAATTAATACCAACAATGAATTAATTCCAACCCGGATTTTGACTGAGCGTTGCATTATTTGCCTGATAAAGTTTTATCTGCTGAAGCGGAATAGCACTTAGGTAATCTCTTCCCGGATTAATGTAGAGCCCTCTTCCCCCTGCCTTAAAATCGGCCACTTTAAAATAAGGGTTCATTCTTCCATTGGCAAATCTGTCTACATTGCTACCCACAACCAGACTAAATTCGTTAAGCGTATAACCATCTTTCCTGATTTGGCTATATAATGCTGGGTCTGATCCGTTATCCAAAGTAACCTGGGCTGGCGTACGATTGAAATAATCAAGAAACTCCTGTAATAAGGCCCCTTTTGGCTGATAGCCGTTAATTACCTTTTCGTATACGGCCCATCTTTTTAAATCATCCAGTCTAAAACCTTCAAGAGCAAACTCTACACTTCTCTCTCTTCTGATTTCATTTAAAACAGGCGTTGCAGTAGGATCGAATCCGAGATCCTCGCGGTATGTTCCCGGCGTAATGGTATTGATATTTAAGGGTGTCATGCCTACCCGGCTTCTAATCAGGTTTACTGTTTTGTCTATATCGGTTTGATTAATTGTTCCTAATATAGCTTTGGCTTCGGCTAAAGCCAATAAACCTTCTTCGTAGCGCATCAGGATATCATCTGTTTCACCTTTTGTGGCCTCTTGTGCCAATACCGCACCTTTAAAATTCCGGTATCCGGTTGAAGTAAATCCGATGGAAGTATATGGTGCCTGCGAAGCAATTACCGGGTACCTGAACGGTACGCCGTCTCCTCCTCTGCCTGCCAATTGATTAAGGGGACCACGATCTGGCGTCCACACCGTTTGTTTAAACCTGGGATCTAAAGTATTACCGAGCTGATTCAGCGTATTGGTATAATTTGCTGGAAAAACCTGTGGTGTTCCATCCTTGTTTAAATAAATATCAACCAGGTGGTCGGTAATAGAAGGACCAGAATCTAAAATCTTGAAAAAGAAATTGTGACTCAATGCAAGCAAAGCGGCATCATAAGCCTTAAAAAGAAAAACACCATCAATATTTGCTGCATTTTTTTGTGCAAAAAGCTGATTGTATGCAATTGTTTTATCGCCCGCACCAGTAAATATCTTTGTGCCATTCCTGTTGATCAGCTGTAAAACTGTGGGCTCGATCATTTCTAAAAACTCGACACCATTTTTACCAGCCATCGCATAAGCAGTCGTTTTTTTACCATGGTAATATTCCCAGGTGCCTTCGTATAATGCAACCCTAGCTTTTAATATCAACGCGGCTTCTTTATTTACTCTTCCTGCAATTGCGGCCTGACCTTCTCCTTTCCAGTTTAGTTTAGCGATAGCTAAATCCAAATCTGCGATAATCTGTTTCGCAACATCATATCTCGAAGCCCTTGGCTGGTATAACTTGTCGAGGTCATTGTCATTTAAGGCTTCTGTAACAATGGGCACACCGCCAAAATTTCTAAGTAAGCTGAAATAATCCCATGCCCTGAAAAAGTATCCCTCACCAATGTAATGGTTGGCCGCATCTGTTTTTTCTGCATTAAGATTGGCATATTTGAGGAAATAGTTATCTGATCTGATATTTGCATAACCTCCAGACCAGCTGCTATTGGCATCGGGCGCGACCGAAACCGCATCCCATCTGTATAAACTACTGGTAGCTGTTGTTTGTACAATCATCATATCTGAATTGGCATCCAGCGCCAGGTTACTGTTGCCACCGGTTGGGGTACCCGTACCGCCCTGGGTATTATATTGTGGTGCTAAGCGGCCATAAAATCCGTTAACAAAAATTTGCAGGTGGGTTGCAGTCTTAAAAAAATCATTTGGATTTACAGCATCCAGCGGAGTTGTATCTAAAAAATTTTTCTTACAGGCCACAAAACACATCATTACAAAGAGCGCAAGTGCGATTTTGCTTGATTTACTAATGTAAGCTTTCATCTCGATTATATTTATGTATGAAGTGATCGATTAGTTATAGGTTGATGTTTAATCCCATTGAATAGTAGCGTAGTGGCGGATAACCATTTACACCATTTCTTAAAAGCTCGGGATCATATTTGATAAAGGATTTATTGTAAATGAATCCCAGATTTTCGCCACTAAAATAAACGTTAACCTTTTTCAGTTTAACTTTGTTCACCCATTTCTGAGGGAGATCGTAAGCAAGCGTAACGTTTCTTACCCTTAAATTGGCCAGGTTTAACGAATATTTATCGGTTGCTGATCCTCTTCCAGTATTAAATGCAGGGAAAAAAGCATCTGTATTACCTGGACTCCAATAGCCTAAATCGGTACTTTCTTTAAATGCAGGGGTATAGAAATAAGCTAAATCGGCACCTGCTTTAGTCCCCCACACCCATTCGGTATCGTTATAAACACGCCATTGCATTACCCCTTCTAACACTGCTGAGACAGTAAAATTATTCCAGGAAACAGTTGGTAGTATGGAATAACTCTTGCGTGGATAATTAAACCCGTCTTTAATGACATCGCCCCTGCTATACCAAAAACCACCGTTGCCAGAATTGATGTAACCATCACCATTAACATCGTTGTACATGATGTATCCAGGGTAGTTATAGGTTCCGCTTAAGGTTCCTGTTCTCAAATCACCCGCGTTTTGCGCAATACCTTTTACACCATACACGTAGTTTTGTCCAAATTGTTCACCGGGTGTCCAAACACCACTTACAATACCTGTTTTATTTGCATTGTACTCGGTAACGTAACCGATATAATCGCTCATGTTAAATTTAAGCGAATAGTTTAAAGGTTTGCCTGCGGCCTGAAACTGATCATTCCATCCTACCGAGAGTTCCCAGCCACGGGTTTCGGAAACGGCATTGTTTTTTCTTGGGGCATCAGTTCCCAATACCTGTGGAAGTGGGTCAACAGGGCCAATTTGATCAATTACAGTGCGCTGGTACCATTCGTAGGTTACATTAAGCCTGTTTTTTAGCGCAGTGATATCCACACCAATATTTAAAACGGTTGGTTTTGCCCAGGTTAATTCTGAGGTCACTAAATCAGGAGTTGATGCGACATTAGCATATGTCCCGCCTAAAAGAAGATTTTTATTAACGGTGGTGGGTACAGTTGGCAAATAAGTGTAATATTCAGGGGTAACACCATCTTTTTTAAAGGCATTTAAATCTCCAGAAGTTGACCAGGAAACACGAGGCTTAAATTCTGAAATGATGTTTTTTAAAGGCCAGAAATTTTCCTTTGCTGCATTCCATGCTCCTGATAATGAAGGGAAATAGCCCCAGCGAGATTTACTCGCAAATCGCGAACTGGCATCACTTCTGCCGGCAAGCTTTACAAAATATTTTTCAAGATAATCGTAAGTAATTACGCCATAAAAACCTAGGGTGCTCCATTGATACATACTATCGCTTGCAGTAGGATTATTGGCTGCAGTACTAAGTGATTCTGAAACATCCTGCGCAAATAAATCCGTTTTGCTACCCGATAAAGATTTAAAGCCAGTTTCTTCGGTTTGAACACCGAACTGTGCTAAAAAATTATGTTTTTGTGCAAACGAATTACTATACTGGGCACTTAATTTAGCCATCTGATAGCCCAGCACGCCATTTGTTTTACTAATACTGCTCAAATTTGCCGAGCGGTTGTTTTGGATTTTGGTACCATCAGGCAGTTCGGTATAAACAACCTTTGTTACTTTAGAGTATTCGGTAAAGCTCTGTCTTCTTGAGTAATCTGCATTAATTTCGAAATGTTTGAAAGGCTTTACTGTTGCTCCACCGCTAAGCACAATATCATTTCTGGTATTGTTGATAAGTCCGCCATCACCTAAAATGCTTGCAGCGCCCAGGATCCACGAATATGCATTTCCAGATGGAACTCTTAACGGTGTAGCAAAATACTGCATCATGCTGGAGAAAATAGCGTCATAATTGGCTATGTCACCGCCGTTTCCGGTATAGTTGGGACCTTGGTTGGCCTGCCTCGCATAATTGATATCTGTTCTCAGGTCCAGCCAGTCTGCAGCTTTATATTTAAGCTTGGTTTGAAAGCTATATCGGGTATTGAAATTTAAATCACCTTTTAGTAGACCTTTGGTATTATTATAACCAAAGCTTGAAAAATAGTTAACCCGATCAGTTCCTCCACTAAAATTTAAATTATGTTGCTGACTGAAATCATGGTTATTGAAATAGGTATCGTAAAGCTTTGTAGTTGCAAAAGACTGCTCTCTGGTCCAGCCTTTAAAACCGGCATCGCCACTTGGAAACTGCCCATTTTCAATATACTGTTGTGCTTTATCACCAAATTGAGTTCTTAATGCATTAAACGACGGATCATTCCAGTCTTGTCTTAGCCAGGCTTCCATCCGTGCAATGGTAACCGCATCAACGCCATCTGTACCCGTTCCATTAGGCTGCCCGTTACGCTGCGCAATGTTAATGTACCTTGCCCAATCAGGCGAATTGGGCTGCGTTGGGGCAAGCACCATTTGACCGATTTTAGAATTAGTAGTATAGTTCACTGATACTTTTCCTTCTTTACCGCTTTTTGTGGTAATCAATAATACACCATAAGGCGCTCTCGATCCGTAGATAACTGTTGATGCCCCATCCTTTAAAAAGGAAACGCTTTCTACATCATTAGGATTAACGTCCTGAATGGGTCTTTCAACCCCGTCAATTAAAATTAATGGTGCACCGGTACTGTTAATTGATGTAAAACCTCTGATATTTATGGAAGGATTAGCTTCAGGCGCACCACTTGGCATCCTGATGTTCAGTCCGGGAGCTAAACCAATCAAACCATCGGTTACTGTACGGATAGGTCTATTTTCAAGGGCCTTTCCATCTATGGTTTGAACAGCATCGGTAAGGCTACTCTTTTTAACTTTACCATAGGCAGTTACCACCACATCGTTTAAAACTTCCTGGCTCGGGCTAAGTGAAATTGAGCCATTTACTGCACCCGCTACAACTTCTTTGGTTTGGTAACCAATAAAAGATATCACCAATACAGCCGCTTTATCTTTTACTTCGATGATGAAGTTACCGTTTCCATTTGTTTGCGTTACATTCTTCGAGCCTTTTTCGGTTATACTCGCCCCAGGTATGGGATTACCGTTTTCATCGACTACTTTTCCTGTAATTTTTTCGGCAGGCAATTGAATGGGGTTAAAAAAATTAAACTTTATTTCTTTTCCTTTGATCAGCACGGTTTTATCGGTGATCTCAAAGGCTAATGCCTGATCTTTAAAACAGATTTTTAATACCTCATCAAGGGAAGCATCCTTAACATTAATGCTCACCAGTTTGGCTTGTTTTACGATCTTCTTATTGTAAAAAAAATCATAATTACTCTGATTTCGGATTTCATCGATAATTGATGATAGGGACGCATTGGTTCTATTAAGGGTTATTTTTTGGGCGAAAGTGCTCGCACTAACCTGCATAATGGTTATTATCAATAAAAATGTTATCATTTTCATCACCAGCAGAATTTTGTAAAGGGCATGGCAGTTACCTCCATACCTATTATGTAAGTTTAAATTCATAAATTTGGATTTGTTGGGTTTCGGATTGATTCTTCGTTAAATTTTATTCCGACTTGTCGGAATGGGTAACTCAACATCCGGTCAGAGGTGCGCTAACACCTTTGGCCATTTTTTGGTTTACCACAGTTGTCGCCATTATTTCGTCACAATTACCCTCCTTCCCTCTATTTTAAAATGTACGTCGCCGTTAAACTCTATGATTTTCAATAAGGAAGATATATTCTTAGCACGCGAAACTTTGCCTGCGTAAACATTATTCGGATCGGGTTTAGTTTGATAAACGACATCAACATCATACCATTTAGCTACTTTTGTCATAATGGTTTCGAGGTTATCATCAAATTTGAAATAACCATTTTTCCATGCCACTACATCTTCCATATCGATATCATTGGTTACGGTAATTTTTCCCGCATTTACCTGGGCCTGTTCTCCCGGAACAAGTAACTTGCTTACTTTTCCCTCCGAAATTTTTACTGAACCTTCTAAAAGCGTTGTTTTAATGACTTTGTCTTCTGCATAGGCCATCACATTAAAATGTGTACCTAATACTTCAACTACCTGACTACCCGCATGCACTTTAAAAGGCATCTTCGCGTTATGCGCAACCTCGAAATAGGCTTCACCAGAAATTTTCACCTCCCTTTCATTACCGATAAAGTGTATTGGATAGGTTATACTCGATAGGGCGTTTAACCAAACTTTAGAATGGTCCGGAAGAATGACCTGCCACTGTCCGCCCACGGGCACTTCAATCGTATTAAACTCTGGTTTTAGCCCTTTTGATGCGGTAGTTGCAGTTGCTTCATAAACCAGCTGACCGTTGGCTGTTTTAGAAATCCGAATTCCAGTTTGACTGGCGATCTGGCCGTTGGTTAAACCGGCTAAACTGATCTTTTTACCGTTTGCAAGCGTTAAAATTGCCTTATTACTCCCCGGAGCCACATCGTTAGCCTTGGCTACAACGAGGTTGTTTTGATCTGTTTTTTGTACCCCTGATTTAAAATAAAATAAAGCACCAATGACCAGCAGCATGGCCGCAGCTATTGCAAATGTTTTTAACCATTGATTTGGATAAAGCTTTATGGCTGGAGTTGACTCTGATTTGATGCTGTCGCTAATCCGCAATAACATCTTCCGTTCGGTTTCCGAACGTTCATCAGCCGACATGTGATCGGTATAACCTTCATTCGAAGACTGGTTTTCGTACCAAAGTTCAATTTCCTGGATTTCGGCGGGTGTAGCCTTTCCATTTTTGAACCTGGTCATAATTTCCAGCAAATGCTCATCGAACGTGTTTTGATTCTTGCTCATATAACAGTATTCGGAGCAAAAGCAAAAAGGTTCTACAGGAAATTAAAATAAATTCAAAATAAAATACAATAAACTGATTTACAACACAATAAATTTAATTAAAACTGAATCACTAAGGAGTCAGCGTCCATAAATTTATGTAACGAATAAATTTGCTATTAAAAAGATGGCATATCATAAAGCCGATTTCAGCCCATATGCTATCATGTTGTCCAAAGGACTGTCCAAACACCTTAAAGCATATTTAAACAGATCATTCGCCAAGCTATCAATGACATTATTTTATAAACAATTATTAATCAGTACTTTAACTACTTCGTATTTCCATCCAGCCAGGCCATAGCACGGTATCCCCGTTCTACTTAAATCCGGCCTAACAAATTTTTCGGGCTACATTGTTCTGGCCACACAGCTGGCTTCAAAAGAAAAATTTTCAGCCGGCATTTTTTGTTTCTTTTTGATGCCAAAAAAAAAGAGCCATTCGGCGGCGGCGAGCCGAGGCAAGACCGTGGTGTATGGCAAAAGAAATCAATTATATATCACTACTAATATTGATTTTTATAAATAAATTATTTCTCAGGATGACAAGTCTACATTTATGATACAACCTCAAAAAATAAATTGCATAAACTAAAACCATTGCCCTGAGAGTACATGGTTTCCACTAACGGAAAGACCAATCAATTTATTTAGATAAAAAAAGCAAACAGGCAATCATCAGATAGGTTCTGCTGCCTTTAAACTCCTCTCTAAGGAAAAGCATGGCTTTATGAAGATGTTTTTTTACCGTGCTTACCGAAATCTCCGCACGCCGGGCAATCTCCTGATGCGACAGTTCTTCAAATCTAAACATCATAAATACTTCCCTGCATTTTTCGGGTAATTTACTGCAGGCAGAAAGTATAAGTGTTTTAAACTCCTTGCTTTCCAACTGATGATCAGGCAATACCGGTGAAAGGTTTGTTTCTGCAATCAGGTTGTCGATATGTTTATAGTGTAGCTGTTGCAAACGATAGGTATCGATTACTTTAAACTTAAGCGCTGTTTTAAGATAAGCCTCCAGCGTAGATTTTGGATCTATTTCATTGCGGCGAAAATAGAGATTAACAAATATTTCCTGCACCACCTCTTCCGCATCTTCTTTCGAACGTAAGCGCTGGTATGCTGTGTTGAGCAGAACTTCCCAATATCTGCGATAAATTTCAGTAAATGCGTTTTCATCACCTAACCTCAGTTGGGCAATTAAATCAGCGTCAGAAAATTTCTCATTAGTTTTCATCATGTTAAAAGCTAGCCACTTAAAAAATTATTTTTAATCCACTTTAATTTTATGAGGGGCGTTAAAGCAATTGTTTATTACACATGTTTTTGCATATAAAAAATTTTATTTGGTAGAAGTGATTAAAATTAGAACTTTTTATTTGTTTAGCAAAACTAAACTATGTTTATTATGATATAAATAAATTCCTGTTAATTTTTAGTTACCAAATTTTAATACCGGTTCTGATAAAAACTGGAAAGTATTTGAGAAAAAGAAAGGTAAGTAACGACTAATCAAAGAAATAACAAAACCACATAAAGCTTTACCAGCTCTTGCACAAAGTAATGACCGATACCAGATCATCGGATCGGAACCGTGAGGTAAACCGTAAAATTGAATATTAAAAAAGGTCTGTCAGGCTTATAGATTATTTACTTCAAAGCCACGATAGCTAAGCATTTCGGCATTATGCGAAACAATCAGACGGAGTTTTAATCTTTCTATGATTGCTCTGGCTTGCGCAATATTTCTTTGCATATCGTTTATTCCCCTGATTTCTATTCCACCCGACATGAGTTTAAATTTGCTGGGCTCAAACTGGTCAATAAACTGCTGTAGATCCGGACTCACTTTTACCTGATTATTTTGCATCATTAATTCTTTTGCCACAAAGCAAGATAAAGCGTTTTAACTTATCAGCGCATTCATATTAACTTATTAAGAAATTAGTATTTTACGCTAAAAGAAATTACGGTCATTGAATATCATGTATTTAATTGCACTTGAACTGAAAATGCAATAAATTAGCTAAGCAATCAAAGCCGGCCCGATTGGCCGGTAGCGAACCTCTTCCTAAAAAACAGATGATGCCCAATAACAAAGTATATCCGCTAAGCCTGCTGTTTCTGGCACTTTTATTCAGCTCCGTATCTGCAATAGCGCAAATTGTACTCAAGGATAAAAAATATCGTGTAGACACTAAAATATTCGCGCAAACTGATTCAGCTACACTAAAGTTAGATATTTATTACAGTGGTAAAATAACGGAAACTAAGCCAACAGTTCTTTTTGTATTTGGGGGAGGTTTTGTAATGGGCCGCAGAGATAGCAAGTTATTTGATCAATATTTTAACACTTTATTGGCGAAAGGATTTAAAGTGGTTTCTGTTGACTATAGACTTGGCCTTAAAGGAAAGAAATTTCCGAGTCCATTTAATACTTCTAATTTAAAAGCCGCTATTGATACCGCTACAACAGATGTTTTCGATGCAACAGCATACCTCATCAGAAATGCAAAAGAGCTCGGCATTGATACTGCGATGATTATCCTATCGGGATCAAGTGCGGGCGCAATTACGGCACTGCATGCCGACTATAACAAGCGGAATGCCACAGCCTTGTCGGTTAAACTTCCACCGCATTTTCAATACAAAGGTGTAATTTCTTTTGCAGGAGCCATACTAAGTTATCATGGTGCACCCAAATATGTTATACCCCCAGCACCTACCATGTTTTTTCATGGCACAACCGATAAACTTGTTCCCTATAATAAAGTGAGGTTGCTGAACCGGGGCTTTTTTGGCTCTAAGTATCTTGCACATACCTTCAGCAAAAACGGATATCCGTATTACTTTCAGTATGTACAAGGTATGGGGCACGAAATAGCAGGTACCCCAATGGTGGAAAACCTGCCTGATATTTTGTGGTTTATTGAAAATTACATCCTTAAACAAAAGCGCTATTTTATGGAAGTAAATTTTAAAGATGCAGACAAAAAACCCAGCTTTAGCATACCTCCTGCTTTGAAAAAGAGGTAGCGTAAATGGAGTGGTTCGCTATTTTTTCAGTTCGAGCACTGCAACGATAGGCAAATGATCTGAGGCGTATCGTTCAGGAATAACCTCGTGCGAAACCACTTGAAAAGGATTTCCGGTTTTAAAAGCAATATGATCAATTGTTTTGCGTGGGTTAATCACAGGAATGGTAAAACCACAATCGCTACAGGTTCTGGTAAAATTCGAATCGAATATCTTGATGCTTTCTGAACCTGGATCGGCATTCAAATCACCTGCAACAATTAGTGGTAAGGTTTCCTGTGCGGTTAAGCGATTGATCTCTTTAGCCTGAAGGATGCGGTTATCTTCCGGACGTTGGGCATCAAGATGGGTAGAAGCAAAACGGATAAAAACGCCTTTGGCAATTTCGGCAGTTGCAATGGCTAAAACCCTTTGTTCTGCTTTGGCATCGTTATTTTTAGGCAACATAAAAGTTTGTTGTGCAGATAAAGGAAAACGTGATAAAATGGCTACGCCATAGTCGCCCCCATCATGGTCAATTGCTTTACCAAAATAAAAATTCATCTTTAATTTAGTAGCCAAAACCACGGCCTGGTTAATACTTCCTGATCTTTTGGTATTCACATCCACTTCCTGTAAGGCCACCAGATCTGGTTTTTGCTGTGCTATCGCTTTGGCAATGGCATCAACATCAATAAGGCCTTCTTTCTCTTTTGATGGCGGATTGCAATGGTGAAGGTTATAAGACATTACACGCAGTACATTACTGTGCTTTGATTCAGCTTGTTTGCTGATCCTGGGTGAACATGCGCCCAAAAGGCAAATGCTTAATATTAAAAAAGAGTATAATTTCATATCGGTTAAATTAATAAATAAAAAGAGGCCGTATCATAAAATTTTAATGACACAGCCTCTTATATTAGCTACCAGCCTGGGTTTTGCCCCAGTACCGGATTACGTTGTAGTTGGGTAATTGGAATTGGCCAGAGATAATTTTTAGGCGCAACAAATTTTCTACCGGTGTTTACCACAAAATACCCATTGGCATCTGTCGCAATGGTGGCTACATATTGCTGATTAAAGCTTTCAACCAAACTTTTCTTCATGCCCTTTACATCCTGGGCCAATAAATCGCCTTGTTTCCAGCGGAGGATGTCATAATAACGCTGTCCTTCAAGTGCCAGTTCAACCCTTCTTTCGCGTCTGATTTCGGTTCTTAAATCCAATCCGGCCGCTGCAAGTTCGGTAATTACCATTCTCTTCATCCCCACACGATCGCGCAATTTATTAATGGTATTATCAATATCAGTTTGGGTAAGTGTACCTTGCTCCAACCTGGCCTCTGCAAAAGTAAGCAGCACTTCAGCATAACGGATATGATGGATATCGTTCGAATCCTGGCTTACTGTACCTACAGCAGCAACTTCTACGTATTTGCTAAAGTAAAATCCGGTTCCGGTTATACAACCCTTTTTATCGGCATTCCATTTAGGCGTGTTAAATATCGGATTTGTAGTGGCATCGGCATCACCATCATCTTGTCCACCCCAGGCTCCACCAGGTGTTAATATCGTTTGGTTCATGCGTGGATCCCTATTTTTAAAGATATCGGCATAAGTGCTTTCGCTATACAATGGTGATTTATCTATCGGAAGTCCATCGATACATAAATAAGCATCAACCAAGGATTTGGTTGGCGAGTAGCGACTCGTTTGATCGGGCACCTGGATTTCGCGACTGGTGTTGTGCACACTTACCCCGGCAACATTCGGTCTGGCTAAAATGGTTTCTTTGTTGGCTCCTCCGGCTAATTTTCCTTTGTAGGTAAAAAGGTCGTTATAACATTTGGCTGTACCACCGGCTGTATATAGCTGATAAACATTTAAGTCCATTACTGATTTAGCGGCAGCTTCGGCAATGCTCCATTTCTCAAAAAAGAGTGCTACCCTGGCTTTCCAGGCAAATGCGGCTCCTTTGGTAATACGGCCAAGGTCTGCTGCAGTATAAGCCGTTGGAAGGCCTGCCGCAGCTGCATCTAAATCGGCAAAAACAAATTCGAGCACTTCTGCCCTTTTATTACGCGGACCAAATACTTCTTCATCACCAATATCGAGTGTTTTGGAGAGTAACGGCACATCGCCGAAAAGGAAGATCAGATAAGTATACATAAAAGCCCTCAAAAACCTTACTTCGCCTGCATACTGCGCCAAAGCAGTGGCACTGATATTGGTGGCTTTGGTATAATTTTCGAGAAAATGGTTACAACGCCTGATGGCCGCATATAAATTTACCCATTCGGAGTTTAAGGTACCAGAGGTAAAATCGTAATTACCTGCAGAAATGGCCTGATATTCTGAATTTGGCGGGTAAATGGTATTGTCGCCCATGTTTTCCATGGCGATGGTATTATTGTTTCTTAAATTGCTGTAACAGGCATTCGCAGCCAGTTTTAGCTGTTCTTCCGTTTTCCAGAAGCTGATATCGGTTACCGAATCCAGCGGTTCGCGGTCAAGAAATCCTTTTTTACAACTGGCTAAGAAAAAGGATGGAATCAGTGCAGCGCCGCCCAACAGACCCGTTGCTTTTAAAAATGATCTGCGGCTGTTGATATATTGATTTTGATTTTTCATGGTTGGTTTATTTTAACTTAATCGAAAGACCGAAAATGAATGTTTTAACCTGAGGATATAATCCGCCACTGGTTGCCTGCGATTCGGGATCGTAAGCATAAAAGAAGTTGGTGTCGGTAAACAAGTTATCAGCCGAAGCGTAAACCCTTAGCCTATCTATATGAATTTTCTGCAAGAAATTTCCAGGGATAGTATAACCCAGCTGTAGATTTTTTACCCTTAAATAAGCTGCGTCCTGTAACCAATAGTCGGCCAATCTTCCGGTGTTTCGGGTATCTTTATATACGAAACGTGGGTATGAACCTCCTGTATTTTGTGGGGTCCACCTATCCATGTGTACTTCCTGAGGAAATGCAGCATCGGCATTATAAGCGTGTAAACCCACTCCGGTAATATAACCATTTGCCATGCCTACCCCTTGTAAAAACACACTCAGATCAAAATTATGATAGGCCGCATCTAACCTGAAAGAATAATTATACCGGGGATAAGCATCACCAATTACCTCGCGGTCTAAATCGGCACTAATCAAACCATCGCCATTTAAATCACGGTATTTAAGGTCGCCAGGGGCTACTTTACCCGCATCTGCAGCAAAGATTGGAAACTTTGGTACGTATTTGCCCGCAGCATCTTTGGTAAAATCAGCCTCCTGAGCTAAACCATCTGTGCGGTAACCATAAAAAGCATCAAGCGGTTGCCCTACCTGACGGATCCTGTCGCCAATGGTTGGTGGAACACCGCCCAAATCGGTAACGGTATTTTTGATATCAAAAAATTGCCCGGTAATGCCATATTTAAAGTTTCCGATCTTATCGTTCCAACCCAAACTCAATTCATATCCTTTGTTTGATATGGCTCCTGCATTCTGATCAGGAACGGTAAGGCCAATTACGTCAGGTTGTGGCACTTTAAGTTGTATATCTACCGTTTTTTTGTTAAAGATATCTCCGGTAAAAGTAAGTCGGTTGTTAAAAAAAGCCAGGTCCAAACCAACATTAAGCATCGTGGCTTTTTCCCATCTTAACAATGGATTAGAGAGTATCGTTTGTGCAAAACCAGTAGTCAGGATATTACCTATTGGCATGGTCCCCACACTGGTTAACACTTTAATATATGGATACCACTCAGAATAAGCTGGTCCGTCTGCTCCGTATTGATTACCTAATGAACCATAGGAAGCGCGGATTTTACCATCGCTAAACCAGTCGCGGCTATTGTCTTTTATAAAACTTTCTTCACTAAACCGCCAACCCGCAGAAACTGAAGGGAACACGCCCCATTTTTTTCCAGGTGCATATCGCGAAGACCCATCGTAGCGCATATTAAATTCTACCAGGTATTTTCCGGCATAATCGTAATTAACCCTCGAAAAAAGTGACTGTAAGGCATATTGATAAGCATCTCCGGTTGCCGTTGGATTTAATGATCCAATATTCAACACCGGTACATCATCACTAACCAGGTTGGTTTTAGCAGCCGTAAAAGCATCAAAACGGTAAGTTTCTTGCTGATAACCACCAAGCAGTTTAATGTGGTGTTCGCCTAAATTAAGGGTATAATCCGCCTGCATGGAGAAATTTTGCAAGGTCGTAGTCGTGGCAACTTCCCTCAGCGAATTGTTCGGACTGGTGGTGTAAATAATGGCATTGGTGGCTGGATTGAAATAATCGATCCTTCGGTTAAATGTCCTTCTTTTTTGAGAACTGGCAATTAAACCATACTGCGATTTGATATCCAAACCTTTTAGTACATGCAGGGTTCCGGTAATGTTGGAGGTAAATTCTTTAGAGAAAAAATTATTGAAACCACCATCGGTAGCAATAGCCAAAGGATTACTGGATCCACCGCCGTAACCCCAGGTCCCCGTAGTAAAGCGAACAGGTGTTAATGGCGAGCTGGTAAATGCTGTATAAATAGCACCTCCGCCGCCTTCCGTATCGGCAGCAGGCTGGTTTTGGTTACGGTCTAAATAGCCCAGATTCACATCAACATCCAGCAGGGAAAGGAGCTTTAATGCTGACAGCTTTACCCTGGCATTGTTTTTTGCAAACTTATATTGATCGCCGGCAATCAGGCCATCCTGGTTTTCTCTTCCGTAAGAAAAATAATAATTAAAATCGCTGCTTCCTCCCTGTACGTTAATGCTGTGGTTCTGTTGTGGAGCATAATCTTTAATCAGTGCATCTGTCCAGTTGGTGTTGGCAAAATAATTAGGATCAGAACCATTCCGCGCGACCTCAATCTGTGCATCTGTGTACGATTTTGGAAGGCCTGCATTGATCTGTGCTTCGCCAAGCAGTGTCATGTAATCAACCGAACCTAACATTTTAGGCAAACGGGTAGGTGTTTGAAAACCATAATAACCGTTATATGAAATAATGGCCTTCTGATTAAACTTACCTTTTTTTGTGGTCACTAAAATTACACCGTTTGCTGCTCTGGAGCCATATATTGATGAAGATGCTGCATCTTTAAGCACGGTTACGCTTTCAATATCATCAGGATTAATCCAGTTCATATCACCTGGTACACCATCAATCAGCACAAAAGGATTTGGATTATTGGTGGTTCCTGTTCCTCTTATCCTTAATGCCGAATGTGTAGCGCCTGGTTGTCCGCTACCGCCAATAGTGGTCAATCCGGTAATGGTACCTTGCAAGCCTGTAGAAACTGCCGTAATAGGCCGGTCTGCCAGTACCTTGGCGTCAACCTGCGATATGGCTCCCGTTACATTTGCTTTGCGCTGCGTTCCATAACCTACTATAACCACATCATTCAGCCCAACAGTTGAGGGTTTTAAACTGATGCTATAAGTGGTTTGATTTCCAATGGTGAAGTTATAGTCCTCATAACCTACCATCCGCACTTTTATTTTATCGCCAGGAAAAGCTACAATGCTAAATCGGCCCGTATCATCAGATGACACTGCTTTTTT
This sequence comes from Pedobacter sp. GW460-11-11-14-TSB4, assembly GCF_059423705.1. NCBI lineage: Bacteria > Pseudomonadati > Bacteroidota > Sphingobacteriia > Sphingobacteriales > Sphingobacteriaceae > Pedobacter > Pedobacter sp. GW460-11-11-14-TSB4. Next base: position 166,727 of record NZ_JBWKYI010000012.1, read on the forward strand.
AGAACTTTCGTTTACGATACTTGCACCAGGTATTCCCGTTCCGGTTTCATCAGTAACGGTTCCCTTAATATCAAGCTTTTGCGGCAGGGCTTTTTTGGTAATGACTATGGTGTGCTGTTCTATGGCATAACTAAGCGGCAAATTTTCAAGACTCTTGTCCATTACCTGCTGTATGGTCATATCTTTTACAGTAACATTGAAAGTTCCGGCCTCACCGATCATTTCGTTGTTGTATAAAAAATCATATCCGCTCTGCTTTTTAATTTCCTGAAAAATTTCTTTCAATGAAGCTCCTTTTAGCGAGAAGTTTATCTTCTGCGCATAAAGGGATGCTCTTACCTGGACGCAGAAGATTAATAGTACGGCTATCGTTAGTCGCATCACCTTAAGTGGCTGAAACATGGAACTTAGCCTGGTTCTTTTTAAATAAAAAAAATTCATTTTGTATGGTTTGTTTAGTGGGTGGTTAATCCGTTTTGTTGTTTAGGGCAAAAATTTAGTTGATAACAGTTACCCTCCTTTCTGCAATATTGAATTTTACCGTTCCTGTAAGACTGAGCACTTTTAGTACTTCAGAAATATCTTTAAACTTCGAAACCGAACCTGTATATGATAACTTGTTATTATGGGTATTGTATACAATATCGATGTCGTACCATCTCGAAATTTTGCGCATCACTGATGATAAATTTTCTTCATTAAACACAAAATAGCCGTTCTTCCAGGCCATGGTCTGCTCTATATCTGCTTTATTCACCGTAAACTTGTTTTCAAATAAAACCCCTTCTTCGCCAGGTTTAAGATAGGTAACTGCTGAAGCTGATGTAAGCATCACTTTTCCTTCCAATAGCGTTGTTTTGATAAAAGCTTCGTCTTTATAGGCCATCATATTAAAATGTGTACCGAGTACCTTTAGCTTCATATCCTGTGTTTTTACATAAAAAGGCATTTGTTTATTCCTGGCTACTTCAAAATAGGCCTCGCCATCAAGCTCTACCTCACGACTGTTACCGGTAAACCGAGTTGGAAAGCGAATGGAACTGGCGGCATTTAACCAAACTTTAGATCCGTCAGGAAGCACCAAAGCATATTGCCCCCCTCTTGGAATGGATACTGTATTCAGTACCACTTCTTCTGATGCATCGGAAATAACATCATAAGCCAATGTTCCATCAGCGGTTTTATTGATGGCAGTACCACTTTCGGAAGCTATTTGTCCCTGAGCCGCATTATTGAGTACAATCTGTTGTCCGTTACCAAGTGTGAGTATGGCTTTATCTGAACCAGGTTTGATTGTTTTTGCATGGTTTAATACCACCGCATGCTGCTTACTTTTAGGGTTAGTATTGAAATAAAAAACTGCCGAGACAATAAAAATCAATATTGCAGCTGCTGCAGCGATCTTCGTAAACAGTGTAAATGGTTTAACATGCTTGCGTTCACCAGCCCTTTCCATGACCTGTAAGAACAGGCGTTCGGCTTGCTCGCCACCCGGCTTTGTACTTTCAATCAGTTCGAAATCATCTTCATAAGCATTTAAGCTTTCTATTTCTTCTGGTGTACACTTTCCCTGAAGTGATTTTTGATAGAGAATAATATATTCCTGTTTTGTCATGCGAAGCGCTTTTCATCATAGAGCCACAACTCTGCTTAAACACACTTAATTTTTTAAAAAAATATTTAACCAGCCTAACCTGGTAAAGAATTAAGGTATCGTTCAAAATATTTATATTAGCTTAACAAATTCTTTATCTTGATCAATGAACTTTGCATAAATGAAACCTATCCATCCAGCGGCAGACGAGTGCGAATTATGGGAGGCCATTAAATTCGGGAATCAAAAAGCATTTAAAATATTATTTGACCGTTACTTCCCTACTTTGATGGCTACTGCCTCGCACTATTTGCAGGATGAGCAGGCATGCGAAAACATTGTGCAGGATATTTTTCTCAATATATGGCTCAAAAGAGATGTGCTCGAGATCAGGGATTTTAAAAGTTACCTTAAAGCCGCAGCAAGGTATCATGTGTATAAGGTCATCAGAAGTAAAAAGTTAGCCGGAAGTGTAATTTTTACAGATGAAAATCTGGAAAACGAATCGGCTTATGCCATTAATAACGCTGAGGAATGGCTCAATGTATCGGCACTAAAAACACAGGTTAGCGGATATTTACGGATGTTACCTAAACGCTGCAGGGAAATTTTCTTAATGAGCAGGGAAGAAAATTTAACAAATGGTGAAATTGCAGAGAAACTTAATATTTCTAAACGGAGCGTCGAGAATCAGATCACCGCTGCGCTTCATCACCTGAGGGTTAATCTCAAAAACTATCTTTTTATTAGTGGATTGGTTTATTTTTATGCCGCACAAAATCCTTCAGCAGAAAAAAATATTCATTTCCTTGTTGAATCGCTGTTGTTGTACCCGCTCATTTAGCTTAATGGATTAATTTTCGTGCTCACCATCCTCCGCAGTCAGTATTCTTTCCATTTCGATCATCATCTGCTCGGCCAGGCGTTGTTTAGCCTGCAATTTAGATAAGTAAGCATCAGCAAATGTGACTTCAAGCTCATCCATAATAAAGGCATATTTTGCTTTAAGTTCTATGAGATCAATCTGAAGCTTCCTGGAAAGATTTTGCATAATACAAAGCTAAAAAAAGGGCGGCTATAATTGCAGGTAATGGTCTTATTTTTCTTTCTAAAAAAAAAAATACACCAAACAGACAAACCGGTTAAAACAATCTCCTAATTCTTTCGTTTATAAATTGATTCCGGCGTGGTTTCCGGAATAGATTTGTTTGGTTAGTTGATTAGGGATCACTCCCAAAGTGAATCCCTTTTCTTTTTTACAAAGCTTTCGATCAGCCGGGCATGGTTTCCAGACAATATTTTCTAAATTCAGCCTTTCAAATCGATAATACAATGGAAGAAATCAGATGGGGCATTATTGGCTGTGGTGATGTGACTGAAGTAAAAAGCGGACCTGCTTTTAATAAGGTAAACCATGCTAAACTGGTTGCTGTAATGCGCCGTGATGGTGAGAAGGCTGCTGATTATGCCAGGCGACATCAGGTGCCTAAGTGGTATGATGATGCTACTCAATTGATTAACGATCCGGAGGTTAATGCCATTTACATTGCTACCCCACCCCTGCAGCATGAGGCTTACACCATTGAAGCCTTAAAAGCCGGCAAGCCGGTATATGTAGAAAAACCCATGACTTTAGATGCGGATGCGGCCCAACGCATGACTGATGCGGCTAACCAGTTAAAGGTGAAACTTTCCGTAGCCCATTACCGCCGTGCCCAACCCATGTTCTTAAAAGTTAAAGAACTATTGGCTGCACACAGCATTGGCGATATCCGTTTAGTCCGGTTAAAAATGCTCCAGTCGCCCAACCCTGCGTTGATTGCCAAAACAGCCGATAACTGGCGGATTAACCCAGCGATTTCTGGTGGCGGTTTATTTCATGACCTGGCTCCGCATCAGTTAGATCTGATGACCTATTATTTCGGTGCCGTTAAAAATGCGATAGGTATTGCTACCAGGCAACAGGAAAACACCGAGGTTGATGACCTGGTTGCGGGAAATATCCTTTTCGAAAATGGCATTGTTTTCAGCGGTACCTGGTGTTTCTCAGTCGCCCCACAAGATCAAGCCGATATTTGCGTGATTTATGGTTCAAAAGGCCACATCAGTTTCCCCATGTTTGGCAATAAAATTACGGTTACTACCGATCAGACAGCAGAATTTGTATTTGAACCTTTGCAGCATGTGCAGCAACCCATGATTGAAAAAGTTGTTGATTACTTTTTAGGCAAAGGACAAAATCCGTGTAGTGGCGAAGATGCCTTAATTACAATGAAGTTAATGGACGATTTTACGCGGAAGTAAGCGCTATGATGCTATGGAAAAGGAAATAAATGGCTGAACTAACACTTCATTTTTGGAATTTGCAAGACACAAAAAGGTATTAACCACATAAGAAAGGTAAGAAAATATAAGACCTCTGAGCTTATATGATCCTTCTACCTCTTATATGGTTTAATTAATAATTCTTCGATTTGCTCAGGACTAAGCACACCATCATCCATCTTATATTTTCCATCATACGAGATCCTTTGAATCCGCTCAGGATGACAATCGCTAAATATAAAGTTCATTACCATATAAGAAATGTAAGCCCCTTGAGCTTATATGATCCTTCTATGTCTTATATGGTTTAATTAATAATTCTTCGGTTTGCTCAGGACTAAGCACACCATCATCCATCATCCATCTTACATTTTCCATCATACCAGATCCTTCGACTCCGTTCAGGTTGACAATCGCTAAATATAAAATTCATTACCATATAAGAAATGTAAGAAAATATAAGACCCCTGAACTTATATCCTTCTACTTCTTATATGGTTTAATTAATAATTCTTCGGTTCCAAATAAAAATAACCTTTTGATGATCTAAATTCTTTTTAAAATTTCACTTCGTAACTTTTACCTGCCAGGGTTTTAAT
>NZ_JBWKYI010000013.1:0-160943 GCF_059423705.1 Pedobacter sp. GW460-11-11-14-TSB4
TCAAAATAGATTTTAATGGTTCTTTTATTTTTATAATTTAGTAAAATAAATAGTCAACTTTTTCAAGGACTAGACACTTTGTGGTTACTACTCTAGACTTCTGACTCAAGACTTCTGACTCAGGACTCAGAACTAACCTACCTTCCCATCCAACCGCCATCAACGGTCAAAATTGTTCCATGAACATAATCACTTGCTGGTGAGGCCAGGAATAAGGTTGGTCCTTTAAAATCTTCCGGAGTGCCCCATCTTCCGGCAGGGATACGCGATAATATAGAGGTGCTTCTATCCTGATCTTCGCGTAAAGCAGAAGTATTATCGGTTGCAATATAACCAGGCGCAATGGCATTTACATTTACCCCTTTTGATGCCCACTCATTAGCGAAAGCTTTGGTTAAAGATGCAATTGCCCCTTTACTCGCTGCATAACCAGGAACGGTAATACCACCCTGGAATGATAATAATGATGCCGTGAAAATCACTTTTCCGCTTCCTCTTGCAATCATCTCTCTACCAATTTCACGCGTTAAAATAAAGGGGGCCGTTTGGTTTACCGCAATGACTTCATCCCAATACTCATCAGAATGCTCAGCAATTGGCTGACGTAAAATTGTTCCGGCGTTATTGACTAAAATATCGATAACGGGATGGTCTGCTTTTACCTGAGCCGCAAAAGCCAGGGTATTTTCGCGTTTACCAAAATCACACTGGTAAGCATAAAACTTTCTGCCCAGCGCTAAAATTTCTTTCTCTACCGCACTGCCCTGAAGTTCGAGACTTGCAGAAACACCGATAATATCGGCACCCGCTTCTGCTAAAGCTAAAGCCATTGCTTTTCCTATCCCTCTTTTACAGCCGGTAACTAATGCAGTTTTACCTGCTAAATTGAATATGTTTGACATGTTTTTTTCTAAAGTTCTATTTTAAAGATCTCTCCACTTCGCTTTGTGCCAGTCGAGATGACGAAAAGAATTTATTTCAGTTCGGTAATGGCACAGTGGTCCATATCGCCATAATCAAGATTTTCGCCTGCCATACCCCAAATAAAAGTATAGTTGCTTGTGCCTGCACCTGAATGGATTGACCAGTTTGGCGAAATAACCGCCTGATCGTTCTGCATCCAAATATGACGGGTTTCTTGTGGCTGGCCCATAAAGTGGCAAACGCTCTGTCCTTTTGGAACTTCGAAATAGAAATAAGCTTCCATCCTTCTATCATGTGTATGCGCAGGCATGGTATTCCAAACACTTCCCGATTTTAACTCGGTCATACCCATTTGTAATTGACACGTAGGCAAAACACTATTTACCAATAACTTATTAATTATTCTGTGATTTGCGGTTTCAGGCGTACCTAATTCTACAATCTCTGCCTCAGCTTTGCTTACCTTTTTGTTTGGATAAGTATGGTGTGCAGGCGCAGAATTGATGTATAATTTTGCAGCTTCGCCAGGGATAGCAGATTCAAAAAACACTTCTTTGGTACCTTTACCAATATACAAAGCTTCTTTATAATCCAATTCGTATTTTTCGCCGTCAGCAGTAACAATAGCTTTTCCGCCAACATTAATAATACCCAGTTCCCTACGCTCTAAAAAGTAGGTGGCTTTTAAATCATCTGGATTTGGAAGTGCTATTTTCTGATCAACAGGCATTGCACCACCAACAATATATCTGTCAAAATGAGATAAGGTTAGGTTTACCTGGTTTGCCTCAAATACGTTTTCAATCAGGAAATTATCCCGCAAAGCAGCGGTATCCATTTGTTTAACTTCTTTAGGGCTTTGAGCGTAACGGCTTTCGAATTTATTCATTGGTTAAAAATTGAGTTTTGCGATAAGACCTGAACTGATATCAGATCCTATCCGCAAATATATTTATACCTTACTTATTATTTGTATTAATACTCAACTTTATAATCCTTTTTTATGGTTTCTCCACTCCAGGCCTTTAAACTGGTCCAGGGTGCAGGTGCATCTGTCCAGAATTTACTATCGGCTGGTAAACCCAAGCTTAAAAAGCCCAGCGTGGCCATATATAAACTTCCCGTTGAAGTGTAGGTATCTGCCACTTCCGGCTGATGACCGTTAAAGCCCAGCACCAGCCATCCCTTATCGTCAAAATTCTGCTTTCCATCATATAGTTTATGCATGACGGCGGTTAAGCCACCACGAACTTGCGATGGTTTTACATATTCAGGCAGTTTTTCCATTAAGGCTGTTTGGGCCAATGCCTGAAAGGCAGCTGTACGATAAGTGATCGAGCGGCCATAAGCCGGATAAGTGCCCTCTGGCGAAATAATCCTTTCTAAATACTCTGAATAACGCACCATTCTTTTCAATGCGATATCATAATCGGCCTGAGCTGCTCTTTTCTTGTCAACCAATACTTTTAACAGATCAACCAGCATCGGGTGGATAACATAAGAATTGTAATAATCCATGCTAAATTTTTCACCATCACTATACCAGCTATCGCCTACGTACCATTCTTTCATTTTATTGATCGAAAACTGAACACGGGCAGGATCATACTGCTCGCCGATGCTTAACAGAAAACCTTCGGTTAAACCTGAAAACAATAGCCAGTTGTTATAAGCACCACTACGGGTACGTAACGATTTAAATTCTTCTATAAATCTTTTTTTGGTGAGCTCATCAAGTGGTTCCCACAGCGCTTTTGGTGCACGCAAGAAAGCATGTGCAACATAGGCCGCATCAACAATAGGCTGACTTTCTGAGCGGTAACTGATATAATCGGGACTCTCGGGATTTACCGAATTGGCCAAACCTTTTAAAAGTTCGGTACGCATGGTTTTTCTAAGTTTACCTTCTGCAGAATCATCGTCTGGTAAAGCCAGCCACGGTGCAACACCTGCAATGGTGCGCCCTAGTGCTTCGAGATAAGTAACTTTAGCCGCATTTAAGCCATAACCTGGTGCTTTTTCTACAGGCATGTTCTTTTTTAACGTTTCGTTAGCCAGGTTATGGATTACCGGGTACGCAATACGGTTTAAGGTTTTAACCCAAAAGGCACGGTCTTCGGCGCCGGTGGCCGGTTTCTTTTGTGCATAAGCAAACTGCGAGAAGATCAGCAGTGCCGAAAAAATTAGTTTGTATTTCATTTTCTTTATAGTGTGAGTCTTAAAACTCAGTGTTAATTTTAAATTATTTGGAGAGCAGGTCTCTGCACTACTATTCAAGTTTCTTCCCGCTTTCCGTTTTACTCTCCCGATGAAAATCGGGCTCGTGTCCACTTCAATCGGGTCTAGGTGGCCTGTGAACTGCTACTATTTTACCCGATTAAGCGATCTGTATGATTTTGTATTGATCAATTTTTAGCTTCTTTTCCTTACGAATCGCCATGCTGTCCCAAAGCATCAACATCAGCATCCTTTAATGCAGGAAAGATCCTGAAATAAATTCAGGATGACGACGCTTTTTATTAAAATCCTGTCATGATCAATATCTTTACAAATACCATTTCTTGTATCTCGCCAAAGCCTCTAAATAGTAGTAATCGGCATAAACCAAAGGCACATCTATTTCGCTGTTTAACGGATAAGCACCGGTGCTATGCATTAATAAAAAGCCCCCGTTTTCGCCTAATTTTGCATGGTAGGCATTACCCGCGAGTGAATAAATCATGGTTTCTGCCGCAGATTTGAATTCAGCTTTTTCGCTTCCAGAAGCATACTGCCCCAGCTCTAACAATGCCGAAGCGATTAATGCACCTGCCGATGCATCGCGCTTGGCAAAAGGAATACCTTGCGCATCGAAATCCCAGAATGGTATTTTATCGGCCGGTAAATTTGGATGGTTTAATATAAAGTGTGCAATACCTTTGGCTTGTTTTAAATAGCTTTCATCTTTGGTAAAACGGTACATCATGGTATAACCATATAAGGCCCAGCCTTGCCCGCGCGACCACGCAGAGCAATTTGCAGCGCCCTGCCAGGTTGCTTTTTTAATGATTTCGCCAGTTTGTGGGTTATAATCTATCACATGGTAAGAACTAAAATCTGGTCTGAAATGATTTTTTAAAGTAGTATTGGCGTGTGTAATAGCAATCTCTTTATACTTTTTATCTCCGCCATTATCGCTTGCCCAGTTCATCATTTCGAGATTCATCATATTATCAATAATTACCGGACACTCCCACATTTTGCTTTTGTTCCATGATTGGATTGATTTTACAACCGGGCGGTAACGCGTAGCAAGAGATTCAGCAGAACGCTGAATTACGGCTTTATATTCTGCTTTGCCTGTTAAACGGTAAGCATTCCCAAAACTACAGTACATCATAAAACCTAAATCGTGGTTTCCAGTATAAGTTTGGTTGGGTTCTATTACTTTTAAGGCCAGCTCTGCCTCTTTTTTAATGTTCTGATCTTTGGTTTGTTCGTATATGTACCACAAACTGCCTGAATAAAACCCGCTGCACCACCACTTAATATCGTAATTTATAGATTTACCTTTGTCGAAACTTTGAGGTGTTTTGCCCTCAGGTATATTTTTAGCCAGCACTTTATATTGGTCGGCGGCGAATTTAAATTCATCGTTAATTAACTGGGCCATTGGCTTCCTGGCGGTTTGGGCAAATGAGCCAGCCCCCGTAAGCAGGAGTAATGCGGCAATTAAATTGATTTTTTTCATCTGTATATTTGTGTTTTTAAAGGTAATGAAGCGCTCCTTCGCAGCGCATATCATAGTCTGTTTATTATTATTCTTTTATTTTAAAACTCGCTGTAGCACCTGCAAAAGCGCCATCTGGCAAATTACAAGCTATGCTTTTTGGTTTTGATAAACCCGGCAGTTTAAGTTCTACATGTACAGTAGTATGCTCCTGTGCAGGATCTGCCAGGTAAAGCACTGGGCTTTTAGTATTCAACTCTTTAATGTAAACGGTACAAGGCTGATCAACATGGAGGAATAATCCGTTAACCGATAATGTGCCTGCCTTGTAAAACACAGCCTGCAACATATTTAAACCTATATGTTTTACCGCCTGGATTTCTTCTGTATTTTTTAATACCTGTATCATCGATCGGTTGTATTTCTTTAAACCTTTAGCATCAATTCCCGGCAAAACCAGGTATTGGTAGCTGGCATGCTGGGGATTTTGACCATGATTTAACCAGATTTTAAATACCTTATGTTGCAATTCGGTTTTGCTCTGAAATTGATTGATGCGGTACCAGCTTCCATTTTGGGGATTATTGCTAATCTCTAATTCCCCACCTTGGGGAAATATATACCCAATACTATCATGAAGTGCCCAGATTTCGCTGTTGCCATTAGCATGTGCGCCATTTGATGAAATGACCTCACCCCTCGACCAGGTCTGGTTAATGGTGGTGGTGATATTTTCTTTCGAATCACTCCTAATCCCAGCGCCTAAACAAACTATTTCCTGATCAAAAAAGAACCAGGCTTTTTTGGCCTGAACACTATCGTAGTTTAAATCGTAACACGAAACGCCATAAACACCATCACTAACTCCGCCTACAAATTTGGTTGTACCCGGAATTCCCCAATCGCTTTTAATGGTTGCGCCATGATCATCGGCATAATCTCTACTGGTGGTTCCGGGGATTTTATCCCATTCCCATACCGGCATCAGATTGGCATATTCAGCTCCATTGCGTTGAATATTGGTTGCCCCATCGGGTAAAAATTTCCCCAATATATTTTCGTTATTGCCACGCTCCGTACGCAAGGTTAGGGTAGATGCGCTTTGGACGCTAAAAGTATATGCAGGACGAACATGCAGTGTATAACCGCTTTTCCAGTATTGGTTGTGACCAGGTGTAAGCCCATAACCGGCAGGCTTTTTACCCGACGTTCTTAATGCTGAAGCATCCCAGTAAGCCGTATTTTCGGGATCGAATAGCTTAATTTTACTGACGATACCACCCAGACCGCTGCTTAACGAATCTTTACGGCTAATCCCGCGTCCGCGTACATTAAAATCGTAGAACGATCCTCTTATGGTTTTTAAGAAAGTATTTTTAAGGTAATTGACCAGAATAGCCAACTGATCTTTCGGCAAAGCATATTCCGTTTCCCTTAAATAAAAAGCCGCATTAACCGAATTTCCGGCAAACACCCTTCCATAACTGGCAATGGCCTGTTGTTTTCCATGTTGGTAATAACTGCCATCAACCTGAACACCTTCTTTTCCGTCGATTATCGCAATAGGTTCGAAGAGATATTTCGCCGCAGAATCTAGGGTCGCCTTATTCTGGGTTAAACAGGCCCGGTATAAATAATGTAACGCCTCATCAGAAGTGTTGGCACCATCACCAACTCTTAACTTTCTGATCATCCGTTTAATCAATGCATTCTCTAAGGCTGGAGGAAGTCCTGTTTTTGCACTGCGCATCAATATCAAGGTTTGCCCGATCGCTTGCGGATAAAAAATATCGTTGTACCACCAGTTTTTGTTCTTCGGGTTTTTATCCAGCCAGTTCTGTAACGATTGAACAATCGCGCTATGGAGCGCCGCGTTATTATACAGCTTGTTCGATGGGCGGATATAAACCGTTGCCATATCTTTAATCCGTTTTAAGGGATCATATTGGGCATCGGCATAATTAACATCCTGCCAGCTGCCATCAGTATTTAGATTTTTAAGGTGCTGGCTAACCTCATCAGCCAGGGGCTTATCTTTAACAAAAGTCTGCAAATCTTGATTAATCCGTTGCAGAATAATATTAAAAGGTTCGTTTTGTGCTTTCGATGATATACTCATCAGCACTAAGCATCCCGCCAGGAATCCAAGTCTAACTTTTTGGTGAAACTTTATTTTGTCGTTTGTTTTTTTATTTACGGCAAACATCATTATTTTTTATTTAAGCCCCAGAACCAGTTTTGATATTGACTATAAGGAAAATCTGGCGCTTGTTTTTCTTCAAAGCTAGCAGAAACCAGCTGTATGGTTTCTCCAATTATGGTTTTTTTAATTTCAATTTTGATTCTTTCGCCTTCTTTAAAGAGCTGATAACCTACTTTACTCCGCTTATTCGACCGGATGGAGAATTTACCCATGTTGCTCACTAATGTTAAGCTCCCTCCCTTTAAACTGTTTATTTTAATGTTTTTTGTCTCGCCATTTTGCATATCTGCGCTGACCAAAAAAGCACCTTCTGCCCTAAGCTGCTTAAACGACACATTTTTCCAGCTGGATGGAATGGCCGGGAAAATCCTGATTTTATCTCCCCAGCTTTGGATCAGCATTTCCTGCACCGATGTTGCTGCAGCCAATGGTGTTTCGATAACCGGCCCTGATTCGCGGTACAGGGTATTGACCTGCATAAAACGATCGAACAGTTCATTTAACCACTGGTAAGCCATATCGCCATTTCCCATACCGGCATAAATGGAGGCCGCACCGCTAAAAGAAAATCCAGCAAGCGCAATTTTATAAGAAAGCCAGTTTTTTAAAGATAAGCTGATCAGTTCCTTATTTTCTGGCTGCTCCCAATTCACCAGATTATATGGGTAAATCATCAGTAAGTGTGAATAATGCCTGTGCGAGCTGTTTAACGGCACGTCTTTACCAATCAAAAACCCGGTATCTCCAACGGGAAATGGTGCCAGGTTTTTCAATATCAAGTTCCATTTATCGGCGTCGGCATCTTTTAACTGCTGTGCTTTATTTACCTTAATTAAAGTTTGCAAAGCCCAGCTTAAACTCGATAAGGTATAATTTGCATCTTCTGCATTTTTGTATTCCGGAGAATGAGACATTGGAAAATGATAAATCCCCTTTTCATCTTGCTTAAGCTGATGAATTAAAAAATTTGCCGATCTTTTTAATAAAGGATAAATTTTAGTGCGGAGGGTCTGCTCATCTTTATTATAGACATAATACTGGTAATAATAATATAACATCCAGGTGAGGTTTGCAGGCTCAAAAGTCCCTTTGTTAATCTCTGCTTCCGTAATTGGGCTGACCAGATCGTAAGAAGAGCTCCTTCCTATGGCAGCAGCATCATTACGCCATTGCGCCGGAACATTGTTGATTAAGTTTTGCTGATGAACATTTAAGGCCTTAAACAACGATTCGCCTAATTCTAAATGATTGGCCGTAAAAATTGGCGAATAAGTAAGCTGGGTATTTAAATTCCACCAGATGGCTGGCCAGGGTGTAGCACTTGTCCAGGGACCCATTAAGTCGGCTATGGGTTTATCTGCACGGGTTATCGAAGCGAGTTTATAAAGCTGTATCCAATAAAAATTTTCCATGCGTTTATCGGGCAGGGCAACAAAACTCTGCTGATAATAGCGATGCCACCAATTGCGGTGTGCTACAATAGCTTCCTTACCGGAATTAAAGTTTTTAAGGTTAGTTAAGGCTTCTTGAGTTTCATCAAGATTATTATATCCATCGTAGCCCACACTCACCAGCAGTTTACCAGCACTGGCATGACCACTAATTTGATAAGCTGTGGTATAACCACCATTATTGAATAAGGGTTGATTACAAAAAGTATAACCGTTTTCAGTCGAAATTTTTACAGGCGGGTTTTCGGGATAGTTTGCAGGTTTATCTGTCGGGTAGCCTTGCAGGTATCTCGGGCTGATACTTTTACCCGGGTTCCATTTCCAGGCTGAAACTTTTTCTTGCTGCGTGGCATTAACCGAAATACTAATTACATTTTGATTGACTGCAACAAAGGCCGTAAAGGAGATTGTTCCCTGCGTTGTAGATATGCTGCCTTTGGCTTCGGCATTGTAAATATCGAGCTCAATTTTGGCACCTGTTATTTTACCTTCAGTTTTAAGCGTAAAATAACCGATGGGCAGACGCGATTGCGTATACAATTTACCTGCGGCAGGCATCAGTTTTTCGCGGTGATCGACCACATCACTCCTGCCAATATCGAAACGGATTAGACTGTCGTTTTCTTTATAAATATTGGTACCGAGCAACCCGTTACCCAGAATAATACCACTGTAATAATCTTTACCAAGATGATCCCATTTTAAGTTTTGCCTGGCCATAAAAACAGGCCAGTTTACCTCATTAGCTGGTATTTGCGCCACACAGGTAATGAAAGGCAATATCAGCAAGGATACAGAGAGGTATGCTTTCAGTAAGCTACGGGTGTATCTTAATTTGTTAAACGGCATTTCTATTTAATTTTCGCTTCAATAATAAATTTTAACATTTAAAAAAGCCACCAAGCCAGGCAAGGTGGCCCCAAACTAACGATACTAACCATTTTTTATCAGACTGAACTGATGTTTCATATTTTTTACCAGCCTGGATTTTGGATCAATGCGGTATTTTTTGCGATTTCTGAAGCCAACATCGGGAATAAACCATAGTTGGCTGGAAAATGATGTTCACGCACATCTACATATTCGTAGCTATAAGTATTGCCTGTTTTGGTAATCTTAACGCCACGTATTGGTTTTTCAAAATCAACCGCAGCTGTTTTCCATCTTCTGGCATCCCACATACGGTGTTCTTCCATAAACAATTCTACATCGCGTTCTTTTTGTATAATGGTGCGCATTTCATCTTGTGTAGCATCGGCCTTAATTCCATAATTACCATCTGTACCTGCAGTAATACCAGCACGCTCTCTTATTTTCCTTAGCTGGGCGTACACTTCTGCTACTGGTCCACTATACTCGTTAAGGGCTTCAGCATAATTCAATAAAATTTCTGCATATCGGATTAGCCCCCAGCACCGCTCTCCATTCCCTGTAGAATTTTCTAACAGATATTTACGTGGAAAGTAACCCGTATTAAATCCAAGCGGCCCACTTACAGCGTCTGTTGTGCCAGAACCTACATAAGTATTTACCGGAGCAGCATTATTACCGCTTAAAATCCAGGGTGCTCCGTTATAAATGACAGAATTGGCAAAACGGGGATCACGGTTGGCGTAAGGATTGGCCGGATCGTATAAAGAACCTGCTTCATTAATGGCTTTACCATTAATCATCGGAAACTTATCTACTGTTTGCTGGCTTACCGTAAAGGCATAACCACCAGATCTGCTCTGTGGCAGTAAAAAAGTTTCAAACTCACGTTGTGCACCCCTCATTGCCGCAAACAGGTATTCGCTGTTTACCCGCATCTGAAAAACCTTATAAAAGCCATATCCGTTTCTGTTGGTTGTACCGCTTGCCGCACCATTATCTACATATAAAGAATAGTTACCGGTATTGATAATATCCAATGCAGCATCGGCAGCCTTTTTCCAGCGTTCTTTATCGTAAGCAGCATAACCTGTTAGCTCACGCACTTCACCTCCCGTAGCAAGTTGACCACCGTTAAATAAAGGACTTGCGGCATATAGTAAAACACGCGATTTTAAACCCATGCAGGTTCCCTGGGTAATACGACCATAATTTTGGGGCTGAGAGGTTACAATGGTTACATTGGTCGGTAAATCTGCTTTTGCCGCGTCGCATTCTGAAACGATATAATTTACACACTCCTGGTAGGTTGATCTTTTCAAGTTAAAATCCTCGGTAATATCATAAACCTTATCACCCAGTAATGGTACACCTCCAAAAGCCCTGATCAACAGGAAATAATACCAGGCTCTTAAATACCTGGCTTCGGCAATCATGCCTTTTTTGGTTGCTGCACTTAATGGTGCACCACCAATATTCTGCAGAAGTACATTTACCCTTCTGATATTTTGATAAGGAACCGACCACATACCGGTAAAATCGCTATTGGTTGAGCTTTTAGACACCAGACCAAAGGCAATAACCACTGCTGAATTTTGGGTACCGTTGTAACGGCCCGCAACACCTTCATCAGCCGCACCCGAATGCCCACCGGCATCAAGGTACTGAATATCATATTGAAAGCCAACCTGCTGATAGATGCGCGTTAAAAACGCCTGGGTATTTATACTGTCGGCAAAGGTAGTTTCTTCGTTTAAGGTAGTTAAAGTACTCTCATCCAATAAGCCTCCTTTTTTACAGGAATAGCTGATGATGATAAGCGCAAATAAGGCTATGATGGAAATTTTCTTTTTCATCTGTATAATGATTTATTTTCTAGTTGATGAAGCTATCATGGGCATATTCATCACTATTTTTAAACAGCATGCCCATGATGGTTTCATGATCATTTAATTAAAATGTAACATTTAATCCAAGATTATAAATACGCTGGGTTGGATAAACACTGATTACCGTTGTGGTACTGTTTCCATTTTCAGGATCTACCTGGTAAAGGTCGGTTACGTTGGTCCAGGTAAGCAGGTTGTTACCATTGGCATATAGCCTTATTGCAGAAAGGCGTAGTTTTTTAGCCAATGCATTTGGAAACAGGTAGCTGATTTCTGCCGTTTTTAAACGCACATAATAATTGTCTCTCGTCCAAAAATCAGAGAAATTGTTGGTTGCGTTTGGAAAATTGGTTACCGCATTACCACCCAATCGTGGAAAGATAGCTGTAGCAGCTGTTTCTGGTGTCCAGCGTTGCAAATGTATCGGCTGATAGTTCGAGTTTCCAGGAGTAATAGTCTCCGAGTGGAAACGGGTACTATAACCATATGAACCCTGGAAAAATACATTCAGATAAAAGTTTTTATACCCGAAATTAAAGTTTGCCCCATAGGTAGTGTTTGGCAGGTTTGGTTTGCCAATTACCCCTTTATCGGTATCATCAATAATTTTATCCCCATTCAAATCCTGATATTTCATATCACCTGGACCGACTGCTGTTGTTGGTTTGGCCACATTAGGATCGGCGATTTCTGCTGCAGTATAAAAGCCTAAAAAGTGCCATCCAAAATACTGACCAATTGGGTTGCCTGTAGCCGCTAACCAGGGATAAGCAGGCTGTGCTTCATCTTGATACAGGATTTTATTCTTGGCATAAGAAAAGGTTAACCTAACCCCTGCCGAGAAATCGTTAATTTTTTCGTTGTAGCTTACCTCTCCGTCAAAACCTCTGTTATTTACTTTACCCAGGTTAACCGGTGGTAAACCTACCCCAATGGTAAAGGGAACACTTTGTCTGGTGGTTAAAATATCGTACCTGTCGTTGTTGAAATAATCGGCAGTAATTTTTAGCTTACCTTTAAACATGTTCAGGTCAATACCCACATCAAGTTTCTTTTCTTTCTCCCAGGTTACATCCAGGTTTCCTAAACTACCCTCGGTAATGCCGTTATATGAGGTAGGTGATGTACCAAAATTGTAAGAACCCGTTCCTAAAGTATATAGCTGAAGGAATTTTTTCGCCCCACCAATATCATCCGATCCCACCATACCATATGATGCTCTGATTTTAAATAAATCTATAAACTTGATATTATCCGAGAAAAATTTCTCTTCAGAAATATTCCAGCCTATCGATGCAGCAGGGAACCAACCTTTGGTTTTCGAACCTGTAAAACGGTCGGTACCATTGTAGGCGGCGTTAAATTCAATCAGATATTTGTTTTTGTAATCGTAACCACCCCTAAGCGTTGTTCCTGTAATTACTGTTGGCACTCCTGGACCTTGATTGGCATCACCTGTAGTAGTGGAATTAATTACACGGTTATCGTTATACAATATCAAACCATATACACGGTGGTCGCCAAAATTGCGATCGTAATTTAAAGATGATTGTGTACTTAAGGTACGGAAAATACTGGTATTGCTGTATCCTGCTGCAAATGGCGGAGTACGGTACTGCGTAGCATTTAATGGCAGGTAAAGCCCCGTAGCCGAATTATATAAGTAATAAGGTAATGCGGTCCTACTTGCACTTACGCTATAACTTTGGGCACTTGCATATGATAGTAATACTTTAGCCGCCAAACCAGGTGTAATAAAATCTAACTTCTGACTGGCGCTCGAAACAATATTCAGGTCATTATCAAAAGTTCTCGAATAGCCTGACTCTGCCAAACGGCCAATAATACTGGTATTTGCATTGGTTAACAAAGGGTTGTATGGGTACGAGCCATTTGGGTTGGTAACCGGGAAAGCCCAGGGTGGTAAATAACCACCACTGTAAATTTCGCCAACAATACCATTTCCGTTTGCATAATAGGCATTGCCCTGTTGTGAATTAAAAGGCTGGTTGGTTTCGCCGAAACGTCCGGTTAAATCTAAGCGGATACTTAAGGTTTTGGTTGCCTGAATATCTAAGTTCGATCTAAAATTATAACGTTTGTAATAGAAATTACTATTTACACCGTTATCTGAACTAAAATCCCTTACATTACCATTCTGCCATAAATAACCTGCCGATACAAAGTATTTTACACTTTCTGTACCACCCTGAAAAT
This sequence comes from Pedobacter sp. GW460-11-11-14-TSB4, assembly GCF_059423705.1. Lineage (NCBI taxonomy): Bacteria > Pseudomonadati > Bacteroidota > Sphingobacteriia > Sphingobacteriales > Sphingobacteriaceae > Pedobacter > Pedobacter sp. GW460-11-11-14-TSB4. Next base: position 13,264 of record NZ_JBWKYI010000013.1, read on the forward strand.
CGAGGTTCTGCCTGGTAATCATAGCACCTGGTTTAAAAATGGTTTTCCACCAATCAATATCAGGATGTCCATAAGGATCGGTATGATCTCGGTAAGCAGCCAAATCGGCGTCTGTAGCATAAGCTTTATTGGTTAAATCGCCCGAATTTCTGAGTGCCTCATTGTTTAATAATTTAGCCTCATAAGAATTTAAGAATTCAGGAGTATTTACATCCATCTGATAACCTGCCTCCGACTTTAGATTAATTCGTGGTTTACCGGCTAATCCTCTTTTAGTGGTGATCACCAATACGCCATTCGCACCTTTAATTCCATAAACAGCAGTGGTGGAGGCATCTTTTAAAATGGAAACAGTTTCTACTTCATTGGGATCGATATCGGAAACCTGGTTATAATCATATTCCACATCATCAACAATAATTAAAGGAGAGGTACTACCGGCATAAGTACTTACGCCACGGATAAAGAAAGCTGCCCCGTCTGCTCCAGGTTGGCCACTTCTTTGTTGTGAAGTAAAACCGGGTAATCGCCCTGCGAGGGTATTCTGGATACTTGCACTTGGATTCTGTTTAATCTCTGATGCCGAAATCGAACTGATAGCCCCGGTATTGGTAATTTTCTTTTGCTTACCAAAACCAACAACCAACACTTCATCCAGGCCCTTAGTATCGGCCTTTAAATTGATGGATACTACTGTTTTTCCAGCAACATTAACCTCCTGGGTTAAGTAACCGATTGATTTAACAATAAGGGTTTTTGAGGTGCCTTTTAAAGTAAATTGAAATTTACCTTCACCATCACTTACGGCTCCATTATTGGTTAAGCCCTTTTCTACAATTGTAGCACCAGGTAAGGGCCCCGAATTGTCGACTACAGTTCCTCTAATAACCGTTTGCGCCAAAGAAATGCCGGGCAAAAGGGTAAAAAGGATTAATAATTTATATAATATTTTTTGCATAATAGGTATGGTTATCATTTAACAATTTTTAGAATCTCCAATTACCAGCCTGGGTTTTGTGTTAAGTTTCTGTTCTTGTTCACCTCGCTGGCTGCAATTGGATAACGATACATCTTAGCGGCATCGAACGACACATTGAGCGCATTTGTTTGAGTATAAGAGAATGTGCCATTTGCATTTTTGATAATCTGCATGCCATGCAAAGTGCCATTCAATACGGTTCCGGCTATTTTCCATCTGCGTATATCCCAAAAACGCTGCTCTTCGAAAGCCATTTCCACCCTACGTTCATGTCTGATCGCCTCTCTCATTTCGGCCTGGGTCATAGTGGTTTTTAATCCATGTTGATATCCTGCTGTGCTGCCTATCGCAATACCCGCCCTTAACCTTAAAGCTTTTAACTGGTTAAAAGCTTCAGTTCTGTTTACGGCATTATCTGCAGCTTCGTTCATGGCCTCGGCATAATTGAGCAGAATTTCGGCATACCTGAAAATCGGGAAATTGTGTGTTTGATTGCTGTAAACCGAAGCACTTTCAAAAGTTTCGTTCAAAAATTTACGCATGTAATAACCGGTCCGGGTTTGCACGTTTACCGCACTTCCAGGTCTGTCTAAACCTCCATCATAGGTTTGGATTATTCTATTTAACCATTTTGCGTTGTTGTGAAAAATAGTTCTGTAAAACCTTGGATCTCTGCCTGTGTAAGGATCTGCGGCATTATATCCTGATGCCGGATCACTTATCGCTCTACCATTAGCCATATCAAAAGCATCAACCAGTTCTTGCGTAGGGCTGGTGTAACCAGAACCCGATGCATTGGTAGCCGTATATCCGACAGGTGCATTCCTGGTTTCGAGATCGAAAGTTACTGCTCGCTGGTAGGCAAGAATAACCTCACTATTTTTACGTGTGTTAAAAACCGAAGTATAAGCGGCAGTTAATGAAAATATATTCAGGTTCATTACATCTTTAGCCGCCTGTGCTGCCGCAGCCCATTTGGTTAAATCGTTAGTTGGATTGTTTAATGGACTGGCATCGTATAATAAAATTCGTGCTTTTAAGGCAAGTGCAACGCCCTGGGTTACCCTTCCATAATCTTCGTCAGCAGCCAGCGTGTTATCGGGTCTGGCGATAGCCTTTAAAGCATCACATTCATCAACCACATATTTTACACATTCAGCGTAAGTATTTCTGGGCAATTGAATATTATCATCTAGGCCTAAAACCTTATCACCCAATAATGGTACACCACCAAAACGTTTAATCAGTTCGAAATAAGCAATTGCTCTAAGTATTCTGGCTTCCGATTTCCAGAACACTTTTAATCCTTTTTGATTTAATGGCACCACATCAATATTGGCCAGGAATATATTGGCCCTTCTAATGGTTTTGTAATTATTGTCCCACGAGTTATCTACAGTAGCCACGGCAGAAATACGGCCGTTAACAAAATACTCGATGGTGCTTGCTGGCGATGAACTAATGGCATCATCAGAAGCTGCATCTAATACATCATTGCCTATTCTATTGTATCCATTTGGCAGATAAGAATAAATATCTGCTAAAAATGTTTTGGCCTGTATGCCCAGCGAGTCTGTTTTATCGAAAACGTAAGTAATATCCTGACTGGTTGGCTCTGTTTCGTATAGTGGCTTTTTACATGCCGTAAAACCAATGATGGTAATGGCTAAAACACCAACTATTTCTTTTATCTTAATTTTCATCTGTTTCTAATTTGTTTTTAATGGTGATGAAATGCTCATGATTCAGAATTCCCCTGAACGCCGTGAACTTTCATATCAACCCAGCATTAAAATTTCACATTTAAACCAGCGTTAACCACTCTTTGCAGCGGATAACCATTTCCGTAAACCTCAGGATCTACCCTATTATAAGCTGATAATGTAACTGCGTTTACAGCATTTACAAAAAAGCGGATTGAAGCCAGTTTTAGTTTACTGGTGAGCAGTTTCGGAAGTGTATATCCTAACTCAACATTTTTTAGGCGTACATAACTTCCATCGTGCAACCAGTATGATGAGACGGCTTCGTTATTCGGGTTTGAACCAATAGTTAAGCGCGGCTGTGTGGCAGTGCCTGCCGTGGCAGGTGTCCATCGGCCAAGATTTTGTTCAAATGCCTGTCCTAAACCATTGTTCTGGAATGCCCATTCTGTTGAGCCGGAAACATAAACATAACGGTTTTGAACACCCTGTAGCAGGGCAGAAAAATCGAAACCTTTATAGCTAAAACCTAAATTTAAACCATAAAACCAGATTGGATTATTGTTTTTGAGTGACTGAATATCAAGCTCGTTGATAATGCCATCGTTATTTAAATCTTTATATTTAATATCGCCTGGTACCGGGCTGTAGCCTTGTATTTTTGCACTTGAATTAATCTCGGCCTGGTTTTGAAACAAACCATCGGCGATATAACCAAAGGTTTGATCTTCGCGCTGCCCTGTTCTAACCATCCATGGGTATGGCCTATCGATCTCATCCTGATATTGAATGATTTTTTGGAGCGAGAAAACATTCGGAGCAATGTAATAGTTAAAGTTACCGATATTATTGCTGTACTTCAGGTCGAACTCTACCCCCGAATATCTGTTGATGCCTATGTTTTCTGCAGGATAGGAAGTACCCAATAATGCCGAACTCCTTCCTCTGGTTTGGACCAGATCAAAATTCTCATTATTGAAATAATCAGCAGCGATGGAGAGCTTGTTGTTAAACAAACTTGCATCAATACCAAAGTTATATTGGTTTGCTTTCTCCCAGGTAATGTTCAGGTTAGCCAATGTACCTTCTGTTGTTCCGGCGATTGCTGTTGGCGTGGTGCCATAATTGTAAGTACCACCCGTTACATAATATTGCTTATAAGCAAAATAACCAGCATTTGCATTACCTGTATAGGCATAGTTGGCTCTTACTTTAAGCGCATTTAGCCATTTGGTATCTTTTAAAAAATCCTCTTTCGCAATATTCCATCCTAAACCAAAGCCATAAAAGAACCCAAAGCGATTGCCCTCCTCATATCTGTTTAAGCCGCTATAACTTAAAGCAACCTCAGCCAAATACTTTTCTTTATAGTTATAATCTAGCCTTCCGGATAAATTACTAAAGATCATTGGGATTTGATTGGCCGTTTGCGCACTTTGCGAATTGTATTTTAAAAGTGCATTAATACTGTGATTACCATAAGTTTTATCTAGCCCGGCAGAAAAATCAACAAATAAATTTCTGCTCTGACCAGAATTGGTAGAAAGATTAATCTGCTGACCATCTACACCAAATTTCTGATATACATCAGGATTGGTACTCGCCAGTTTGTAAACCGCATACTGTTTGGTGCGGATAATGTTTTCTGATACACTGGTATTAAAACTGGCCAGGGCTTTTAACCATAAACCTTTGGTTACATTATCGAGCGTTTTCCGTAAAGAGATATCCGCAGAAACATCTCTTGTACTGTTATAAAAATAACCAGAGCGTGTTGTTGCTGCCCATAAATTGGTTTGATAATCAGAACTACCAGCCAGCGAGCCATTAGGATTAAAAACAGGATAAGCATTATTTGGTGTAGCAGCCAGTTGCGCAAAAATATTATTACCACCAAAGTTTGATAAGGTTGTACCAGTCGTAAAAATGGCAGTATTGGCCCCTGCTCCGCCTGGCTGGTTGCCATTTTGGATGCGACCAAATAAGTTTAAGTTTAATAAAGTTGTAGGCGTAATATCTATATCGATATTCGTACGAACCAAGTACCTTTTATAATCGGTATTGGTACTGTAAGTATTTTGATCATCCTGTTTAAGGATACCGCTCTGATTGAGATAATCTACGTCAAGAAAATATCTTGTAGAATTACCTCCACCATAGGTATTTAAATTATACCGGCTAAAAACTGTATTTGGTTTTAAGATCGTCCCATACCAATCTACATCAGGATGAAATACAGGGTCCGATCCGGTTGCCCAGGCATTTAAATCAGCAGCAGTATAACGTGGTGCTTTTCCATCGTTTGCCAATGCTTCATTGTATAGAGTAGCGTAATCAAAAGCACCTAAGGGCTGGGGCAATTTAATAGCCGATTGTAAACCTGCCTGTGCGGTTAACGAGATCCGCTGTTTTCCAACTTCCCCCTTACGTGTGGTTATCATCACTACACTGTTAGAAGATTGCTGCCCTAACATTACCGTAGATAAACCATCTTTTAGAATAGTTACAGATTCTATTTCCTCAGGGTCGATAGAAGGATAATCTCTCGGCACGCCATTAACTAAAACTAATGGTACATTTCCCCTAACTGTAATACTTGTTCCATCGGCACCCGGCCTGCCGCTGCTTTGTAAAGTATACAAACCAGCCAATCTACCAGATAATGCATTATTTATTCCGGCTACCGGAACCTTAATTAAATCGCTGTTATAAACGGTTGAAGTAGATTGCAGGTTGGTTGTTACGCTTTGTTCGCCATATAATACGGGTGTAGTAGCCTGGCGTTTTTGACTTTCGCCTAAACTCACGTTCAATAAAGCCTGATTCGCTTCTACCTCTTTTACCAGATAGCCGTTAAGCGTAAAGACTAAAACATCGCCTTCTACAGCACTTATTTTATACTTCCCGTTTTTATCGGTAGAAACACTGGTTCCGGTTTCTTTAATCGAAACCTTTACACCAAACAATGGATTACCAAAGTTATCGGTCACCGTTCCAGTTACTTCCAACCTATGGTTTTTAGTAAACCCAATTTTTCCCTTTACATGGCTTTTGACTCGTATGGTATTTGCATTGGCCACACCTGGGCATACAGCGTATACGGTTAACGAAAAAAGCATTAATTGCTTAAAGTAAGTTTTCCTCATATAGTTCTTGTTTGTTGGCTAGTTGCTTGTCCGGTGTTAAGGAATGGCAGGGCATTCGCTTTACTTACGGATAAATTTTGGTTATTAAATATTTGGTTATCACAATGCAATCAGTTACAAATGCATAGGGTCAAATCTATTTAGAAGCGAAAAAAAGAAGGGGGTAAAATCCTAAACAAATAGGTATAAAAATCCTAAATAAAGGCAGAAAACAGCATTAAACAAGGCAAATAATCAGATAAAGTGTTAAAATTGCTTTGCCAAACGTATTTGATTTTTATAATAGAAACATTTTGTACTTTTAATCAGGTAAAAGCTAAACATCCCTCACTTTCTGCCAACATGAAATACCTGCAAACATTTACTTTAGTATTTTTTATCATTGTAAGTAATGCTCAAAACAAATATGCTTTTAAACACCTCAATGTAGAAAACGGGCTCACACAAAGTTCGGTATTATCTATTGCTCAAGATGCCAGGGGTTTTATCTGGTTTGGCACCCGGTTCGGGTTAAATAAATACGATTCTAAATCTTTCAAGGTATATTATCACGAAGAAAATAATGAGAAAAGTTTAAGCAATGCGTCATTTCTCTCGTCTATTTTAGCGTTAAAAGATGGAACATTATTAATTGGCACCTCAAATGGGCTGAATAAATATAATGAAGGGGATGATAACTTCGACCACTATGTGCACAACAGTAAAGATCCCAATAGCATTAGTAATGCTGGAATAAGTTGCATTTTTCAGGACAAAAAGAACCGCGTTTGGATCGGTACCACAAATGGTTTAAACCTGCTCAGCACCAATGGAAAGTATAAGTTTAAACGCTTTTTAGATAAGCAAAAGCAACGCCAGCAAATTTATGCCATTACAGAAGACCATAACGGAACATTATGGTTAAGTACAACTTATGGTTTAGTAAACATGCGCTTTAAAGATGGGAAAATACACCTCAGGTATTTTAAAGATTTTAGCGAAGAGCTGAACAAAGCGATTGATAACCACATTACAACCATGGTTGAAGACCGAGAAAATAATTTATGGATCGGCACCAAACAAACGGGTGTAAGCAAGTTAAACCTCAGCACGGAAACCATTACGAGCTACCAATACTCCAGTCTTAACCCAGCAGGAATTAGCAGCAATAACGTCCGCAAAATTATGATGGATCAGGAAGGTAAACTATGGATTGGAACATTACATGGTATTAACATCTACAATCCTGCCACTAAAAACTTCAGTTCCCTGCATAATATCCCCGAAGATCCAACCAGCCTGAGCCAAAACTCTGTTTACGATATTTATCAGGACCGGCAGGGCATAATATGGGTAGGCACCTATTATGGAGCCATTAATATGGTATATCCCAATTATACACCCTTTAAGGTTTATAGAAGCACTACAGCGCCAAATGGCTTAAGCAGCAACGTAGTCAGCTCGATCATGGAAGATCAGCACCAAAACCTCTGGATTGGTACCGAAGGCGAAGGGTTAAATTACTACGATAGAAAAAACGATACTTTTACCCGTTATAAAAATAACCCGAACGATCCCAAAAGCTTAAGTGCAAATTTGGTAAAATCGGTTATACGGGATAAAAAAAACAGAATTTGGGTAGGAACACATTATGGAGGGTTAAACCTTTTTCAACCAGAAACCAAAACTTTTGTCAGATATACCAAGCACAAAAACGATACCTCATCCATTAGCAATGATGAAATTACAGCCCTTTTTGAAGATAGTTATGGGCGCTTTTGGGTAGGCACCAACGGTGGCTTAAATAGCTTTAACAGTACTACCGGTAAATTTATCCGCAACCGGGTAAACGGCTTAACCGATGCGGTGCATTACATTTTTGAAGATGCCAAAAGATGCCTTTGGGTAGCGACCAACTCAGGTCTTTACCAGTTGAAAAAAGATAGCCAGCGGTTTATTAGCCGCGTTGCTGCCGATCCGGAAATTTTGAAATATAACGAAATCACTTGCTTAACTACCGATAAAGCTGGTTATTTGCTCATGGGCACTTCGCATAACGGTTTGTTTAGGCTCAACCCTGGTCGCCATAGCTATTCTAGAATGACCACATTTGATGGCTTACCCAGCAACAACATCATGGGCATACTGGAAGATGATTTTAATAACCTTTGGATAACTACCGACAAAGGTTTATGTAAATACAACCCCAGGCAGAAAACTTTTAAAACATACAACATTAAAGATGGACTGCCGGGCAACGAATTTAATTACAAGTCATTTTTGAGAGACAGTAAAGGTGCCTTTTTCTTTGGTGGATTAAGTGGAATGGTGAGCTTTTTTCCCAATGAAATCAAAGAGAACAAAAACACCCCACCAGTTATTTTTACAGGATTAAAACTGTTTAATAAACCCATAGCACTGCATACCGGAGATGGTTTACTTAAACAAAACATCAGCACCATTAAATCAATTACCTTCGAATCAGATCAGAATGTATTTTCAATTGATTTTACGCTACTCAACTTTATTAAATCCGATAAAAACCGTTATGCCTATAAACTGGGAGGCTTTGAAAAAAACTGGAACTATGTAGATATCCCCTCAGCCAGTTATACCAACCTCTCGCCCGGAAACTATACACTTATGGTTAAAGGAAGTAATAACGATGGCCTTTGGACCAATGAAACCAGCACCTTAGATATCAAAATTCTGCCGCCATTTTACAGAACATGGTGGGCCTATCTGTTTTACTTTTGTGCTTTTGCAGCCATTTCCTTTGTATTTATACGTTACTTGTTGATAAAAGCCGTACTTAAAAAAGAAAAAGAAATTAATGAACATAAGCTAGAGTTTTTTACCAATATTTCTCACGAAATACGCACGCCTTTAACCCTCATCGTTGGTCCGTTAGATAAGTTGATCGAAAACGCTAAAGACGATCCTGCCCTGAACCGGGATCTGCAACCGATAAAAAATAATGCCGACCGTTTGATGAACTTAGTTACCGAACTGCTCGACTTTAGAAAGGCAGAAAGCGGAAAAATGGCCTTACATGTAAGTCCTGGTGATGTGGTAAAATTCTGCAGGGAAATATTTCTGGCTTTTCAGAACATGGCGATTTCTAAAAACATCGATTACCAGTTCGAAACCACACAGGCAGCAATTGAGCTTTATTTTGATAAGGTTCAAATGGAAAAAGTGATGTTTAACCTACTTTCAAATGCCTTTAAGTTTACACCTGTAAACGGAAAAATCAGCCTAAAAATAGAAACAGAAAAGCAATTGGTTAATATTAAAATCTGCGATAATGGCAAGGGTATTCCTTTGGAGAACCAGGCCAGTTTATTCACCAATTTTTATCAGGCCAATGCCACTACCACCATTGGTACAGGTTTGGGCTTATCGTTCTCTAAAAGCATTGTAGAACTGCATCATGGCCAGATTAGTTTCGAAAGTACCCCTAAAAATGATAAGGCCTTTGGCAATACGGCTTTCACTGTAAGTTTAAAAACAGGAAAAGAACATTTTAATCCATCCGATTTTATTCCCGATTATGTTTATTACGACGATGCCTTAAATTACAGCCTTAGTACTACAACGCAGGTAACCGAACAGATTAAGGAGGATGATGTACTGCAGGATGATTCAGGGAAAAACAAAAAGAACAGCATCTTACTGGTAGAAGATAACGAAGACGTGAGAACCTTTATTAAACAGGCTTTAAGCCCTTCATATCAGATATATGAGCGCGAAAACGGGGCAACCGGACTAGAATGCGCCTTAGATCTGATTCCCGATTTAATTATCAGCGATGTAATGATGCCCGTAATGGATGGCTTAGAATTATGCCGGAAACTTAAAACAGATGAGCGAACCAGCCATATCCCGGTAGTTTTATTAACGGCAAGATCGGCTTACGTACACCAGGTAAACGGTTTCGAAAACGGAGCTGATGCCTATATTATGAAGCCATTTAACTTAAAGATACTCGAACTGAACATTCAAAACCTGTTAAATGCCCGGGAAACCGTTAAAAAAAAATTTGCACAGGTAATTACGCTCGAGCCCAGAAACATGGTGATTAATACCACCGAGCAGCATTTTTTAAATAAAATTATTCAACTTATCGAAGACCGGATTGCCGATCCTGATTTTGATGTACCTACCTTATCAGCAGAAGTTGGGATGAGCCAACCTGTGTTATATAAAAAAATAAGGGCACTGACCGACCTTTCCGTAAACGACTTTATTAAATCGTTGCGGATAAAAAGAGCCGCTCAATTACTTAAACAGGGTACAGGAAATATTGCCGAGATTGCTTATTCAGTAGGTTTTAACGACCGGAAATATTTTAGCTCAGAGTTTAAAAAACATTTCGGCAAAACCCCGAGTGAGTTCATGAGCAATGATTAACCAGTAAACCTTTCCGTAACCTGCTGATCGAAATGATTGTTCATAATTGCCTGATATACCTGTTCTGCAACATGGTGCAATAAATCTAGTTTTTCAAACAGGCGTATTACATCTGGTTCACCAATCTGGTAATTGTTTTCATACCGAACAGCCAGGTAAGCCTCATCAAGCAAATGCAACAGGCAAAGTTCTTCCTCATCATCGCTAAATAGCTCAGACAGCTGTTTTACGTAAGCTTTAATATACAGTTGATGGGCTTTGATGCGGTGTGTTTTTTTATCCTTTCCCATCACCAAAACTTCAACGGCCCGGTACGTTAAATCGAAAACCTCGTGCAGCATAAAAGTGCAGTATTCGAAATTTTGTTGTTTAAAATAGAACTTTGCACCCGATAAAAATTGGTTGGCTTTATTAATTTCTTGTCGATAGATGCTTTTAACCCGATCTGCAAGGAGGTGAGCTGTTCCACGATCGAGAAAACTTCCAGATTTACTGAATAAAGCGTTTTGAGCCCCAGTGGCATAGTAAAAAAACAAACTCCCATCCAGCAAAGCCTGCTCAACCTCGTGTACATGAAAAACCCGGTAACTAAATTCCATTTGCCCGGTAAATACAATATTTAGTACTGGTGTTAACTCGTTCAAAATACGTACATGTTTAATCGAAACCATAATCAGCATTTCCTGCACCGCTTTACCGGCAAAAAAGTGGGTGTGGAGATAAATATACTGAGTGGGTACCGCCGCTGTTACACCCTTTAACAAGCGCATAACAGTTTCTTCTTTTACGGCATAATGGCTAAGGTTTAAAAATTTATTGCGCATAAAGGCCTCCTTTCCGCTTTAACATCATCACTTAGTGAAGGATTTCCGATGATCAGAAAAAAAGCTTCCACGATCATCAGCATGGCTTCATACTGCTCAAATAAAAATTCCTTATCCATCAATTTAATGCTGCTCCCGGTACTAAATGCTGCATACAGCCATTCTAAAAGCCCTAAGCGCAACTGTTTAATTTTTTCAGGAACAAAAAAAGACTCCACAAACCGGTAAGGGTTTTCGATATGTTCGGCAGGGAGTGTATTTACTTCGCAGAGCCCCTCATTATACACATCGTTTGATATGAAACGCCCTTTCGTGGCAACCAGGCCTTCGGGCAAGTCTTCCTGATAAATTAGTTTTTTGCTTGCAATTAAATAGCCGGTATTAAGCAATTTTGTAAACTGGTTATAAAGGAAAAAATAATCGGCAACATCACTTACACGGTTATCTTCTGACAAGGCTATTTTATACCATTTTTTCAGGTAGGCTTTGTGACCTGCAAGGTTATCCAAACTAAAGAAAAATTCAATTGCCTGAAATGGATCATCAAATAATTCCTGATCAAAAGCCAGTGGCGATGTACTTTCGAACATGGCCATGTGATAATAGCGATCGAGACTTTTAAAACTATTTTTAGTGATTACCCTTTCGTGGATGAGCCAGCAGGCCTCCAGCATTTTTTTAGTGTTTTCATAAAACGGAAAAATATACTGGTCCCAATCCAGATCGAGCTTATTTTCCAATCCGGCCAGTAACCATTCTTTGTAAATTAATTTATAGCTCTCCGATTCAAAGAAGATAAAAATATCGAGAAAGGTAAATTTTGGACTTTCCATTTCCACTTTGCTCAATAATTTCGGACAATATTCAAGCAAAACCGCTTCGCGTGCCAGGCTGCATTCATCAGCCTCAATCGCTTTTACAAAGGCCGTATCGGTTTCAATCCGATTAAAAATTAAATCTGAATAATCGAACAGCGGCAACAGCTTTTCGTAAAAAACCAACAGTTGCGCAGGATGCTTTTGCGGCGAATAATCAAATTCGTTTTGAGGTGGGTTTAACCAGTTTTTGAGAAACTGTAAATGATGGCCTATACCATTTGACAAAAAAAAGCTTTCAATAGCATCAATAAATGCCATCGTTTCTTTTTTAAAATTTGAGATCCCTTCCATAGCCGTATATTTTTAAATGATTATATTAGCTAACGAATTTAGCAAAACAAAATAAGTTTAACTATTAATTATACATAAAACTTATTAACATCTTTACCTTATGAATGAAAATCAGCGCTTAAAAACACTAATGGATTTGTTGGGATTTAGAACCCAAAAAGATTTTGCTATGGCGTTGAATATCAAACAAGGCTCTCTTTCGGATATTTTAAGAGAAAGGATCAATGTATCCAATTCCATTAAAGATAAACTCGAGCTTAAATTCGATGTAAATTTAACCTGGCTTGAAAATGGAACCGGCGAACCCTTCTTTAAAAAGAAACGGGCCGTTGGCGAAAGCAAAGAGGGTGTTCCCTATTTTGACATGAGCCTATCTGATGCTAAAGAGCTCATCGTAGAAGAACAACGCGCAGAATACCTGGTAAATTACCTTCCCTTTAACGATTGCACCGCCTATTTACCGGTTTATGGCGATAGTATGTATCCCAAATATGCCGCAGGTGAAATTATAGCCATAAAAGAAATTACCAATTACGAAATCTTACAGTGGGGCGAAGCTTATGTGATAATGACGGATGAAAACAGTAACAGTCTGCGTACCATAAAATTAATTTTTCAGCACGCCGATGAGAGCAAACTCATCCTCCGTTCTTCAAATCCAAATTTCAAAGGCGATACGGTAATCCACAAAAAAAGTATTCAGGCACTTTACATCATCAAAGGAAAAATTACACGGAATATTATCTAGCAGAACAGTTTTCAGTTCGCAGTTGGCGGTTAACAATTTATAGCTAAACTGAAAATTGCAAATTGCCAACTGAACCATATAGTCCTCGTTTGTAACGAGGATTGATGAGATTCGCATTTGTAATGCGGTTAAATGATTTTGGGGATAAAACCAGATAAAAAGCACGCCCAAAACTTTAAAATTTATTACTGCGACTTTAAAACTCCTTACTGCGACTTTAAAACTTTCTACTGCGACTTTAAAACTCCTTACTGCGACTTTAAAACTTCCTACTGCAACTTTAAAACTTACTACTGCGACTTCAAAACTTCTTACTGCGACTTTAAAACTCCTTACTGCAACTTCAAAACTTCTTACTGCGACTTTAAAACTCCTTACTGCAACTTTAAAACTCCTTACTGCGACTTTAAAACTTCTTACTGCGACTTTAAAACTTCCTACTTCGACTTCAAAACCACCGCCTGCACACATGAAACGATTAACCGTTCGATCAGAACTTCTTATTGCAATTACAGAACTGCCAACTGATAACTAATTACTTTCCTTTTACACATCTTCGCCGTACCTTTATTTAATTAAAAAAGGAAAGATATATGAATACTGAAAAAGCCATTCTTGCAGGCGGCTGCTTTTGGGGAGTAGAAGAACTGATCCGTCATTATCCTGGGGTGATCTCCACAGTGGTTGGATATACCGGAGGTGATGTTCCCAATGCCACTTACCGGAACCATGGCACACATGCCGAAGCCATTGAAGTTACCTTTGATCCAACTGTTTTAACCTATCGCAAATTATTAGCATACTTCTTCCAGATCCACGATCCGAGCACACGAAACCGACAGGGAAATGATGTAGGTACATCCTACCGTTCTGCCATTTTCTACAATAGTGAAGAACAGAAAAACACGGCAAATGCATTGATTGCCGAGCTGGATGCTTCTGGCAAGTGGCCTGGAAAAATTGTAACCGAGGTGGTACCTGAAACCGATTTCTGGAATGCTGAAGAAGAACACCAGGATTATTTACAGAAAAACCCTTACGGTTATACCTGCCACTTCGAAAGACCAGACTGGAAATTATAAATAAGATCGTTATTACAAGGCACTGCTTGCCTCGACTCTTCTTATAGTGGACAGATCTTTTAATTTGGGTTTTTTATGCACTTTGCTAAACAACGTTAATAAAGTTCAGGCTTTGCCGAAGAACTTCGTCAATCCTGATCCCCGTGGTCTGTGTCCCCACAGACCACCTAGATTTTTAGCAAAAAATTTATCCATTTCGTTGCACTTCAGGAAATGATGATATAAATTCATCTGGATAAATCCTTGATGTAACGTAGAAAAACAAAATGGTCTGTGAGGACACTGACCAAGGAAGCAGATCACTCAAACAAAAAGGCAACTTCCTGAATCGAAAATTGCCTTTTTGTTTAAAATGTAATCATGACTGGTCGCTAATCATCATCATCTTTTTTCTTCTTCTCGAGAATGACAAAAGCACTCCGTTTTGGCGCCGGCATTACCGATTGTTCGCCTTTCACCGATTTCCACACCACTTCGTTTAAATCTAAATCCGGTGCCGAATCTTCCTTGGCAAAATTGAACAGTTCAGAACGTCTGCTGCTCTCATTTACGGCCACATTCCTCGTATCTAAATCAATAAGCGGCTGAATCACATTATAAGGTGTAAAATCAGGCGTAGCCGTAAAACATTCGTATAAAGGCATGGCTGCAGCATCGTACTGGCTCATGGGCGGCAATCCTAAAATAAGTTCCATTGTTCTTAAAAACCCGGAAGTAGAATACATGGTATGAACAGGCGTATTTCTTTTTACGTAAGGACCAACCACATAAGCCGGCGAACGGTGTGCATCAACATGATCGGGACCGTTTTGTGCATCATCTTCCAGAATAAAAACAACCGATTCTTTCCAGATTTTGCTGTGCGATAAATGCTCCAAAATACGGCCAACCGCCAAATCGTTATCGGCAACTGCCGCCTGTGGCGAGTATTTACCTTTCTTTTGTCCGCTGGTATGATCATTAGATATTCTTAAAGTATTAAACTGGGGTACAACACCCGCAACCAATAACGAATCGAAATCATGCTGCCAGGCATCTACCCGCACCTGATCTTTAATGTCCATGTCAAAACCCGGCGAAGCGGTACACATATGGCCTTGCAGTGATTTAATATTTGCCTTGCCATAATCGCCAAACTCACCATAACTGCGGTAGCTTACCCCGGCCCTTTGGCAGTAATCCCAGATAAAACCACCTTTTGGATAGGTTACCGGCCTGCCGCCTTCGAAGCTGGTGCTTCCACCACGTGCACCATAACTGGTTGGCCATGTTTTCTCGACTACATCTGTGGCGTAAGCAGCCATGCTCCAGTTGTGTCCATCGGCACTTACCTCCGCATCCACATAGAAATTATCCAGCAACACATAGTTTTCGGCAAAAGCATGCTGGTTAGGTGTAATTTTTCTGCCGAAAAGTGTCAATTTAGAATCTCCGTTTCCTTTTGGCATATCGCCAAGCACCTGATCATAGGTTCTGTTTTCTTTGATGATATAAAAAACATGTTTAATAGGCGATTTTTCATTCTGTTTACGCGGAATAGGATTTCCGGCTTCACCATCGGCAGTAATCGTCCGTTTATCAGTAAAAGGTGTATTGGCATAAACCTGTTTGGTATATACCTTTAACTGTTCAGGTTTTGGCGCGTCGATAAAAGATAAGGTACCTTTAAACAAACCAGCAATATACTGCAGTCTGCTATTGGCCGTACTGCCCATGTGATAACCGCTGTTATCTACTTTAGAAATGGGTTGTGGCCCCTGAGGGTTCGCCATAGGCGTATTCCCTTTACCGTTGGTAACGAGAATTTTCGAACCCAGAACCTTCACACTGGTTGGATACCAGCCTACCGGAATAAAACCCTGACTCAGGCTTAGTCCAGGTTTACTTACATCAAAAACGGCTAAACAGTTATTGTCAGCATTGGCAATGTACAAAGTTTTTTCGTTGGCACTTAAAGCTAAACCATTAGTAGTCGAGCCTGTTAACTGCGTGGCATAGAGTGTAGTAGCAATGGTTTCAATTACCTTATTGTTCAAGGTATTAATGACCGAAACGGTATTATCGTTTGCATTGGCTACAAAAAGAATATTGCCTTTTTTATTAAGCAATAGTTCATTTGGATGATCGCCAACCGGAATACGCTGTGAGATGTTTTCTGATATCAGATCGATTACCGCAACTGATTTCCCGCCCCAGAGCGAAACATAGAGTTTACTTTCATCCGTTGATAAAACACAACTGTAGGCAATTGCCGGAAGCTGGATTTTTTTAAGGATCTGCTTTTCTGCTGGATTGATGATGTATAAACTGCTATCCTCTTTGGTTACGGTATATAGTTTACTGTTGTTTTTGTTTACCACAATCCCTGCCGGACTGATTTTTCCTTTTGGCCAAACCGGACCGAGTTTAATCGTATCGCTTTTGCCCAGTTTACCGTTCTGAATATTAAAATCCAAAATCCAGTTATCGTTACCACCTGAGGCATACAGGTGTTTTTCGTCTTTACTAAATGCGATTCCATACCACGATTTGCTCAGGACTTTTTCATCAATAATCTTTTCTGTTTTGACATCAAGCAATTGTAACGACTGGGTACTTTGTCCGTTGTTGGTAATGGCAAGATATTTACCCGAAGCGCTCAGTTGCATGTTTAAAGGCAAATCGCCCAATTGCAGCGAATGCCCCGCCGGACTCAGTTTCCATCCATTGGGCAATAAAATCTGCTGGGTGCTTTCGTTTTTGCCCGGCCATTGTGCAAATCCTCTTTGGATAAAAAAGAAACACAAGAGTAATAATAAGTATGATTTTTTCATTTTTCTTAAATTGAAGATAGCAGCACTAGCGATGAAGATTAAAATTAACCAGGGCCCTGATGGTATAACCATTACCAGACGCTACTGAACCAATTTCGCGTATAGCCTCTGATGGAATAGCCTGACTGCGGGTTGCATAAAAAACAGGTCCGCCGGAAATAGAGAACGAAAGTTTTGAATGGTTTGGTTCCAGATTGATTGAGGGCCCAATCATTACCTTTGCACCACCTTCTGCCTCGTCTTTTTCCCAAAACCCTTCTAAATCCTGTCCTAAGGCTTCGAAACCAAGGTACAAAACATTAGAAACGCGGTGCTGATAGCCAAAACTCGTAATAAAATCAAGCTTATCCCTTGTTTTATCAAAAGCTTTTTCGAAGCGAAGATTACCCGCCATTCTCCAGTTTGTTTGATCGAATGAAGCAGTAATCCGGCTAATCGCAGAACCTACGTTCGACCAATCTCTACTTAAGCCTAAACCAGCACCTAATCTAAAACCAGCTAAGCCTTTACCGCCCACAAAATCTCTGATTACTTCAGCTTGTTCTGCACTGGTTACGCCCCCTGAATTGGCAAAACCGATTGCAGCAGTGGCATACAAAGTAAACCTGCTGCCCAAATATCCCTTAACCCCAAACTGTTGTCCTAAACCATCATAACCGAACTGTCCATTGGTTCTTTCTCCATAACTCCCTGAATAATGGATATTCCAGCGGGGATTTTCTGCGGTTAGCGTGTTCAAAGAAAACAAAAAGGGTTGTGCAGCGTCTGTCCCAATCTTAACTTCCGACTGACCTTCTGTAATCTTTTGGGCAGAACAATTCAGTGCAATACCTGCAAAAGTGATTGCTAAAAGTATCTTTTTCATTTTAGTTTAATATATCAGTTAGAATTTCGTTTCATTCAACAGTGGTGATCCACTTGCGTTAACCTGATAAGTTTGGATCTTATCATTTTCATCAACCTCTACAATCCGGTAACCTTTGTAGGCTGTGCCCCAGTTTCCACCAATATGGGCATCGAAGAAATGAGGAAGTTTATCAGTATAAAAGACAGCATCGAGACTATGGTCATGTCCATGGAATACGGCTTTTACATTTGCATAGCTGTGCAGGAGCTTAATCGTATCCGGACATTCTACAAAAGGACTTTCGGGCACCCAGAAATGAGGTGGGATATGCAGCACCACGAAAACAGTTTTTAGGTTTTTAAACTTATCGAGCTCCTGTTTTAAAAAATCGTTGTTAGGGCATAAATAAGTTCCTTTGGTATCTGAAGTGTTGGCCAAAACGAAACCTACTCCATTTTTTTCGAAAGAAAAGTTATCCTCGTAACCAAAAACCGATTTCCAGATCTTCGCGTCGGCATGATCGTGGTTACCCGGGATAGCATAAAAAGGAACTTTAAGTTTATCGTAATATTCTTTTTTTACTTCTGATAATAGTTCCGGACGATCGTGTACCAGATCTCCATTAATGATCACAAAGTTTAAAGGATTTTTATCGTGAGATTCATTTAACCACTTTACAATATTTTCGTGATGAAGTTTATAATCTGTTCCGGGCTGGCCATAATGCCCATCGGATGCAATGGCGAAACGAAGTTTAGGTGCTTTGCCCGGTCTGGCGGGAGCGCTGTGTTCTTCAGCAAATGAGGAAAGAACCGGCGAAATACTGGCTACTACAGCAGCGGCCAAACTATTTTTCAGAAAAAATCGTCTGTTAGACATAAGGATAAGATATGTTTTGTATCAAAGCCCAATATTAGCTTGGTTAGGCTTCTTAAACATAAATTTAATGTTATGATTAGGTTAACCGAAGCATAACTATGTATCAATTTTATAACAGAAACATGCTGTGGATCTTGCCTTTACTATATTCCCCGGTCTGTGTCCTCGCAGAACGAAAAACAAATAATTTCTTCCTATTGAATACTTGACAAAAGCCAACTGGAAGGTCTGTGAGGCCATAGATCTTGGAAAGAAAACGGTTGTTCGATCTTCAGCGAGCTCAGACCGATAACATTTCCAAGATAATAAACCAAGTGCATCTGTTCCGTGCTTTCCGTGTTTCCGTGGCAAAAAAAACAAATTACCAATTCAGGAAACTTCCAAAAAACAAAAGGTCTGTGGAGACACAGACCTTGGGATAAGGTATTTAAGTAGATCCTTCGACAGGCTTAGGATGACAATTCTATATTTATGATACAACCGCTTTGATTAGACTATAGAATAACGATCAGCTGTTTTACCACCAGATAGGCCGCCAATGCATATAAAAATATCGCAATCGATTTATTAATAATTAAACTGCTCAGCGCAAACTTTTCCTGAATATAAGTTGCAAAATGCGCATATAGGTAAAGTGCCAGTGTAGAACCCACACCGGAGCCCAAACTAAAGATTACCAGTGACAGGTAATCGGTTTCGATCCATTGATGTAAAATCACATAGTTACCAAAAAACAACCAGAATGGAATCTGAACAGGATTTAACACCCCTAAAATCAATCCATATAACACACTCCCACTGCGTTTATCTTCTTTTTTATTGCTGGTTTTGGGTACTTTTTTCCTGTTTTTCCAGGTAATCGTTCCCATCACCAAAAACATCACGATCATGAAACAATCGACCAAAGTACTTAAGCGCACTTCACTTACCGCTTCGTTCGGATTGATATCGCTCATGGCCCAGCGGGCAAAACGCATCATCCCAAAGGTGAAAAATACTTCTACGCAAGAGAAGGAAAGAATAAAGTACCAAACCTGGCGCATGCCTTTGTTAATGGCGAGCTGCGCAACGGTGAGATTAATATTGCCGGGAGGAATATACCCCATGGCATTGAGAATGATGCCTATGAAAAACGTTAGAAAAAGCATTGCCGAAATTATGGATTTAAATTTAAATGCGATGCTAAATATTTTCCGGTGTACGATTTTTCTACCTGAACTAAATCTTCGGGTATGCCTTCAAATACCACCTGACCACCGCCATCGCCCCCTTCAGGGCCGATATCGATAACCCAATCAGCACATTTAATCATGTCCATATTATGTTCAATCACCAAAATCGTGTTCCCTTGTTCAATGAGTGTATTCAGTGCTTTTAACAGTTTTTTAATATCATGAAAATGCAGTCCAGTTGTTGGCTCATCAAAGATAAACAGCGTTTTATTGGCATTATTTCCTTTAATTAAAAACGACGCCAGTTTAATACGCTGCGCCTCACCACCCGATAAGGTATTAGAAGATTGACCTAAATGCACATAACCCAAACCTACATCAACCAATGGATTTAATTTATTGAGGATCTTTTGTTCATCCTTAAAAAACTCAACCGCTTCTTCAATGGTCATATCCAAAATTTCGGATACGTTTTTCTCTTTATAGGTCACATCTAAAACCTGTTGTTTAAAACGTTTACCGTTACAGGCTTCACAAGGCAGGTAAATATCGGCCATAAACTGCATTTCGATCTTCACTTCGCCCTCACCCTGGCAAACATCGCAACGGCCGCCTTCTACGTTGAAAGAGAAAGCAGCTGGCTTTAAGCCTGCAGCTTTTGCAGATGCTAAACCAGAAAACAGCGCACGGATATCATCCCACGCTTTAACATAGGTAACCGGATTAGAACGGCTGGAGCGACCAATCGGATTCTGATCGACCATTTCTACAGCGCTGACCAGATCGTAATTGCCAAAAATGCCATCATAAGCACCCGTTTGTTCACCCGCGTAATTTCCGATTGCTTTTTGCAATGCCGGATATAAGATTTTTTTAACCAAACTGGTTTTTCCTGATCCAGAAACACCACTTACTGCGGTAAAAACACCCAACGGAAACTTCACGTCAATATTCTGCAGGTTGTTTTCCCTCGCACCTTTAATCAGGATATGGTCTTTCCATTTACGGCGTTTATCCGGAATGGCAATTTTTTCCAATCCCGACAGGTAACGGCCGGTTAAACTATTTTTATCTTTTAAAATCTCCTCGTAGTTACCACTGAAAACTAAATTACCACCATGGGTACCAGCCTCAGGGCCAATATCGATAATGTAATCGGCTGCGCGCATCATTTCTTCTTCGTGCTCCACCACTAAAACGGTATTGCCTACATTACGGAGCGAGATTAATACTTCAATCAGTTTATTCGTATCGCGTGGGTGCAATCCGATACTCGGTTCGTCCAAAACGTAAATAGAACCCACCAAACTACTTCCCAATGATGTGGCCAGGTTAATCCTTTGCGATTCACCACCCGAAAGCGTATTTGATAAACGGTTTAGGGTAAGGTAGCCTAAACCTACATTGTTTAAATAAAGAAAACGGTTATCAATCTCTGCCAGTAAACGTTTGGCAATTTTGGTATCGTTAGTATTTAATTTCAGCTCGTTAAAGAAAACCAGGGCTTTTGCCAAAGGCATCAGCACCACATCGATAATCGATTTTTCAGCAATCTTTACATAAGAAGCATCTTTACGCAAACGCGAACCTTTACAATCCGGACAAGTGGTTTTACCGCGGTAACGGGATAACATGACGCGGTATTGAATTTTATAAGTCTGCTCTTCCAGTTCTTTGAAAAAAGCATCCAGGCCTGCAAAATATTTATTCCCTGTCCAGAGCAACTGTTGCTCTGTTTCGGTTAAAGCACTATAAGGCCGGTGGATCGGGAATTCGAATTTTGGCGCAGCTTTGATAAAATTCTGCAACCACACATTCATTTTTTCGCCACGCCAGGGGGCAATGGCATTATCGTAAACACTTTTGCTCTTATCAGGAATCACCAGATCTTCATCAATGCCGATTACATTTCCATAACCTTCGCAGCGTTTGCAGGCCCCATAAGGGTTGTTGAAAGAGAAAAAGTTTGGCGTAGGTTCTTCGAACTTTATTCCGTCCAGTTCAAAGCGATCGCTAAAATGTTTCGTAGTACCCTGGGCCTCTACATAACAATCGCCTTTACCTTCAAAAAAAGCTGTCTGCGCCGAATCGGCCAATCTGCTTAAAGTTTCTTCCTCCTGATTGGTTACAATACGATCAATCAGGATCTGAACGGTTTTATCATCTGTAAGTTCTGCATCCTTAAAATCAGCATCATCTAAAACTGTTTCTATCTTTTCTATTTTATCATTAATCAGGACCCTTAAAAATCCTTTCTGTAATAAAATAGCCAGTTCTTCTTTAATCGTACGGTTATTGTGCGGATATAGCGGGCAAAAAATGGTTACCGTTGTATCTTCAGGCATGGCATTTACATAATCGACCACCGTGCTTACCGAATCTTTTTTCACTTCTTTTCCCGAAACAGGCGAAATGGTTTTCCCGATACGGGAGAAAAGCAGTTTCAGGTAATCGTAAATTTCTGTCGAGGTACCGACGGTAGAACGCGGGTTGGAAGTAATTACCTTTTGTTCGATGGCAATTGCCGGTGCAATACCTTTAATATAATCAACATCGGGTTTATTCATCCGGCCCATAAACTGGCGGGCATAAGAAGATAAACTTTCTACATATCGGCGTTGCCCCTCTGCATATAAAGTATCAAATGCCAGCGAAGATTTCCCCGAACCAGACATACCGGTTACCACCACAAGTTTGTTTTTTGGAATGGCAACATCGATGTTTTTGAGGTTGTGCACACGGGCACCTTTTATGATAATATTTTTATGCGGATCTTTTTCGGCCTCTTTTTTGCTCATGTATGATAACGAATATAATGTATAACCCCAGAATGTTGTTAGGGTTTTAAGAACATACAAAAATAGGGTACTGAGATGGTTAATTTATTTTTTAACATTTTATTTTTTGTTTTTTGATAAAAAAATAACTTTCTTTGAATATTAACAACCTCAAAACCAAACTGACACATTCAAAAAACATAGGAGAGCAGCTATAGAAATTAAACATCTACAAATTAATTTTTAGCAAATAGTACGGGATTTAGTGTAGGTAAACCTATGAATTTACAATCATATAATGATCAGGACCTGGTAAAGGTATATATTACCGGGAACGAGAATGGATTGCAGGAACTTTTAAGAAGACATAAAAGTAAAATTTATACCTCTATCTACTTATTGGTGAAAGACCAATATCTGGCGGAGGATATTTTTCAGGATGCTTTTATAAAAGTAATTAATACCCTGCGATCAGGAAGATATAACGAAGAAGGCAAGTTTTTGCCTTGGGTAATGCGTATTGCGCATAATCTGGTTATCGATTATTTCAGAAAAGAAAAGAGAACACCAATCATCACCAGTGCTGATGGAATGGATGTATTCAATATGCTACACTTTTATGACGAGAGCGCAGAAGATAAAATGCTTCGCGATCAAACCCATAAAGATTTAAAAGCAATGATCCATTTATTGCCCGATGAGCAGAAAGAAGTGCTCCTCATGCGCCATTACGCCGATTTAAGCTTCAAAGAGATTGCTGATTTAACTGACGTGAGCATCAATACCGCCTTAGGCCGTATGCGTTATGCCCTTAGTAATTTGCGTAAAATGCTTAAAACAAAAGAGATGACCTACAAAGGGTAGTGAAAATGTTACATAAAATTTTTTAGGGCTTGAAATAAAGCATCTGAACTATCGTTAAGTTTATAAAACTTATCACATTCAGTTGCTTATGACAAAAACCTCTACATCAAAAACAAATGTAAATTTACCTACACCTAACATGTTTCAGCCTAAAACTGATATTGAATCGGACGCAGAAATCGACTTATTTTATGATCAAATCAAAGGTAAGTTAGATAGACTGGCTAAAAATCCTCAAGATGAAACCATCAACAAGATTTTAGCTTACAGCCGTACAAAGTAGTAAATCTTTACATGAGCCAAAAAAGCTTGTTTCACAGGGTGGGACAAGCTTTTTTTTGTGCCTATGGATGATGGAAAATGTAATATGGATGATGTGTGAATTCTGGGCTGATCTAATGGTTGATCGTCAGACAGCAATTTAATCCATCAATCCATTTGACCATGAGCTATTGACTTTCTAACCATAAGCTATTTTACAACAACATCCTACCTCTTCCATTTCACCTCTCCCATCCTCCATCCTACCTCTCCCATCTTACATATGGATAAATGGCCTAATTTTTACAATCCCCTTAAATAAAAAGCCTTACCTTTACATAGTGTAATTTTAACACTAAGTACGCTATGAACAAGAACTTGCTCCCACTCACTTTAGGCGGTTTAGGCATCGGCATAACAGAATTTGTGATGATGGGTTTGTTACCCGATATCTCTAAAGATTTAGCCGTAACCATTCCACAAGCCGGACATTTAATTTCAGCTTACGCTTTGGGCGTGGTTATCGGTGCCCCGTTATTGATTATGATTGCGGGTAAATATCCACCAAAAATGATATTGATTGCTTTGATGATCATGTTTACGGTTTTCAATGCTTTTTCAGCATTTGCCCCAACTTTCGATACCCTGTTTATTGCCCGATTGCTTTCAGGCTTACCACATGGTGCATTTTTCGGCGTGGGCTCGGTAGTGGCCAGCAGAATCGCCGAAAAAGGGAAAGCGGCTCAGGCCGTATCGCTCATGTTTATGGGCTTAACCATCGCCAATATTGTCGGCGTACCGCTGGGCACCTTTATTGGTCACAATTTCTCCTGGCGCATATCTTTTGCTGTTGTGGTATTTGTTGGTCTGGTTACTTTATTAAGTTTAAAGTTATGGTTACCTGCTTTAGAAGCCACTAAAAACCGCGATTTAAAAGCCGAACTAAGTTTCTTCAAAAAAAGAGAAGCATGGATCATCATTTTTATGATTTCAATCGGAACCGGTGGTTTATTCACCTGGTACAGTTATATCGCCCCGTTAATGACTGACGTTGCTGGTTTTTCGCCAAATGCAGTAACCTATATATTAATGTTAGCGGGTATTGGTATGTTATGTGGCAATTATATCGGTGGTATACTGGCCGATAAATTTTCGCCGGCAAAGGCATCTGCAGCCTTGTTATTAACTATGGTGATTACCCTAACCATTGTGCACTTCGTATCGGCAAGTCAGCCCTTAGCTTTAATTATGACTTTTGTTACCGGCGCTGTCTCTTTTGCGCTGGCTGCTCCTATACAGATGTTAATGATCCAGAGCGCCAAAGGTTCCGAAATGCTGGCGGCCTCGGCCAGTCAGGCGAGTTTTAATATCGGTAATGCCCTGGGTGCTTTCTTCGGTGGACTTCCGTTAGTATATGGCTTCGATTATACTTCGCCAGCCTATGTTGGTGCCGCAATGGCTTTGGTTGGTGCTTTCTTTGCATTTTGGCTGATCAAAAGTAACCAGGGGCTAACCGAACAGGTTAAAGTACCCGCTGCTTCTTTTCACTAAAAATATTCGTCATTGCGAACGAAGCGGTATTTTGTGATGGGAGTGAAGCAATTTATAATATTGCATTTTTTTTGGAAAACATAGGTTAGTGCAAGAAAAAATTGTCAGTCCTGCTGTCCGCTTATCCCGATGAAAAATCGGGACCGCTCCCATCAGGTTTAAAATGAAGGGTCATACCGTTAATTAAAAACCCAGTGCGCCATTTTTGAATGAGTGAATGAGAAAATATAATCATTCGCTCATTCGAAACTCCATCATTCAATAATCACTTCACTCTATCTCTCAAACGCCCAAAGGTAGCGCCCACCGAGAAGCCACAAAAGCTATTCGCGCTATTGAGATTGGCACTTATTCCAAGGGTTAACGCTGCAGCCCTCCCAACCAAAAAACTGGTCCTTACTTCTATCGGAATGCCAAGAGTTCGGGTGGTAACAACTTCATAAACATCATGATCAAACAGGCAAAACATAGACTTGCAGGTATTGTACAAAAATGCGCCTCTTGATATCTGTTCCGTAAATGCCAGCCCTGCACCAAGCTTGATGTTGATATAGCGTTCGAAACTATAACTTTTGCCTACTATAATCCCAACATCAGAAATACTGGGATTAGGCTTATCTCCAAAAAGCTCGAATTCTGAAATACCCGATGATTTAAAAGCAATGTAATTGGTTTTACGCTGCAAATAAAGATGAAGCTCACCATAACCACCATCTTCGGTTCCTTTACCTCCGCTCAAAGCTATACCATAGTAAAATTTATGATTTTTGTGTAAGGTGTCTTGTTGCGCTGACGCAGCTGTAAACCCTAACAAACAAAAGCATATCAATAAATATTTCATAACGTTCAATTTAGATGAGTATGAGGACTATGCGGCAGCTCCCATTCTTTTAAGCAGCTTTAAATGAGATTTTATCCCGCCGAAATAACTGGTACAATTGGGTTTTACACCACTTTCATTTAACATTTCGTACAATATTTTACTGATCTGCGGGTAGTATACATGGTGATAATGCGGAAATAAATGGTGGGCAATATGATTGTTAAAACCACCTAAAATAAAGTTCGCCGTTTTACTAAAAGGATGCATATCGTTTGAGCTCTTAATCTGGTTCATTAACCAGGAAGCATTGATGTAACCCTCCGCATCTGCTTTCGGATATTGCGTTTCCTCTACATGATGGGTCATAAAAAACGTGAATAACAAAAATAGCGATTGACTTAAATGCATCATCAAAAAACCAAACATAACTAAGTACCATGGCTGAGCCGAAAAAAGCATGGGCAATACCACTAATAAACTGATGTAGACTAATTTCTGAAGCGCAAAAGACAGGTAATACTTAAAACTCTTTTTAACGGCAAAGCCATCATTGCTAAAAAGAATGACAAAATCTTTAATAAAAATCCAGAACAACGAATAAGTAGTATAAGCCAATGGCGCATACAAATGCTGATAAGCATGGAACCAATAATGTTTACTATCAGGCACCACACGGATCAGCTTTGATATTTTAAGGTCTGAATCATAATCTTCTACATTTGGTGCGTAATGATGCGAATTAACATGGCGCAGTTTCCAGGCTTCGGCATGCGCACCAACCAATGTATAAATAGCCACAAAGCAGATATGGTTTAGCCGCTTACTTTTAAAAATGGTATTGTGCGAAAAATCGTGCGAAAAGTTAAAGGCAAAGAGCAAAGAGATAAAACCATATAGCACAAAACAGCTTATAAAACTCATCGGACCGGTAATTTTATACAAGGTTAGATAGGCAAATACCGTGAGCGAAAAATACACCAGAAACTTAGCGGCAATCATCCTCATAAAAGCAGGTTTATCAATCACCAGCTCCTGCTCTACACGTTTGTATATCGCTTTTAGCAACCGACTATCAGCCGCTACATGAATGTGTTTATCCTTCATATCGCATCGGAATTAAATGTTCACTTTTACCCATCATTTTCAAAAACCTGAAATGCGAGGCCAACGATTCACCGTACGACATTTCCATGTACGTAAGTTTGTGCTTTTTAGCTAATGCCTTAAAAATTGGAATAATGTGAAGGTAATGCACATGGCAAACATTAGGGAGCAGATGGTGTACGGCATGGGCGTTAAAGCCACCCAATGTCCAGTTTAGAAATTTACTTTCTGCATGGTAATCTATAGAAGTAAGCAACTGCAGTTTCGGCCAGCTCATGTTCAATTGATTATCTTCATCGGGTACCGGATGGCTCACATAATCTGATAAGTGTGCAACGCCCAACACCGCCACAAATAACAACGAAATGATAAAATGATTCAGCAGGAATGCCATCAAAACTACTGCCCAGCCGAAAGGCAACAGATAAACTGGCAACACAATCATATAACCTATATACAAGAGTTTATACACCACCAGCTTTATGGCTTCAATGCGGGGAATTTCCACTTTAATCGTCCGGCTCGATAAATTGAACAACAATAGGCTTTCTCTAAAAAAGAACCAGTTAATAGAATAAAAGAGATAGAGAAACGGCGCGTAAATAAACTGATACCGGTGGTACCCTTTTAAAGGCTGCGATTCGGTCATCCTAAACAGGGGATTGTTCAGCACATCAATATCGCTACCTTCTATGTTCGTATATAAATGGTGCGATTCGTTATGGTTTTTACCCCACACATAGGCATTATTGCCCTGCAGATTAAAACTGAGAGAGAACAATAATCGGTTCCAAAACTTGCTTTTAACCGCTACACCATGGGCAGCATCGTGCGAAACATTAAAAGCGGTTAACAAAACAGAAAGCCCCATCAGCAGGTAAAAAACATAAAATGCCAATACTGAATCGCTGGTGATCATTAAAATATAAAACAGGATGTCCAATCCGAAGTATAAGAAAATCTTAAAAAACATCTTCGCGTTCCCGGTTTTCTTCAATCCATTTTGAACAAAATACAGTTCTACCTGCTCATTTAATTCTTTATAGAATGCTGAGCCTTCATCCTTTATAAATCTTAATTTGTTCATGTCGTTATTTATTTAATCCTTTTAAAATGATAAGCAGAATCGTAAGAACGACCTGCCCCTATAAATAGTAAAAGTGCACCAGAACTATCATAAGCATGATTCACGATAAGTCCTCCGTCACTTGCTAAACCAATGCGTGTTTTTTCACTCTTTGAACCCCCTAAAATGTAGGGCACTCCGTGAAATTCCACATATTTATTCCCCAATAGCAACAAGCCTCGTGATTGCAGTTTGGCCGATAAGGTTACGCTATCAACAATCAAATTGTCTTTTTTAAAATGAAAGCTGATTTGGTTATCCTCCATCACCTTTAGATCTACAGTGAGGTTTTCAGAAGGTTTGAAATCGATTTCGCGTTTGCTGATGTATCGATGAAAGCGCTCGGTTGCAGGCTGATTACCAAGCGTTTCGGCTACCCCTTTTTTGGTATAAATCAAATCAGGAAATAACTGGTAGGTACCCGAAAGTTTTGATACTTCATCTTTATCCAGTTTAACCTTATGGCGACTGATGGGCCTGTCAGAGAAAGAAGCACAGCCCGAAAAAAACAGCCAACAAGTAATGATGCAGACAGACTGCTTAAAGTAACGTGGGTTATCATTCAGCCTACTGTAATGGGCATGAGGCTGAATGGAGGTTGAGCTTAGCATATTCATTTGATGTATTTTAAATTGTTAATCAAATCTAAAACACTGAACATTACGCCATTAATCTTAAAGATTACTATAGATCATAAAAATATCCTTTAAAGAAATTTATGAATCTATAATATGATTATAAATTATAATTATTAAATTAACTGTCGACAATAATCCATTCGATTATTAAAAACGTTAAGATTTCATTTATAAATTAATCTTTATGGATAATCAGCAAGCATTATTTTTTCAGGCCATCAAAGCAGCCTTACCTGAATACCAGAACCTGGCGCTGAGTGTAGCCGAAGAGTTAGGAATAAGCACCAATGAAGCCTATAAGAAAATCAGGGGCGACAGCAACCTTACTTTCCAGCAAATCATCAAACTTTCTGATTGTTTTGACGTGCCTTTCCTGTACAGCCCGAAACAATCGTTATCTGTTACTTTTAGCTATTTAAGTGTAAACGAAGATTTAGATATGGTTGGCTATCTGCGGAATTTATTGGATAACATTAAAGCCATCAAGAACAGCCATAAAAAACACATCACCATCACCACTGACGATATTCCTTTATTTCATTTTTTCAAGTATCCCGAACTCACAAGTTTCAAACTCTTCTTTTGGGCAAACAGCGCCAATAATCTAGAGATGCCGTTCAGTTCTTCTTTCCTGTCTGATGAAATTATTAAAATTTCGCAGGAGCTGCATAACACTTACCTGGAAATACCAAGCACCGAAATTTGGTCTAAAGATACCGTAACAGGCACACTTGAACAGATCAGGTATGCATTTGAAGCCGGGCACCTTACAGATACCGAACTGGCCGTGAAAATTGTAGAACAGGTAAGGTATTGCCTGACCGATATGAATATGTATGCAATCAGCAGTAAAAAAACCATCGACCCTAGCCATACTTTTAACTGGTACAACTGCGATGTACTGGGAAGCATCGCTTACCTGGTCGATTTTAAAGACCGTATGGCCTGCTACAACAGGTTTAATACTTTTAACTATTTAAGAACTGAAGACCAGGCCTATTGCAAACAAACTAAACAATGGATGCAGGGCCTGATTATGAAATCGGTTTCTTTTAGCGGGCAGGGAGAAAAACACCGCAATAAATATTTATATAATGCCTTTGCCGAATGCGATAAATTGTTGAGGGAGATTACTAATGGTTAGATCAATAATTAAGCGTTAAACCTGCGCCAAAACCCATATCACTATCGTAGTGCGCAGAAATGCCCATGTATTTCGTGGTAATAAATTTAAGTCCACCCATAAACTCTTTATCACTGTTTACCATAAAACTTGCCCTCAAACGCTTAGAAATGGGTATATCTTCCCGCATTAACTGCAAACGAACATTGCCATCGTGGTACACTTCTGCCTGCGCAATAATCAACATAGGTAAAGTATAGGCAAGCCCCACACTAAACATGGTTCTTTTATCCTTTGTACTTTTTTGGCCAAAAATATTACTTTCCTGTTCGCCAGCCTCCATTTTCCGGTAGCGCCAGTCGAAACCCACAAATGGCATTAACCACTGCATCCGATCTACATAACGGCCAATATGGGTTTCAGTTTCAAAGCCGTGCATTTTATTATAACCTAAGCGCCACTCCGTTCCAAAACTCCAGCGTGTATTTGCCAACATGGCCATACCGTCGTTTCCGTTGCTGGCAAAATCGTTTTCGGCCATAAAATGAAACATCCTGTCATCAGCATAAAGTTTTCGCTGTGCCAGTTTAGGGTACGGAATTTCGGGGTTTAATGGTGAGTTTTCATAACTAAAAATTTTACCCATCCCGCTCATCATGTGGTATAGAATATGGCAGTGAAAAAACCAATCGCCACTTTCAGAAGCGCTAAACTCAATGGTATCGCGCTCCATGGGCATGATATCGAGTACATTTTTTAAAGGCGCATAATCGCCCTGACCATTAATTACCCTAAAATCGTGCCCATGCAGGTGCATAGGATGACGCATCATACTATTGTTATATAAAATGATCCGCAGGTTTTCGCCCTTTTTGATGAGGATTTTATCTTCTTCTGAGATGGTTTTATTGTCCAAAGTCCAAACATAACGGTTCATATTGCCCGTTAACTGAAACTCCATTTGCCGGGTTGGGGCTTTAGGCAAAGTCGTTTTTTCAGGCGAGCGCAACATATCGTAATTTAATGTTGTTATCGGACCTTTCATGCCTTTGTCATTGCCCATATCATGACCCTGGTGTGCATCCGAAACAACCGTATCTCTCCCCGCGTCATCCAGCTCAGCATACATGACCGTATTCATATCCATCACCTGATTCTGCATTTTCATCCCATCCATCTGCACCAGATTGCCGTTCATATCCATCATTTCGTTCATCATTTTCATGCCTTCGAAATACTTCAATTTGGGCAATTTTTGAGCCGGCACTTTCTGCCCGCTGCCCAGCCACAGCGAAGCCGATTTGGTACGATCTTCGGGCGTTACCAAAAACTCGTAACTTTTATTTTCGGGAACAGTTACAATTACATCATAGGTTTCGGAAACGGCAATAATCAGCCGGTCTACCTCTACCGGCGTTACATCGTTACCATCATTAGCCACTACCGTTATTTTACCACCGGCATAAGTGAGCCAAAAATAAGTAGATGCTCCTCCGTTAGCAATACGCAATCTTACTTTATCGCCTGCTTTAAGGTTGTTGGGTACCTGGTACTGATTTTTTCCATTCACCAAAAAGGCTTCATAATATACATCACTCACATCCATGGCGGTCATCCGCTTCAGTTCGTTGGTGAGCTTGGTTTTAAAGTGTCCGCTTTTTATGGCCTCAGCATAACTCTGGGTAGTGCCTTTTTTTATCGCGAACCAATCATTGGCATTATGTAATCTCCTGTCCACTTCGTGGGGCATCATATTGCTCCACTCACTTAAAACAACAGGCACTGTAGGTATAGCCGGTTCTTTTCTTTTATTCAAAATCATCGCACCGTACATTCCAATTTGCTCCTGCAAACCAGAGTGACTATGGTACCAATGCGTACCGTTCTGTATAATAGGGAAACGGTAAACATGGGTCTTATTGGGTTCAATAGGCATTTGGGTTAAATACGGAACGCCATCATACTGATTTGGCAGAAATAACCCGTGCCAATGTAATGAGGTTGACTCTTTAAGTCTATTATGCACATGTATTTCTGCGGTATCGCCCTCTGTAAAGGTTAGCGTGGGCATGGGTATTTGCCCGTTTACCGCTATGGCTCTTTTAGCTTTTCCACCAAAAGTTACGGTTGTATCAGCAATATACAAATCATAACGAACAACCCCTGGCAGTTTGTTGTTACCTACAGTTTCGATATCGCTTGTTTTCTGGGGATTTTTTTTGGGGGCAGCTGCTTTTACCTCGTTGTGCTGATGTTGGCCAAAAGCAAAACTGCTGAGCAAAATACTAAGGCAACAAACTAAAATAAACTTCATTTTGTAGCGTGTGTTTTATTTAAGTACTTCGGCAACCTTACCACAAGTTAACATTTTATTGCCATAATATGGATTCTTTATCGCCTCACCTTCGCTTAACCAATAGCTTTTTTTCATCGGACAATAAGCGTAATAAACAGGCTTATCGTTAAGTTTTATGGCTTTTACCAGTGCATAAAAATCGGTTGATAATGACGTGAAATGATCTCTTTGATGTTCGATATCTTTACTCTCGGCAATGTGCTCGGCATCAAATAATATTTTATCACGCAATGCTTTTGAAGCGTTGGTTTTTTCGCTGGCTTTTATAGCGTTAATTAATACCGTAGCCTTCGTGCCGGCCAAGCCTGCATTACTGCCGATTAAAGCATCTTTAACATCGTAATAGGCTTGAAGCGGACTAACCGCTGCTGCTTTTTCCTGTGCCGATACACTGCCTGCCACCATTAGCGCGATGACATTGATCGTAAATAATTTAAATAACTTTTTCATTTTGTGTTTAAGTTAAATGTTACCAGTATTTTCCCACACCCGGCAGCAACTTGCTTTTTTGCTTTAACTCGCCAAACCGGAACGGGTTTTATTTTTAAACAAAGCTAGCGGCATAGCCTCTCGGGATGTTATACTTTTACCGAAAATGTTTATATAATTATCGCCTACAATCGGGTAATGCGTTTGGCGTTAGGTGGTTGGCGTGAATGAAGTAATTAAGCTTTATTTATGCAATAAATTATCTCCTCATGATAATAAATCGCAGTTTTACCTCTCCCATCTTCCATTACCCTTCATACATTTTCCATCTTACATTTCCCATCTTACATTTTCCATCTTTCCCCTATATTTGCACATGCTTAAAAAAGAACGCTACAAACTTTTTGTAGAACATTTTTCGGCCAAGCAGCCTGATGCAGAAACCGAGTTACATTATCATAATCCCTATCAGCTTTTAGTGGCGGTAATCCTTTCTGCACAATGCACCGATAAAAGGGTAAACATGGTAACCCCTGCACTTTTTCAACGCTTTCCTAATGCCAAAGCTTTAGCCGAAGCTACCCCCGATATTGTTTTCGATTACATCAGAAGCATCAGTTATCCCAACAATAAAGCAAAACACCTGGTGGGCATGGCGAATATTTTGCTTAACGAATTTAATGACGTAGTGCCTTCGGGCATTGATGATTTACAGAAAATGCCTGGTGTGGGTCGCAAAACGGCCAATGTAATTGCCTCGGTAATTTATAACGCCCCGGCAATGGCGGTTGATACCCACGTTTTTCGTGTGGCCAACCGTTTGGGTTTAACCAATGGCAAAACTCCATTGGCGGTTGAAAAAGATCTGGTTAAAAACCTGCCCGAACACGATATCCACATTGCACACCACTGGCTTATTCTGCACGGACGTTATGTTTGTGTAGCCAGGAGCCCTAAATGTGAGGTTTGCGAAATTACCTACATGTGCAGGTACTTCGAACGTTTAACCGCTCAAAACGAAAGAGATAAATTAAAAGCTTAAAAAATTATTTTCACTTTACTATTGACATTAGCTAAAAAACATTTACCTTAGCTAAATATATTAGTATTATAAATATCAACATTTAAGCATATTAGCCGATAATCGATTATATTTACGCAATCAATGAAAAAAGACATGAGCACTGCAAATCCAGATAAATTAAAAGCTTTACAACTTACTTTAGATAAACTAGAGAAATCATACGGTAAAGGTACCATCATGAAACTTGGCGATTCTGCCGTTGAGCCGATAGATTTTATTTCTACCGGATCAATCAGCTTAGATATTGCTTTAGGTATTGGCGGTATTCCAAAAGGCCGTGTAATTGAAATTTATGGACCAGAATCTTCTGGTAAAACAACTTTAGCTACACATATTATTGCCGAAGCACAGAAAAAAGGCGGTATTGCTGCTTTTATCGATGCAGAGCATGCTTTTGATCAGTTTTATGCAAAGAAACTAGGTGTAGATACAGATAACCTTTTAATCTCTCAACCAGATAATGGTGAGCAGGCATTAGAAATTGCCGATAACTTAATCCGTTCGGGTGCTATAGATGTCATTGTAATCGACTCTGTTGCGGCTTTGGTTCCTAAAAGTGAAATTGAAGGCGAAATGGGCGACAGTAAAATGGGTTTACATGCCCGTTTAATGAGTCAGGCATTACGTAAATTAACCGGAACGATTTCTAAAACCGGGTGTTGCTGTATTTTTATTAACCAGTTACGTGATAAAATTGGTGTCATGTTTGGTAACCCTGAAACCACAACAGGTGGTAATGCATTGAAATTTTATGCATCGGTACGTTTAGATATCCGTCGTATTTCGCAGATCAAAGATTCTGATGAAGTTTCCGGTAACCGCGTTAAAGTAAAAATTGTTAAAAATAAAGTGGCCCCTCCTTTCCGTATTGCAGAATTTGATGTGATGTTTGGTGAAGGTATTTCTAAAAACGGTGAGATTATCGACTTAGGTGTTGATTTTGGTATCATCAAAAAAGCAGGATCATGGTTCTCTTACGGAGATACCAAATTAGGACAAGGTAGAGATGCCGTAAAACAATTGTTAAGCGACAATCCTGAACTTGCAGAAGAATTGGAAATTAAAATTAAAGCCGAAGTAACAGGCGATAAACTGGCTGAGAAATAAGCCAGGCTTCAATGCTACAATATTAAAACGCCCTGCTAAAATTATCTTAGCAGGGCGTTTTGCTTTATACGTTATGCTGATTTATTTACAGGCTTTGCTGAATAAGCGCAGCTATTAGTTTTGACTAAAAATGGCGCTAAAATCTTTGGTTACATACACTATAACCAACAGTGCAGCGATTACCAAGGCACCCAGGATAATTACCCCCCAACTCCCTTTCAGTTTGTTTTTATCATTTCTGATTAACCAATATAAAATACCAATCAGCGGTATCGCACAAACAATCCAAAATATTAACGATGCTCCAGTCATATGTATATTTAATTTAATAGTTTTTATTAGTCCGAGGTCGGGTGTCCGAAGTCGGAAGTTTAAGAGCAGATTAATTTTTCAGTTGGCAGTTTTCAGTTTTCAGTCGTCAATCCTTAGCCAAGGAAGACACGGAACTTCATGATGCGTTATTCCAGTGCGGAGTCTAAAGTCCTTAGTCGATTGCACAAATGACCAGTGAACTAATGACCAATGAACCATCCCTTTAAAACTCCATCCGCGCCATTGGCGAAACATCCTGTCCTACAAAATCCTGCTTCAGGTATTTCTGGTAACCTGCTATGGCAATCATGCCCGCATTATCAGTGCAGTATTGAAATGCCGGGATGTATATCTTCCAGCCCAACTCATCGGCTGTTTGTTGCAGGCCATTTCTTAAACCAGAGTTTGCCGAAACACCTCCTGCAATAGCAATTTCATTAATTCCGTATTGTTTTGCTGCTTTCTTTAACTTGTTCAGCAAAATCTGTACAATACTATGTTGAACCGATGCGCAAATATCATCTAAATTTTCGGCAATAAAATGCGGGTTCTCTTTTTCCTGTTTCCTGATAAAATACAGAATAGAAGTTTTAAAACCGCTAAAACTAAAATTCAAATCGGCAATTTGCGGTTCGGCAAATTTAAAGGCAAAAGGATTTCCATGTTGCGCATGTTTATCAATCAGTGGTCCACCCGGATAAGGCAAGGCCAGTAATTTTGCGGTTTTATCAAAAGCTTCACCGGCAGCATCGTCTAACGTTTCGCCTACAATTTCCATATCAAAGTAATCTTTTACCAGCACAATCTGCGTATGTCCGCCCGAAACGGTTAAACAGATAAAAGGGAAACTAGGCTTAGGATCATCAATAAAATGCGCTAAGATGTGCGCATGCATGTGATTGACAGAAATTAAAGGTATATTTAAAGCTAATGCAAAAGATTTTGCGAAAGAAACACCAACCAGTAACGATCCTAAAAGACCAGGACCACGTGTAAAAGCTACGGCATTAATGTCCTGTTTTGTAACTTTAGCATTAATTAAAGCTTGCTGTACGGCAGGCACAATATTTTGTTGATGTACCCTTGAAGCTAATTCAGGTAT
Organism: Pedobacter sp. GW460-11-11-14-TSB4; assembly: GCF_059423705.1. Lineage (NCBI taxonomy): Bacteria > Pseudomonadati > Bacteroidota > Sphingobacteriia > Sphingobacteriales > Sphingobacteriaceae > Pedobacter > Pedobacter sp. GW460-11-11-14-TSB4. The sequence goes on from NZ_JBWKYI010000013.1 coordinate 49,675, forward strand.
AACACCACCATAATTTTGATGAATTGTTTGGTTTGCAATAACATTGGCAGTAATTTTGCCGTTGTTACAAATAGCAACGGATGTATCATCGCAAGAAGACTCGATAGCAAGTATAACAGACAAATTATTAATATTTAAGCTGCAAAATTATTAAAAAACTATTTAAAATACTCCTTTGGGTAATCGCATCAATAATCTTGCTGCTTGCGCTTCTTATTTTTTCGCTACAATTTAAGTCCGTTCAAACTTATTTTGCGCAGAAAACTGCTGCGTACTTATCAAAAGAGCTTAAAACCACCGTTTCCATCAAAAGTCTTTACATTAAACCCTTTAAATCTATCGTACTGGAAGATTTATTGATATTGGATTTACAAAAAGACACTTTATTGAGAACCCCGGAGTTCATGGTCGATATTAATCAATTATCCATTGATAAAAAGATTATCGATATCAATACCATTCAAATCAACAACGGGCGGTTTTTCCTAAAGGATTTCAAAGATAAGTCTTCTAACCTCGATTTCATTATAAACTACTTCGATTCTGGTAAACCCACTGTAAAGAAAAAGAAAAGTAAGCCATATGATATCAATATCAGCCGTATTATTTTAAACAAATTTGCCTTCAGGTATAAAAATTACGCAGCAAAAGATACCACTCAGGGCAAAAGTGTAAACTTCGATAATGTTGATGTTAAAGAACTCAGCGGTATTTTTGAAGGGCTCGATACCAAAACACATTTGGTTAAAACCAACATCAAAAACCTGACTTTCAAAGAAAGAAGCGGATTTTACCTGAAAAACCTGACTGCCCAAACCACGATAGACAGTAATGCCATTGAGCTGAAAAACCTGTTGCTCGAAACCAATCAGAGCCGTTTAACCGATTACTACCAAATGCGGTTTAAAAGTTATAAAGACTTTAACCACTATGTAGATAATGTGCGGATGAAAGCCATTTTTAAGGATAGCCACATCACCTCCAGGGATGTTGCTTTCTTTGCGCCTGAGCTGAGCACGATGAAACTCGATCTGGATGTTGATGGCCAGATTACAGGTTTGGTGAATAACCTTAAAGCCAAAAAGCTATCGTTAAGAACCGGAAAAGCCACACACATTAAAGGCGATTTTATTTTAAAAGGGCTGCCGAAATGGAAAGAGACCTTTATGGACCTCAACATTGAAATGGCGGGCACGAATAAAACCGATCTGGATGAAGTGCTGGCTGGCATTACCAACAGCAAGAAAAAAATTGTTCCGGTAATTGTAAACAAATTTGGCAACATTAACTTTAACGGAAGTTTCACCGGTTTCCAGAACGACTTTATTGCCTATGGCGAATTTAAAACCAAACTGGGCCGTATTGTTTCGGATGTGAACATGAAAATCGATAAAAACGATGTTCCTTCTTACACCGGGAACGTAAAAAGTTATGATTTTAACCTGGGTAACCTGATTGATGAAAAAAGCCTTGGCCGCATCAGTTCTTCCCTATATGTTAAAGGCCGTGGCACGGAGCTTAAAGAGTTAACCGAGAAAATAAACGGTGATGTAACCTATATCGATTTTAATGGTTACCGTTACCACAATGTGAAAATTGACGGAACTTTTAACAAAAAGTATTTCGACGGTAAGCTGAGCATTAACGACCGCAATGTGAAACTGGTTTTTGATGGCGGGGTAAACCTGAATCCAAAACTGCCGGTATTTAACTTCAATGCCACGATTTCTAAAGCAAAATTAAAGGCTTTAAAACTGCTGAAAGATTCGTTGCAGGTTGACGCTAAATTTACCACCAATTTCTCGGGTACCAACCTGAACAATATATCAGGCAAATTATTAATTGAAGAAATCAGGCTGCAAAACCCGAAAGGTGTTTACAGTGTCGATTCGGTGCAGTTAATGGCCAACGGTATCGGTACGAGCCGCGTACTCGATATCCGCTCGGACATTTTAGATGCCAGCATTAAAGGTGAATATGATTTAAATTCGATTGTTTCTTATTACAAAGCCATCGCCAAAACCTACATCCCTTCCTTAAAGGCCGATATCATCAAATACAAAAACCAGATTTTTCAGTTTAACCTGAAAGTTAAAAAGTTTGAACCGCTGGCGCAGATATTTGTACCAGGCCTTGAATTAGAAGAAGGTGCAACGGTAACAGGTGATTTCGATTCGCGTAATAATACCGCAACGCTGAATGGTTTTGTGAAGAAACTGAAATACAATGGCATTGTGGTCAACAATATTATCCTCGATGAAAATACCACCACCCAACAGCTTCAACTGATTGTCACCTCCGATCGTGTGCAGATTAACGATAGTTTATTTATTAAAGATGTAAACATTTCCAATATCCTGCGGAACGACAGTCTGGCTTTCAACGTAAAAATGTCGAACGCGGAAGAGGATAATCAGCTCGATTTAAACGGTTTGGTAGAATTTACCAAAAACCAGGATACTACGGCAAGGTTAAGCGTATTACCTTCGATCTTAAAAATTAATAACGAAGAGTGGCGCATCCAGGAGAAAGTACGCATTGTGCTCAACAATGGTAAAACCGAGATCAGTAATTTCGATTTAACCAACGGAAAGCAGCAGGTGATTATTGATGGATTAATTTCTGAAGATCCGAAAGATTTAATTAGTGTTGGTTTTAAAGATTTCAACTTAAAAACCCTGAACCCTTTTACCAAAGGCTTTGGTGTTAAATTGGGTGGAAACCTGAACGGGACAACCGATTTATATGGGGTATTAAAAGCACCCAGGGTAACCGACGATTTAAAAATCGACTCGTTAAACTTTAACGATATCTATATCGGCACCTTAACTGATACCTCATCTTACAGCAACGAGAACAAAAAAATAAACGTATTTACCCGCATCATGGCCGACGGTTCGGAGACTTTTAAACTGACCGGAAATCTGGATCTAAAAGAAAAAGAAATCGACCTTGACGTAAAAATGGACGAAAGCAAGCTCACCATTCTCGAGCCTTTTGTGAAACAACTCGTATCCAATTTAAAAGGAAATATTTCTGCTGATTTAACCGTAAAAGGTAAATTAGAGAAACCGGAAATTAATGGGAGTCTATCGTTAGATAAAGGACAACTGATGGTAAACTACCTTAAAACCACATATGTGATTACCGATAAGGTAGAAATCAATAACAGCGTCATTAAACTCGAAGATTTTGTCCTTAACGATTTGGAAGGCCACGAAGCCACCGCAAATGGTACGGTAGATTTAAACGACATTAACTACCCTACCTTGAACGTTAAGGTAAATGCAAACAGTTTAATGGCCTTAAATACCACCGCGAAAGACAATTCGGTATATTATGGCCGTGCCTACGGTACTGGTGTGTTTACCTTTACTGGTCCTACCAATAAAATGAAGATTGATATTAAGGCGAAAACGGAGAAGGGAACCGTATTTAACCTGCCTTTAAACAGTTCTGAAACCATATCGGACAAAGACTTCATTAATTTTGTAAGCCGCGATTCGACTGTACTGGTGAAGAAAAAAACCAACTTTGATGGTTTAACCTTAACCTTCAAGTTAACCATCGATCCGAATACCACGGCGAATATATTTACTACCCTGGGTAATTTAAGTGGCAAGGGTAATGCCGAGCTGAACTTAAACATCAATAGTTTCGGCGATTTCGAAATGTCGGGCGATTATATCATCGAGACCGGAAGTTTCGACTTTACAGCCCAGGAGGTTATCAATAAAAAATTCGAAATCAGGCAAGGTGGAACCATCCGCTGGACGGGTAACCCTACCGCTGCACAGATCAACTTAAAAGCAGTATATGCATTGAGGGCGAGTTTAAATGACCTTTACAAGGCCGCCAACCGCGATGCCAGCAGTAACGCCAACCAAAGGGTAAATACCGAGGTAGAGATGGGATTAACAGGATTACTGTTAAAACCAGATATCAAACTGGATATCAATTTCCCTGCACAGCCTTCTATTAAAGAAGAACTGCAAACCTATTTAAGCGATCAGAACAACCTGAACTTACAGGCATTCAGTTTGATTATCCGAAGAAGTTTTGCGCCAGGAAATGGCGGCGAATCGATCGGAAACCAGCTCAGTTCTACCGCAACCAGTACCGCTACGGAGTTGGTATTTAACCAGTTTAACAATGTGCTTTCTTCCTTAAACTTAAACTTTGTCGATCTGAACGTACGCTCTTTAAGCGAGGCCAATGCATCGTTTAAATTCTTTAGCGATCGTTTAATTATTAATGCAGGAATTGTAGACCGGAACAGTGTGAACGATTTTACGGTGATCGATTTCTCTAAAGACAATGTAGGCAGAGAGGTTGAGGCACTTTTCTTAATTAAAAAAGATGGAAGTTTAACCGTAAAAGCGGCAAATAAACCACCTACGCAACAAAGTATATTCTTAAACAGCGGGATCAGCTCAACTGCAAACGTAACCTCTTTTGGTTTGGTGTATACCCAGCAGTTTGATACGTTTAAAGAGTTTATTCAGAAAATTTCGGGTGCCTACCGCCGGAACCTGAAAAGGAAACAAAGTCAGGCCCCTGTTAAAACGAATAAATCGATTAATAAGGAAGCGATAATTAATCAGAGCAAAGGGAACCAACGGAGGTAGAAGGGGTTAGAGGTTAGGGTTAAGGGGTTCTTTCTGGCCATTGGTTCATTGGTTCATTGGTCAATAGTTCATTGGCCATTGGTTTATTAGTCATTGTTTCATTTTTCCAACCATCGTCATTGCCAGGAACGAAGTAAGACTTCAATAGAATGATCGTCATTCCCGCGCAGGCGGGAATCTTAAAGCGCAGGCTAGTAACGATCGTTGTATGATTGCTCCCAGAAAGATCCTATCGTGTGGGCACATCTTTCGATTTTGGTTTTTTATGCCCTTTGCTAACCAGCATTCATAAAGTTCAGGCTTTGCCGAAGAACGTCGTCAATCCCAAGTGGCAGAAAAATCAAAAAAACAGTTGCAGAATAGGACAAATAGCACTACCAAACCTTAAACGCAGTGGTTTTGTGTTCAATAATCATGATTCCCAGCTTTTAAAAGGTATTGAACACAAAACCCGAAGGGCTCAATCAGACCAAAGAAAATAAAAACAAATCCTGATTAAACGAAGTGCCGCTGTTTTTTTGATGAGCCTGAGGAAGTGAGAAGCCACCTTGATGGATTGACAAAGCGCTTTGGGTACTTTGGCGCTCCAAAATGCGCCAGCATTCTTGAGCACAAATAAAAACAACATATCTGCGAAAAACTACCATGCCCCCGCGGCAGAGAGCGGAAAAAAATGATATTTGTGACCACAAGATAGTTTTTTTAAGAACAAGAGGCTCTTACTAGCAGGAAAGATGCTGACCCCGAAGCTTCAGGACAGCAGGACGATCGCTTTTAGAATATGCCAAAAAATACAAGCTAACAAAAATGAGTCCACACGACAGGAAAGATCGGAATAGGCTGTCGGCTGAAAAAGCTTTCGGGCAATGACGATTCCTTGTAGCCTATTACGTCTTTGAAGCAATAAAGTCTACTAATAAAATAAATTCAGCATGACACGCCCCCTAGATTAGCAAGCGATAAAAAGCAGATATATGCTGCTGCTAATATTAATCGACTTAGGTTATAAAGATCCTGAAACAAGTTCAGGAGGACGAATCCCAGAAAAAATAGATCCCGAGACAAGCATAAGCGGATGAACCGAAGGATTACAAATACGCATAAAAAAACCAACAATCGAACACTTGTTCAATTGTTGGTCTTGTATAAGTTTTCAATTCACAATTTTCAGTTTGCACCATGCAAACTGTCAACTGCTAACTGCCAACTGAATTATCCTTTCATAATCGAATGGCCCATTTTATCTCTTTTGGTGGTCAAATAACGTTCGTTATGCACATTGCTGGCAATTTCGATTGGGATGTTTTCTACCACTTCCAAACCATAACCGATTAAACCGGCTCTTTTGGTGGGGTTGTTACTCATTAAACGCATTTTAGTTACACCTTCTGATCGCAGGATCTGCGCACCCACACCATAATCGCGTTCATCGCCTTTAAAGCCTAATTTAATATTCGCTTCTACCGTATCGAAACCGGCATCCTGTAAGTTATATGAACGTAATTTATTAATCAGTCCGATACCCCTGCCCTCCTGGTTCATGTATACCACGATACCTTTACCTTCTTTTTCGATCATTTCTAGTGCTTTGTGCAACTGCGGCCCGCAATCGCAACGGCATGACCCAAAGATATCGCCCGTTACACAAGAGCTGTGTACACGCGCTAAAATAGGTTCGTTGGCATTCCATTCGCCTTTAGAAATGGCCAGGTGGGTGGCGTTGTTATCTAACTGCGTATAAGCGGTCATTTTAAAATCGCCCCAGGCGGTAGGCAAATCGATGCTCACCTCTTGTTTAATCAAACTATCAATGGTTAAACGGTAGGCAATTAAATCTTCGATGGATATAATTTTTAACTGGTGCTGTTCGGCAATTTTAAATAAATCCGGAAGTCTGGCCATTTCGCCATCTTCTTTCAAAATCTCTACCAATAAACCTGCAGGTTTCATGCCGGCCAGGCGGGCTAAATCTACCGCAGCTTCGGTATGACCTGCACGGCGGATGACGCCACCATCTTTAGCAATTAAAGGAAAAATATGTCCCGGTCTGCCCAACTCTTCAGGATTGGTTTTAGGATTAACCAGGGCTAACATCGTTTTAGAGCGGTCACTTGCCGAAATGCCTGTGGTACAGCCGTGACCAACCAGATCGACTGAAACCGTAAAATTAGTTTCGTAAGCAGCCGTATTTTTACCCACCATCAGGTTAAGGTTTAACTCTTTACAACGTTCTTCTGTAAGTGGCGCACAGATTAAACCGCGGCCGTAAGTAGCCATAAAATTGATGATCTCGGGCGTTGCGTTTTCAGCTGCCGTTAAAAAATCACCCTCGTTCTCTCTATTCTCATCATCTACAACAATAATCACTTTACCAGCTTTTATATCTGCGATGGCCTCTTCTATTGTGTTTAATTTTGTTTGCATTTTATAAACATTATGGGGCAAATGGTGTGTAAGGCGTATTAAAATCAATTTATACCACAAACAATAACCCGTACAAATGTACAACCTTATTGAGCAATATTTGGATTAAAATATCATCTGTAAGTAAAGGAAAAGCTGCCTATTTTTCCTTCTTTTTAAACAACTGAATGAAGAGCTGCTTGTAATAATTTACATCAAACAAGGCCGAATCTACTGTAGCTTTATAGGTTAAAAAGGCCGCCAGGGGCGATAAAACAATCACGGCAATCCACATCCCGAAGATCGGGTTTAGATTACCTTCACGTGCTGATTTTTCGGCCACCGTGGTAATAATGTGGTATACCAGGAAGAAACAAATGGCCACCACCACGGGTAAACCCATGCCCCCTTTTCTGATAATGGCACCCAATGGTGCACCAATAAAAAACAACAGGATACAGGATGCAGCCAGGGTAAATTTACGCTGGTACTCAACGGTTGCAAAAATAATTTCACCGGTTAAATCCGTTTGGCGCGGGCCCCAGTTGGGTACGTGCTGCATAATATTTGCAACCGTATTGTTAGCATTATCGAGGGCCATTTTACGCGATCCGTTAGGGATGTCCTTTAGGATGACATCATCAATCTCTTTCGGTACGGCTTTAACCTTCATATAACCTTTCGTTACATTAAACTGCTTAAAGTTACTGGTGAGATTGGCAATGGTGCGTATCTTCATCGTATCCAGTTGCTTGTTCAGCGAGTCGCGCTTTTTTGTAATGCCTTTCAGGTTTAACATGGGCGTACTGTTTCCGAAAGCATTCGGATCGGTGGTACTGGGGTCAAAAGAAGACATATCGAAACGCGGCGAGGTTTCTTTAAAACGGTTGCGTGTAAAAATCTGCCTTGGATTGTACATCCCGTTTTTCGAAGCCTGCTCCTCGTATTGCACACCATTTTTAAGGTTAAGCACCAAAAACTTACCGTCGGAGGTTTTATTCATTTTACCTTCTCTGGCCAGAATCACCTTCGGAATGCCGTTATTCTCCCGGTGATCGTAAATCATGATGTTGTGCAGCGTACCGTCTTCCTCTTTCGAATCGACACGGATGGCATAACCCGGAATGGCATTGTTAAAAACCCCTGGTTTAATTAAAAATGAAAGTTTTTTATTCCTGATATCGTACAGCAGCGAACCAAATTTTAAGTTGGCTTTGGGCAGCATGTAGTTGGCGAAAAAGAAGGAGGATACCGTGAGGATCAAAATCACCACAAACAGGGGGCGCATGGCTTTCTGCAGAGAAATCCCTGCCGATTTAATAGCCACCAGCTCATAATTTTCGCCCAGTGTACCAAAAGTCATGATGGAAGAAAGTAATACTGATAGTGGCAGCGCCATGGATACGTTGGCGGCCGAGGCGTAATACATCAGCTCCAGAATGGTGTACCATTCGAAACCTTTTCCAATTAAATCATCAATCCATTTAAACAGAAAAAACATTAATAGAATAAACATCATAACAAAAAATGTTGCTATGAATGGCTTCACAAATGCTTTTATTAATAGAAGATGTATTTTTTTCACCCTACAAAGGTAAACAATACGAAGATAATATTATGCACCCAATACGCTAATCAGATAATCGATCTGGTTGTCCCAGATTAATTTTTTCTCTGCAAGAAGCTCATCGGTAGTAAAATCAGTAATCGAGAGGGCTACATCATTTGTTAGTTCGTCCTGTACAATTTCCATCTCAAAATAACATTGAGGTTCATCGTCCAGCCACTTAAATTTAACCAGCTTATTTTCTTTAATGGAAACCAGTTTTGCTTTTTGCTGCTCATCGTCCCAGGTAAAAGTATATACCTGATCGCGGAAATTCACATCGTCCGCAAACCATTGCGATAAGCCGTTTGGCTCACTAATAAAACTATACAATATTCTTGGTGACGATCTAACTTCGTACTCTAGTGTAAATTTTTTCTTTTCTGCCATGTTAGTACACTACCAGGATAATTTCCGGACTATTTTTTAATATTATTTTTCTAAAGAAAGGTAATTTATTCTATATCTGCAACAATATAATTTTTATTGGATTTTGGTGGTGGTTTACTAGTTCATTAGTCATTGGTCATTGGTTCATTTGTCATTCGTTCTTTGATTATTGAGGTTAATCGGTTAATTGTTTAAATCGGTTAATCGACTAAGGACTACCGACTCCGGACAATCATTGGTTCACTGGTTCATTAGTCATTGGTCATTTGTTCATTAGTTCATTGGTTCATTGGGATTAATCGACTATGGACTAACGACTCTGGATTCAGGACTCCAAACCGATCGTTTCAATCTCCTATCCACGCCAAACGCCGATCGCCAAACGCTGAGTAGCAATCGCTAGCTCAGTTGTTCTTTATCGAATAATGAACTGATTTTATACCTATGATTAGATCCTGAAATAAATTCAGGATGACGAATGCGAGTAGGTTAACCGACTAAGGACTCAGGACTATTGACTTCGGACTATCATTGGTTCACTGGTTCATTAGTCATTGGTTCATTAGTTCATTGGGATTAATCGACTAAGGACTACCGACTCCAAACTGATCGTTTCAATAATCCACACCAAACGCCGATCGCCAAACGCAAAGTATTGATTGCGCTTATATGAACCTTATATGTCTTATGTGGTTAAGAAACGCAGGGCGGCTAATTGTTTTAACAACCTTCATCCACGCGCCAAACGCTAGCTCAGTTGTTCTTTATCGAATAATGAAACTGATTTTATACCTATCAAAAGATCCTGAAATAAATTCAGGATGACGAACGCGAGTAGGTTAATCGACTCAGGACTACCGACTCTGGACTCCGGACTCCAAACTGATCATTTCAATAATCCACGCTAAACGCCTCTTTTTAAACAACTCCAGACTAACCGCCATCATAATAAGGTTATTTCGTGGTAGTTTATAAGCCTGAATAAGGTGGTATCCGCTTGATTTTAAACAGTTAAAATCATTTAAATTTACTGAGCAATAAGGCTTTAAAGGATTTTTCACATTTCTTTTTAATAGAATGTATATTTATTCTATATTTGCAACTCTTAAAAATAACCACATCGATATTTACGTTATACAGTAAATATTAAGCCCGGCGGGGTAGCTCAGATGGTTAGAGCGCAGGATTCATAACCCTGAGGTCGGCAGTTCGATCCTGCTCCCCGCTACTGAGAAAAAGCTCATCGAATGATGGGCTTTTTTTTTGTTTAAAGGTTTTTAATTAATCTCAAATGTTAAGCTCTAGCAAACAAACACAGGTGGTAGGCCTGCGCCAGCGAGGGCTACGACCAGCATTAGGGCGTGAACACCTTAAACTATTTCTTTTTCATTATTTTTTCAAATTCGGCCTGGGTTAGAATTTCTAAAAATTCATCGCGAAAGTGCCATGCAGATACATATCCGGCTGAGACAATGAAACTGATCACCCAGGTGGTCTTTCCCTTCCATAATTTAAATGCACAAATATCTGTCGCGGTAATATAAGGACTTGTTTCACCTAAGTGTTGATGTGAGGATGCTTCTATCTTGTCTATACCACCGGTTCCCAGCGGAATAAGATTGTTATGAAGCTTTGTTTTTTTAATGATATTATTGTCTTTGTCAAAATTAATCAGGTAATCATTTCCTAATAACACTTCATCCGGTGCGCTTTGCCCGGTGATGACATATACTTTTTTTGCCCCATTTTTTATGATCGGAACAAGATTTAAACTGGTATTTTCATAAAATTTAAAAAGCGTGTCGCTTGAAACAGCCTGTGCAGCTTTTGACCGGATGGCATACAAATCTTTTTCAACTCCGGTAAATTTTCTTGTTGTGGTGTCTATACGATATTTAGACGAATCTAAACTACGGTTGAACTTAACTGTCGCCAATACTACCGGATCGTCATTTTTAGAAAAAAAGATCGTGGTCATTTCTTTTGCTGTCTCATAAGAAAAATATCCCCCGGATAATTGCTTCTTCCCGCCGAACCTGGAGCTGAAAATCTGTGTACTATGACCTGAAGCCCATTCAGAACGATAAAGCATTTCCCCCTCTGCTTTAATGTTATCAGCAATCTTTTTCAGCGCATTTGTTTGTGCTGTTGCGTTTTGCAACAGGATAAACAGGGTAATCAATGTGAACAGTTTTTTCATTAAGGCGAAGCGCTTGATAAATATTTGGTGAATATAAATAACCTTTCGGATTTTGTATAACGGTTGCAATTTCAAACGTTCAGATCGTTAGCTATAAAAGCTATATTTCTAATTTTGGGAGATAGTTTAAGATTATGGACTTCATTCTTTGACTAACAGCTTCAAATAAGTAAAAATCTGCCCGCTATGTTCCGCTTCGTGATAGTTAGCGGCTTGCAGGGCCTCGACATGATTTTTTACTCGAAATCCGACCGGTAAGTCAAAGGGCTCATAGTTGACAAATAATCTGGATTCCAGATCTGATTCAAGGTGGTTAACGGTCTCAATCAGTAAATGTTTTACCTCATTAACATCTGGATTAACTCCCCAGGAACGAGGAGACGATCCAATTTTGAAGGACTCCATAAATTCTTTAGAGATATACATGGGTAATCCACTACGCATATACATATGCCGCTGTTGAGAAGTGATGCAATGTCCTATTTGCCAGATGATATTATTGTTAAAACCTACTGGAATTTTAAATAATATTTCGTGATTACTTGTTTCAATTAAGCGCAACAGTCTATTCCTGCTAGCTCTTAAAATTTCACATTCAAAATGTACATTAATCATTTATTTGGTTTAAGTCCTCAGGAACAGAAGAATTCGTCATGCGCTCTAAAGTAACTTTTTGACATTAAAGTTCAAAATTTACCTCTGTTTAGGAATCTACGTACTAGGTTTATATGGATACATTTGTTTTTTTTGTTTAAAGGGATTTGAACTAACCTCAATTTCCGCTCGAGCTAACATGCACACGTGGTAAGTGTGCGCCAACGAGGAGCTTTTTTTTGGGATTTAATCTGTATCTAAATTCAAAAAACTATTTTTGCGTTCAAACAATAGCTATGGTTGACATTTTATACAATTATTATAGATTTGGATCTGCCAGTTCGAATGATATCGACATTTTAATTGACCATCCTCAAGCATTGGGTGCAGAGTCAGACAAAGAATTGTATCAGAATTTGAAAAGAAAATTCCCTGAAATAGCGCATTGGGATATTAATATCATTCAAATAGACAACGGTAAAATAACCAAATCAATTCCATCTAAGGGTAGTATAGATGCTGTGCACAATAGTCTGGCCGATACATATGCCCTACACAAACAAGCTCATGCTTTTCCCTTAATTGGTAGACAAAAACGAAATATCCTCTTGGCAATTATTAAATGCACAAAAACATTACTAACTATTTTCAAAATAACGAAACGAAAAGAATACTACAAACATGATCTCCGACCTATTGTTATAAATGGAAATTTCGAACAAATACTAAACAAGATAAATCAATTGAATTTTAGCGAATCGTTGTTTGATGATCCACAAAGAAATTTAGACACGTATAAAAGTCTGATTTTTCGTGTAGGTCAAACGATAAGCTTAATTAATGGCATTGAGGTTTACACCAAAGAAGATTTCAAAAAGTACTACCCTGACCTTGCAAATATTATTGACCGTAAAATCATAGATATTGTCCCCCTTTTTTCAAAATACCTAAATTTATTAACGGAGGAAATTAAATTCTTAGGCATTAAACAAACATTGAAAAATGTTATCCAATACGATGAAACAGAAATTGACTTTAGAACCGAGAAAAATATCACAAATAGTTAAATAACCTTTGTTATTATCAAACAATAACCTACTGTGAATATTTTGATCATAGGGAGTGTAATAAAAAAGCAGCTCCCAATCAAAGCTACTTAAGTCCAAATGGACGCCGATTAAGGCTACAGATTGTGCTGGTGTGTGGCAGTAAAGCCTCTAATTTGATTGGTGCACAACCTAAATATCTTAAGAATACGGCTCAGATGGTTTCTTCGCATGTAATTCCTCTGCTAAATTAAAGTTTTTCCATTTGATAAACCAATATCTCTGGTGATTTTTGAAACTCAACAAAATTGGTTTATCTCTTTTAGTTACACCAAACATATGCATCATTTTTTTCTTAAATTCTGCATCCAAAAATGGACAGACCATCAGGTCAAGAAAAAGCAGAGTAAGTTCTGAATTCCTCCTTCTTCTAGAACTTGCAACGCATTTAATTTTCTCAATAATATGGATTTCTAGTGCTTTTTTAATGTTTATATATATAGCAATGTTTTCAATATAAAACAGTAAGCTCGTTATAGCAAAATAATTCAATTTATATTTAGGCAAAAAATGTTGTGTATCCACGCCATCTTTCCATATTTTCTCAAAACTAAAAAAAGCGGCTATTTGGTCAACAGTCAACCTATATGGCCTACCTAGCTCTCTTAGAACAACAAGCAAATATAATGTTTCTAACTGAACATGTTCTTTCATTTTATGCTTCCCTAGAACCAATGTAATATCATCTTCTATTTTTTTAAATACTAGGTGCGTATTAATTGAGCTAAAGCGTTTAAAGTGTCCTTTTTTGCGAATCTTTTTCCCATCAGTTGATATGACCAAACTGTCAAATCTATAATTACCTTTAACATAATCTATCACAGTGGACAAGATAGTACTGAACTTAATCGTAGAATTAACTCGTGGAGCAACCGTGTAAATAAAAGAAGTAAAGTCTAGCAGTTCAATTAAATATCGAATAAATGTATACTCCTCTTTTTGCTTTTCGAAACTGGAGAATGTATCTGGGTTTTCAGTTTTTTTAAACTCATCTTTGGATACCGCTTTAAAATGCTTCTCGAATGCAAGAATACTATATTCCAGCCGCGTATTAATTAATGCTAATGTGTAATTTGCAATATCTTTATATTCAACCTCCGCTTCGCTTATAATTATTTTAAATCTAGTAATTAGATAATTAGCATCGCAAAAATTTTTAACATATGTATTAAGAGTACCTTGATAATCCTTAAGCTTTTCTGTGCTGTCTATTATAATACCTGCTCTTTCATCTAAAAGCTCAACTATTCTAGATTTTGCAATTGTCAACTCAGTGATTAAAGGCTTAATGTAGAATTTATTCTTTATCTCACTCACTGATAGCTTATACTCTTTAAACATATTTCCATAAAGCTCAAAAATTCTCGCTCTTGTGCTCTCATCGTTATAAAAAATAAAGAAATCATCAACATAGCGGAAAATTTCGTAATCTTTTTTATGTAGGATATCTGATCCTCTCAATTGCTTTTCAACTTCGACATCAATATGTTGTAGTATTAGCTCAGCAAATATCCTGGAAGCTTCAGGGCCAATTAGTATGCCATTTGTTTCGCCAAAGTTTGCATTTTGCATAACCCGATCAAATCTACCTCCGAAAGTCATTTTGGATTCATTCAATTTATCCTTTACCATTTCCTTGTTAATCAATGCCCAAGCTAGGGAATGGGTATATATACTGGTAAAACATCTCGAGATGTCAAATTTAAACATCAGATCAAACTTCTTTTCTGCCCGATGATAATAATAATCTTCATAAAACTTATAAATGTTAGAATAGCGTTCATAAGTAAAAAAGGTTTTCAGCGTATCATACTCCTTACCACCTATCTCAACAGAATCGTCTTTATCACCTAAAAGTTTATCGTGAAGAGAATCCTTCACATATACATACTTTGCAATATCTTGAGGTTTTCTAATGGAAAACGGGGATTGTTGGGAGTAATAAATGATTAGCTCCTTAAATTTATCATAAAACTCAACGATTTCCAGTTGATTTTTAGGATGCATAAGAGCAAGTTCACGATACTCAGCTTCTTTATGAGTGATATTGTATTTGAATGGAACTCTCATGTGATCCTTTTTTGGTAGTTTGTGAGTTGCACCGATTACTTTTTCCAAACCAAACAAAATCTCCATTATGAGTGCTAATGGCTTGTCATTATAAACTCTTGACCAAGATATGGTTGTTGCACTTTCATCACCAGATAGTTCCACTTTATATCTATCTAAAAACTTGTAGAAATGCCTATTTGAAAAAATTATTGGCGTTTCATAAGGAAGCGTATCCGATAGCACTACTCTGTACCTTGAGTGATTAAGTTGTTTTCTTTTTGACCTCATCACTTCCAGATATTTACTATTTTTTCAAAATTTGATCTTAACACATTTCCTTCTGCATCTTTCATTTTGGGCATTTTTTTTGTAGATAAATTATAAAAAGTCTTGTTCTTAAAGCCATCAGCAAAACTGAATCTTTTCAACCTTGTCATTAAAACTCTATCTGTCAAAGGATTTAAATATTCATCTATTTTTGTCCCTAAGATTTCGTCTAGCTCTACTAAGCTTTGACAATCTGGATTAATAAGACTATTTGCATAAAAAATTCCAATAAAACCTTTCTTGGGTTTAGTAAGTTTTGTGTTTCTAGTTAAATATGCCAAACGATAATGTAACATTTTACGGGCATTCAGATAATTATATTTCCTCGTTGCAATAAATGATTGCAATACTAGAGTGATCCTTTCGGCATATTTCCGCATTTTATTATCAGACAAAAGTACAGTTGTACAAATGCCGTCTTTTATAATGAATTTATAACCTAAAAAAGTTATTACCGTATTAGTTTTATTTTCAAATAAGTCACACTGAAAGGTTTTATTGTTTTCAATATTCTGTTTTTCGAGATTCAGAATGGATTCGATCTCTCTCAGTCTTTTATTTAAGGGCAAAAACACGCTATAAATCTGTTTCTCTATAGCTGCGAAGTACGGCGGGGCTAATTCTCCTTTCTCTTTATTTATCAATTTGGCTATTGCAAAGAATTTTTTATTCTCATCACTTTCTTTTTCTATAGTTTTTAAATAACGATAAACATATCCATCGTCCAACTTTTTATTAACTTTTAGTTTTTCACCAACTATTATCGCCTCAACACTAGAAAGAAAGGCTTCAGGTACATGACTTTTTGAAGTAGGTGTGAAAACAACTATTATATCATCAACATATCTTGCGTAATATCTAACCCCCTCTAAACGTCGTATATTTTCATCAATATCTCGCATATAGAGCTCTGCTAGATAAGCACTAACACCAACGCCTCTGGGTATGCCCTTCTTATTGTCACTATTCAATTGTCCTGTCAGCTTATTGTATTCATAGAAAAGATTTCTTAAAATTTTAAGTGATTGAGGGCTTAATAGAGAATTTTTCGTTAAAATCCACATTAACTTTTCTTGCGAAACACTCTCATAAAAGCTCTTAATATCAGTACGAACGATATATTTAGGGAAATCATCAGTAAGTATATCCTTAAACTGTTTGACGATTAAATGTCTTTCCGAATGAGAAATATTAAAGGTTTTTCGAAGATTATATTGCAGTTGTTTCATTACAAAAAAAGTTGCAGGCGTCTTATCTATTGTATAGATCTGCTTCCATGTATTATTATCAAAAAACTGATTTAAACGCAAAGAAAAATCCCGTTGATTAACATGTTGGCTTATGTAAAAGAGAAAGTTTTCTAAAATAATATCGCGTTCAGTTTCTGCTTTTAAAAGTTGCGTCTCCAGCTCTTCTATAGAAGTATCATCCGCAAACTCATTTTTCAGTTTTCTTATTTCCTTTTTTAACGCAGAAGCATCCTCTGCCGCTTCAACGTATTTATTATCCAAAAAGCTAGTATTGAACCGAGCTTTACGGTTTTCAACTTCAAAAATAATGCGAAAGTTATTATAGGAAAAGGACTGGTCGAGCATGAGAGTTTAGATTGGATTAACATTAAAACATAAAAAAATTCAAAACACTTGTTATCTGACATTAAGTTTAATCCTATCAATACAAATGGGAAAATTAGTTATATTCAATAATCTAAAATATCAAAATTTAATTGGCATATGCATTTTATTTAAAAAAATCCCCCCTGCTAACGTACACGTGCCGCGTGTGTCACTAAATTCAATCCGAATAGCTAATAAAACCGGAGTTGCCCATATTTAGATTATCTGCTATTTTGCGAAAAGTTTTGTCATGAAGATAACTGAAGCACAAAGGAAAAAATATTTCAAAGAAGTTAATGATGATATCCGTAAATATGGCTATCATACCACTGTAGTATTGGAAGCAGAAAATTCTACACCTTTTGCTTATTCAACAGGGATTTATGAGTATTTCAAAATCCCGGAGTTGTTCATTTCGGGTCTCGGTCCAAACCTTTCGGGGCAATTAATTAAAAACTATGCAGATCAATATAAACTTAGGGCTGTTCCGCTAAATAAAAGAATTACAGACTTAACAGAAAGATTTCCGGTATACTTTATCAAGGTCACCAATGAAAGTTTATCTGATTATGTGTTATCTTCAATCAGGCATTACGGGAACGAAAAATATGAGTATTTACAACTCATATTTCCGGACTTAAATGGAAATTTTCCAGATGAGCGCAACTACGATTATGACCAGAAGATTTTTGGGAAATTCGAACCAAAATAAAAAACTTATTTAGTGCATCTTGGTATACCTTACGCATTTAGCGCCGTAGGTGCCATACCAAACTTCTTTTTGAAGGCATGCGAGAAATGCGACAAGCTTTCGAAGCCCAGATCGAGATAAATGGCAGAAGGTTTCTGGTGTTTGCTTTCAATGAGGTGTTTGGCTTCCCTTAGCCGTTTATCCTGCAGCCAATGACGGGGTGGAACACCGAATGTTTTCAGAAAATCACGTTTGAAACCGGCCAGGCTGCGACCCGTCAGCTGGGCGAATTTTTCGATGGGCACATTAAAATGATAGTTGCTCAGCATAAACTTTTCCAGGTCGATTTTATGCTGTTCAGAAAAGTCGAACAAAAAGTTTCGCAATGCCGGCAGGGCAAGTAACAGCAATTTAATGCCTTCTTTCACTTTCAAAATGCCCATTTCATCGGTCATGGTGGCGCCCGAGCTTCGGGCATAGGGAATAATCGATTGAAAATAGCCTTTCAGGAATTCATTTGATGGAATCAGGATATTGGGCGGACCGATGTATTTCTGGTCTGCCGTTAACTTTTCTTCCAATACGATCTTACGTAAGAGTTCTTCCTGCAACGATATCACGATGGTTTCATAGTTCCCTCCGGGCAGCGGTGTTTTGGTGAGCGTGCCCAGCTGGTTTTTGCCAATCAGCAGTACTTCGCCTCCGGTCATCGAAAGGTTTTGACCGGAGGTTTCTAAGGTAAACTGTCCCGAAACCTGCAGTACCAGGGTATGGTGGTTCCAGAAACACACTTTCTCTTTCCGCTGGGCCGAGAGGTATGAATAAAAGATGACACCGGGGAGGATTTCTGCTGGACTGGTCATTTAGCGTTGTAAGTAAGTACCACCACGTATGGCACCTATTGCAAAAGTAGTATTTAAAGTATTCATTTCCTGCGGGCTAAATACAATATCCATTGCTTTAAGATTTTCAGGTAAACGCGATCTGCGACTCATGCTCACCAGAGGCATGATGTGATCACCCTGTTCCTTTACCCAGGCAATGGCCAGCTGCGTAGGTGTACAGCCTTTATCCCGGGCCATTTGTTTCAAGACTTCTACTTTTTCGAGGTTATGAACCAGATTTTCGCCCTGAAAACGGGAGAAATGGCTATGGTAATCGTTCGCTGCAAGCGGTGCTTTCATTTCACCGGTTAATAAACCTTCTGCGGTATTGGCAAAGGCAACTACGGCAATGCCCAGTTCTTTTGCTGCCGGCAGCAGTTCGCTTTCGATCTGACGGTCGGCCAGCGAATAACCAATTTCGAGCGCACTGATGGGGTGAGTATTGTTTGCTTTACGAAGCTGATCAGCGGTAATTTCAGACACGCCGATGTGACGCACTTTACCTTCTTTAATCAGGTCGGCAACCGTTCCGATGATGTCTTCTACGGGCACGCTGTCGTCCATTCGGCAAGGCTGATAGAGGTCGATGGTTTCGATACCCAAACGCGTTAGCGAGTAATTGATAAAATTTTTGATCGCCAAAGGTCGCAGATCTAATCCCAGCCACTGGCCGTTGTGAAAGATGGCACCAAACTTTACGCTGATAAAGGCCTCATCGAGCCGATCTTTAATCGCTTTGCCAATTAACATTTCATTATGTCCGGCACCGTAAAAGTCGCCTGTGTTTAAAAAATTAATGCCACGATCTAGTGCCTCGTGAATGGTAGCTATGCTTTCTGCTTCATTGGGTGTAGCACCACCCCAAATAGAAGACATCCGCATGCAACCCAAACCAAGTTTAGATACGAAGGGGCCATTCTGACCCAACTGAATTTTTGTGATGTTGTTCATGAAACAAAGATCAGCATTCGAAACACCGGAGGCTTTCTTCTACGGCTCAAATATTTTGTCTGTACGGCTCAGTTACTGGCGTTCCCGAAAATCACTGGGTGTACACTTATACTTATCGCGAAAGCTTTTGGTAAAATTGGCCAGATCATTATAACCACAATTAAAAGCAATGTCTTTAATCCTTTCGTTTGAAATTAAGAGCAGTTCGGCCGCTTTTTCGAGCCTTTTGGTTTTGATATAATTGGCTGGTGTATCGTTGTAATGTCTGGCAAATTCGCGTTTAAAAGACGATAAACTCAAATTATTCAGTTGTGCCAGGGCATCGATATTGAGTTGTTCGAACAGGTTGGCCTCAATAATTTGCTTAAAGGTATAGGTAGCAGGCGAAAAAAGCTGTGCAAATATGGTTTGTATGGCCCGAGCATTAGCAGTTTGGGCCAGCAGCAGGATAATTTCTTTTAACTTTAAAACCAGTATATCTTCGTTAACCAGTGCGGGATGCTGAAAATAAAACAGCAAACCTTCGATATATTTTTCGATTAAAAAATTGTTGCTTAACACTTCGGCACTTTTGTTCGAAACCATACGGCCGGTTGCCTGAAGGATAGCGGGCATCTCCCGGTCGTAAATCCGTTTTAAAATATCGGGATGAAAATTAACGACCATCATTTCGTTAACACCTCCTTCATTTAAGTTACTGATGGTTTTGCTGGCTTGTATACAATTTAAAAACAAAGCGTGTTTATGCGGTATATTTACGCGATCTTCGTTGCGGTGATATTGCATTTCACCCTGTAACATGTATAAAAAACAGGCATTATCGGTAATGGGAAAATCGAAGGTAAAAGGTGCCTTGATCCTGATGTTCTGGATAATGGCTTTACCAAACAAATCGTATTTTTTATGGTCAATGATCATATTAAAAACCTTCAGCTATAAAAATAGCAAAACTAATGCATGCTTTGGCCTTTCTGCCCCCATGCATTAGTTGATATATGATAGAATATCTTTTATCCGAAAATCACAAGCTTTACTTTACCGTATTTTAAGCGCTTGACGTAGTTTAATGTACTGGTAAATGGCGCCGGCAATAAATGCGATTAAGAGCACCAGCAAGGTTTGGGCAATGATCGGATCGGCAGGGTTTTTAGCCAGTGGATGCCCCAGCGGAACCCGGGTAAAGGTTTCATTCACGGTGGGGATGAGCGACAGAAAGAAGCTGAAAGAGAGTAAAAAATTCTCTATATAACGGGCCCTGTTACTGCCGCTTCGCTTTACCGAAAGCCAAAAAGCCACCACCACTAAAATAAAAATGAATACCGAAAAAATATGCCCGGCATTAAAGCCTCCATGTTTGGAGATGCCTAATGCAGTTAAAGCGGTAACGCTAGTTGTATAAAAGTATATTTTACCACTAAGCTGCGTTAAATCAATTTTGCCAAAGCGTACAAATGAAATGATTGCCGCTACAATGGCTACAATACCAATGATGGTATGAAAAATTCCTAAACCTGATAGTCCCATAGTCTTTTTGTAATTATGTAATTATTGTTTACAAAAGTGACTATAGTAAGCTTAAGGGGTTTTGTGTATTCGTTCAATTCATTGGTAATCTCGTTCAAAATTACATTCTAGCCTCATTCTAGCGCAAGTCTTAGTGTCACTGGCCGGAAACATTGGCCAGACTTGTGCTTTCATTAAATTAATCTCATTAACGAATTTTATTAGTCAAATATCCTGAATGCACAAGTCATCCTGCCCGTTGTCCCCTACACTAAGACTTGCGCTAGTGAGGTATTTTATTCGACCTAAAACTTTCAGAGGTTATCCTTAGCGATTACACTCCAGTCATCCGAGCCATGGCCTTTTGCAATCCAGTTATCCATTTGTGTTATAACGGCAGGCAGAACGGTAAGGTTTACGCCATTTTCTTTTGCAGCATCTATCATCAGGCCGGCATCCTTACGTGCCATATCGAGTTCCCAGGAGGGATGTTTAAAATCCCCTGCCCTTATTTTATCGAACCTGGCAGGAACACCTGCACCAGGATTCCATGAGCTAAACAGTGAGGCCACTTCTCCAGAATCAATGCCGAGGGCTTTGGCCAATCCAAGGGCATCAGCAAGTCCTGCAGTAAGCGAGATGAGAAAAAGGTTACCGATGAGCTTTATGCCGGCTGCTTTTCCTTCTTCAGGACCAAAATTAATCAGTTTACCAGTCATTTTGGCCAGTTCAGGTTCAAGATGCGCAATAACAGCCTGATCGCCCGACACGAGCATGTTCCCGGTTCCTTCCAGTGCATTTGGCGGTCCCATAAATACCGGCGCATGCAGATAAGTAAAACCATTACGTTTCCACTGTGCCGTTCTTTCGATTGCGCCTTCCACTGAGGTTGTGGTATGGTCGATAATGGTGATGCCCGGCGAAAAACCTTTGCTGGCAGCGGCCAGTACTTCATTTACGATTGCATCATCCTTCAGGGTAAGGTGGATAACAGTTGCACCTTTTACCGCCTCAACCACATTTTCTAATGCTTTTGCGCCATCCGTTTCCAATGCCTGTGCTTTTGATGCAGTCCTGTTCCATACCTGTACCGCTTCGCCACGGCGCAGCATGGCTTTAATAAAACCCGTTCCCAAAAGGCCGGTTCCCAAAAATGCTTTCATAGAATATTTTATTGATCTGATAAAGGTAACGAATGACAGGCATTTCAGGCAAAGAAAAATCTGGCTGATCCTGTCCATACCGGTATATAAATTGATATGCGGCCTAAAAACCGCATATCAATCATGAATTTACATCAATTTCAAATATTAACGGGTAGCATCGCAAACTCCCTTAAAATAGCCGACTGATTCAGCTATTCCGGCTAAGGGATCTTTCATGTCTTTTTCGTATTCCAAACTACAGCAGCCCTGGTAATTCACCTTTCTCAGCATTTTTACATAGGCCGGGATATCAATTACACCACGACCGAGTTCGCAAGTGGTACCTTCATTTGCCGCTACCGTTACATTTTTTAAATGCATATCAAAAATCCGTTTCGAGAATTTCTGAAGGTCTGCAACAGAATCCCGCCCATCTCTTTTGTTATGTCCCATATCAAAGCATATTCCAACACGTTGATCCAGGTTTTTAATCAGATTATAAATGCTTTCCGCATTTGGATATAGTTTATCCTGGGGGCCATGGTTATGAATGGCATAACGAATATTATATTCCTTTGTCTTTTGGGCCACATACTCCAGGTCGGCATGGGCCGGAATTCCGATCAGTAAATCAACACCTACCCTTTTTGCATAATCAAATGCCTGATCAATCTCTTCCTTATTTTTGATGTAAATAGGTCCCACGGCATATCCAACTACATTATTTTCTTTCAGTTTAGCATGAAAGGCTGTAATTTCTTCTGCTGTACTTTTAAAAGGCAAATGAAAGTCTTTAATGCAGAGGTAATGTACATCAACCTTTTTCATCATTTTAAGTGATTCATCGAGGTTAAAGTTCAGAAAGCTATAACCGGCGATGGCTAATTTAAAAGCATCTTTAGCCGCAACATTTGGTTGAACAGGCTCCGAGAAAACTGAGGGAATATTGGTCAGCGAGGCTGCAGTTAGCCCCAATATTCCGGTTTGTAAAAAATTTCTTCTTGTGGTCATCTTAATTTTATCTGGCGACTAAAGTTAATATTTAAATTGATGTAGTTCAACGTTCAGGGAACCCGATATGACAAAATTTATCCATAAATCGAAGCCCGACTTGAACCTTTAATGTTCCTCGCCTTCCTCTTCCGCATTTTTCACCTTACTTAACAGATCGTACGCGCCTTTTATCACCACCCTCCCCTCACCGATCTGCTCCGCAAAAGAAACCTGTGTATAACCGTTTTCGGCAACACCTGTTTTTACTTCCATCATCCGGTACCGGTAAGGGTTGGTGCCCTTAGCAGCAGGCTGATCGATAAACACGAATTTTTTGCCTTCAAATTCAACAATGGCCGCATCGGGTAAGGCTTCTACCTTATTCATGCCGCTTTCCACATAAGCTTTCAGGTACATGCCCGGAAGCAGCTGTGTATCTTCCTGATCCAGGTGGCAGTGAATCTGTACCGTACGCTCTTTACTAATTTCCCTGCCGATGAGGTAAACCGTGGCCATGCGTTCCTTTTCCTCGTTGGCCAGTACAAAGCGAACCTTCTGCCCCAGCTTAAGTTTAGGAACATCCTTTTCAAATACCGTAAGCTCTGCATGCAGGTGCTCGGTATCGGCAATTTTGAACAACACATCAGTGGTACTGGCAAAAGCACCTATATTGGTGTTCACCTGCGTAACATAACCCGCCATTGGGGTATAGAGGTTAAAGGTTTTCTGGATCTGTCCTTTCTCAAGTGCTGCGAAACTGATATTCATAATCGAAAGTTTTGAACGTTGTCCCAGTAATCTGGCGCTCACACTCTGGTATTCGCTCCTTGCTTTCTGCAGTGCTTTTTTAGAATTGACGTTTTCCTTTGCCAGTTCTTCCTGGCGATCGAGCTCCTGTTTTAAAAACTGCAGCTGACTTTTATAATCCAGATAGTCTTGTTGCATCTGAATGAATTCCGGGTTCTGCATTACCGCCACAAGCGCCCCCTTGGCTACACGCTTTCCTTGCAGCATACTGGTGCTTTTTACAATCCCTTCCAGCGGTGTGGAGATAGATACCAGGCTTTGCGGAGGAAGATCAAGCATGCCATTTACTTTGGTTGTTCCGCTTAATTCTTTCTGCTCTATAGCGCCCAGCGTAATTTCCGATAACTTATACTGCTCCGGGGTAAGGCTTACGATATCACTTGCTTCGTGAACGGCCTCTTTTTCGGGCTCCTTTTCCGTATTGGGACGGCTACAACCAGCCAGATAAAATGGAAAGGATACCAGGATAAAATATTTATATATAGATCTCATGAGCTATGTTTATAATGATTGGTGATTACCGGTTAAAAATTCAATCTGATTGATGCTCTGGCTTAACTGGAGCAGGGCCATCAGGCGCCCCTCGTAAATACCATTTGCCTGTTTAAGGTTCAGCAGGTATTCCGAATAACCTATTTCTCCGTTCTGATAGGCAATCCGGCTGTTTTTTAAAATCAGTGCGGCATTGGCCAGCGCCGAAGTCAGAAAATAGTCGTAACGTTTCCTGTTTTTCAGGTATTCGCCCAGGGCTTGCTGATACTGGCCAGTTAGTTTTCGCTGCTGAAGTTCCAGGTCGTTCGAGGCCATATCCCTGTTAATCAATGCGGCTTTTGCCTTCGCAGCATGGGACCTGTAAAATAGCGGAACAGAAAGGCCCACCTGAAAGCCCTGAAAACGTTTGTCACGGCCAAAGAAAACATCATTTCCGTTAACGTTTTGAAAACCCGTTAGCGACTGGTTAAAATAGCCAAGTGTAAAATCGGGTAATGCTTTGGCAAGTTCGACTTTCCGCTGTTTTTCGGCGATCACGATCTGTTGCCTGAAATAAGCAATGGCCGGATTTTCATTTAACAGCGCCGTATCTCCAATCGAAACTTCGGGTGTTTCTTTTAAAAACTTGTCGGCAATTAGGGGAGCTCCATTCCTGCCCAGAAGCGTAGCCATCTGCGCGGTATAAATTTCGATATCAGACTGGTTTTGATCGAGCAGGTTCTGTACCTCCTTGAGCTGGGTCTCGGCGGCGACCTTTTCGAGCAGGTTCCCCTCGCCTGTTTTGTACTTCAGCGAAGCAGATTTCACAAAACCCTTGTAAATGCTGTCTTGCCCGAGCAGCAGTTTTTCTTTCGAATACAGGTATTGAAGATTCGTATAAACGGTCTTGACCTGAAAAATGAGTTCATTTTTACCCGAAGCCACCTGAAGCTGGCCTGCTTTAATGCGTTCATCCCCGAGTGCCGCATTTGCAGCAAAAAGTGTGGGGAAAGGAATACTTTGCGAAACGGTAAAGTTGTTGTCGTTTTTAACCAGACTGTTGTACTGCCCGTAAAGCATAGACACTTCAGTTTTGGGCATTTCAAAGGCACTTTTCCGCAGCGCCTGCTGCAGCCCTACGCCGAGGTTCGCCCCGCTGATTGCCTTGTTATTTTCCAACGCCGAAGATACGGCCTGCTCAAGGGTTAATGCCGTCTGGGCATTTGCAGGTTGCAATCCAAACAGGACAACAAACAGCACCATTATTCCCGCTACCGGAGTTATTTTTATTTTTTTCCTGCCTATTTTTTCTACCCAGATATAAAGTACCGGAAGCACCAAAAGGGTAAGCAGTGTTGCAGAGATTAGTCCGCCGATAACAACGGTTGCCAAGGGGCGTTGTACTTCAGCACCGCTTCCACCCGAGATGGCCATCGGAAGAAAGCCCAGTGAAGCCACAAGTGCCGTCATAATCACCGGACGAAGCCTGACCGAAGTTCCTGTTTTAATAATTTCGAGCATATCTTTCATTCCTTCTTTTTTTAACCTGTTAAATTCACTGATCAGCACGATACCATTTAGTACCGCCACACCAAAAAGTGCGATAAAGCCGATGCCCGCAGAAATACTAAATGGCATAGCCCGTGCCCATAGCGCGAATACGCCACCAATAGCCGACAGTGGAATTGCCGTAAAAATTAAAAGCGCATGTTTAATGGATGAAAAAGTAAGATAGAGCAACAGTAAAATGAGCAGTAGTGCCAGTGGAACGGCAATCCCCAATCTTTTAGTGGCGGCCTGCAGGTTCTCAAAAGTACCGCCAAAAGTTGGGTAATAGCCTGGCGAAAACTTAACCTCCGCATCAATCTTCTGCTGGATTTCCTTGACGATACTTTCCACATCTCTTCCCCTCACATTAAAACCAACGGTAATCCGCCGCTTTGCATCATCGCGTTGGATCTGGTTTGGCCCTTCTTTGTACTCGATATCCGCCAGCTGTTCAAGCGGGATCTGGTTGCCATTGGGTGCGGTTACGAAGAGGTTTTTCACATCTTCCAGTGACTGCCTGTTTTCTTTTTCCAGGCGGACAACCATATCGAATCGCTTTTCACCCTCAAATACAAGACCTGCAACCTCTCCGGCAAAACCCGAGCGGATAGCGGTATTCACATCCTCAATATTCAATCCGAACTGCGCAATTTTTTCGCGGTGAAATTTAATGATCACCTGAGGCAGCCCGGAGGCCTGTTCAACATACACATCCTCAGCGCCTTCGATTTTTCCGGCGATAGCGCCGATTTTTGATGCGTAGCCACTCAGCTTCGAAAAATCTTCGCCATAAACCTTGATCACCACATCCTGCCTTGCACCGGTCATGAGTTCATTAAAGCGCATCTGTATGGGCTGCTGGAACCCAAAAGTAACCCCCGGAATATACTGTTCCAGTTTGGCCTGCATTTTTTCGGCAAGTTCATCCCTGGTCGAAGCATTTGTCCAGTCGCCCTTATCCTTTAAGATGATGATCAGATCACAGGCTTCTACCGGCATGGGGTCGGTGGGAATCTCGCTGGAGCCGATCTTTCCGATTACTTCTTTTACCTCAGGAAAATTGGCCTTTAATACCTTTGCTGCCCGTGTAGATGCTTCGATGGTTTGAGAAAGACTGCTTCCGGTAAGCACCCTGGTTTCTACGGCAAAATCGCCTTCCTCTAATGTGGGAATAAATTCTGCGCCCAGGTAATTGAAAATAATAAGACAAATGACAAATAACCCGATTGCAATGCCCACCACGGCCACCCGCACCCGAAGCGCAAAATTGAGCATTGGCGTATACACCCTTTGAAAAAAGGACATGATTTTGTCTGAGATATTTCTTTTGGTGCTGATGGTTTTGTTCAGGAACAGCGCACTCATCATTGGTACATAAGTTAAGGATAAGATGAAGGCACCCAGGATTGCAAAAGCCACGGTTTGGGCCATAGGCCTGAACATTTTGCCTTCTATACCCACCAGTGCCAGAATCGGCAGGTACACGATGAGGATAATAATCTCGCCGAAAGCGGCGCTGTTACGGATCTTGGATGCAGATTCAAAAATCTCTGTATCCATCTCCTGCTGGCTTAACCTGTTTTTGTTCTTTCGGATCCCCAGGTGGTGAAGGGAAGCTTCTACTATGATTACCGCACCATCTACAATCAGGCCGAAATCAATGGCACCCAGGCTCATCAGGTTTCCACTGACGCCAAAAAGGTTCATCAGGCATACCGCAAACAGCATGGCAAGTGGAATAACCGAGGCTACGATGAGTCCGGCACGGAAATTTCCCAAAAGCAGTACCAGCACAAAGATCACAATTAAGGCACCTTCTGCCAGGTTTTTGGTCACTGTACCAATAGCACTGTTTACCAGTTTGGTACGATCGAGGAATGGCTCGATAACAACTCCTTCGGGAAGGTTCTTTGCGATCTGATCCATCCGGGTTTTTACGTTGGCAATAACCTTGGAAGAATTGGCACCTTTAAGCATCATCACTACTGCCCCTACTACTTCGCCCTGATCATTTCTGGTCATGGCACCATAACGGGTGGCCGCACCAATCCTCACCTCAGCTACATTTCGGATCAGCACTGGGATGCTGTTCTCATTGGTCCGCACCACAATGTTCTCAATATCCGCTATACTTTTGATAAGTCCCTCGCTTCGGATAAAATAGGCATTGGGTTTCTTATCAATGTAAGATCCGCCGGTATTCTGGTTGTTTTTTTCAAGCGCCTTAAAAATATCGCTGATGGATATGTCCATGCTCCTGAGTTTGTCGGGATTGAGGGCAATCTCATACTGCTTGAGGTATCCCCCAAAACTGCTGACATCTGCAATGCCCTCTACACCCAGCAGCTGGCGGCGAACAATCCAGTCCTGAATGGTGCGGAGTTCGGTGGCATCATATTTCTTTTCATATCCTTTTTTGGGATGGATGACGTACTGGTAAATCTCCCCCAGCCCGGTGGTTAATGGCGCAACTTCGGGCGTACCGATGCCTTTCGGAATGGCCCTTTCTACTTCGGCAAGTCTTTCACTTACCTGTTGGCGCGCCCAGTAAATCTCTACATCTTCCTTAAATACCACCGTTACAACAGAAAGTCCGAACCTGCTAAAGGAACGGATTTCTTCTATTCCGGGAATGGTGGCCATGGTTTGTTCTACCGGATAGGTTACAAAGCGCTCAATATCCTCTGCGCCGTTGCTTGGCGAGGAAGTAATGATCTGGACCTGGTTATTGGTAATATCGGGAAGCGCATCTATGGGCAATTGCCGCAGAGAATAGATTCCCCAGGCAATCAGCGCCAGCATCATAATTCCCACCAGCAGTTTCTGCCTGATGGAGAATTGTATTATTCTGTTCAGCATTGTTGTTTAAATCAAAAATCAATAAATAGCGGGATAACATTGCACCGTGTGGTGCAACATGTGCATGCTTTTCATGGACAGTGCCATGAGCTCAAAAAATTGATTAAACGATTTTAGGCGGTTGCCAGATATCGAGTGGTTGTTTCTTTAATGCCGAGCACTGGAAAACCGGGTAGGGTTTCCGGAATACCGGAACAATCAGGTCTGTTAACTTTTCGGATGGGAAGTGCTGACCAACAGAACAGCAGGCACAGCTGCAGAATGGCGGACAGGATTCTCCGTGCGTATGTTCAGCTTTTGCATGATCGCTGTGCACAGTGCTTTCGGTGTGTGATTTGGAAACCATATCCTCCTTGTCCTGGCAGGGCATGAGGCCCAGAAGGATCAGATAAAGAGAAAAAAGGAATACCAGGTTTTTCACTAAGGGCAAATGTAATGATTAAAGTTTTTAATTCATAAAGCCCGTTTTTATTTTAAATCGTGTTCTGTTTTGATCGGCAAAAAACTATTATCTTTTCAACAAGCCTCAATACGTTACGTATTATTGTGGATGCAAAGTTATCAGGTAAAGAATGTTGGTTATTTTTACCCATTGCAATTTTACCTGCTATTACATGATAACTAACCTGAATAATGCGCTGGCCACCAAGCCACACTATACCATATTAGACGGTCTTCGCGGTATCGCGGCTATCATCGTTGTTACCTTTCACCTCACCGAGCCTTTAGGAACCGGGCACCTGGATATTTTGGTTAACCACGGTTACCTGGCTGTAGATTTTTTCTTTTTATTATCAGGCTTTGTAATGGGCTACGCTTACGACGACCGGTGGACTAAAATGACGGCTGGCAATTTTTTTAAACGCCGCATCATCCGTCTTCAACCCATGGTAATTTTGGGGATGACACTGGGTGCTATCGGATTTTATTTTACAGATTCTACCATATGGCCATTGATTCATACCATTCCGCTTTGGAAGATGCTGCTGGTGCTGCTGATTGGTTATACGATTCTGCCTATACC
The DNA here is from genome assembly GCF_059423705.1 of Pedobacter sp. GW460-11-11-14-TSB4. Lineage (NCBI taxonomy): Bacteria > Pseudomonadati > Bacteroidota > Sphingobacteriia > Sphingobacteriales > Sphingobacteriaceae > Pedobacter > Pedobacter sp. GW460-11-11-14-TSB4. The sequence goes on from NZ_JBWKYI010000013.1 coordinate 79,473, forward strand.
CTTATCGCTTGATATACGTGGCTGGCAGGAGATGCATCCCATGAATAGCGTGGGCTGGTCGTTGTTTTTTGAATACATAGCCAACATCCTTTATGCGGTGTGGATCAGGAAGTTTTCTAAAAGGGCTTTAAGTATTTTGGTTGTTATCGCTGCCATCGCATTGGCACAGCTGGCCATTACAAACGGCGATGTAAGCGGGGGTTGGACACTGAATATTGAACAGGTACGCATTGGTTTTACCCGCACCCTGTATCCCTTTTTTGCCGGTCTGTTACTCTCGCGTATCGCAAAACCAACCCGGATTAAAAATGCCTTTTTATGGTGCAGCCTTTTAATCGCTATGGTATTATATATGCCGCGGATTGGCGGTGCGGAACACCTGTGGATGAACGGAATTTATGAATCCGTTTGTATCATCATTGTTTTCCCGCTTATCGTATACCTGGGCGCCAGCGGTGTGCTGCATACACAAAGAGAGCACAGGCTATGCAAATTTTTAGGGGATATATCCTATCCTTTATACCTGGTACATTATCCACTGGTTTATTTTTACGTGGCCTGGATCAGCAATCATAAAGGCACAACAATCGTGCAGGCCTGGCCTTATGCCCTGCTCATTTTAACAGGCAGTATTGTTTTGGCCTATGCTGTGTTGAAATGGTATGATGAGCCTGTACGCAAATGGTTGCAGAAAAAGCTGGCCTAAATCTGGACTAGACCTCATCTGGTTTGGTCAAACCTCCAGTGCGCATACAGGCCGCCATGCATTGAAGTTGCTTACAGGGCATTTATACTTTTTGCTGTTCTTTAGCTGCCAGCTGAATGGCTTCCCTAATGCGCAAATAGGTGCCACAGCGACAAATATTACCGGCCATGGCATCATTAATATCCTCATCAGTAGGGTTTTTATTTTCTTTGAGCAGCACCGCAGCCGACATAATTTGTCCGGCCTGGCAATAACCGCATTGCGATACGTCCAGTTCGAGCCATGCTTTTTGCAGGGGATGGTTATTCGATTCGGACAAGCCCTCTATGGTTACCACTTTTTTACCCTGGGCCCTGCTTATTTTGGTTACGCACGAACGCACAGCTTCACCATCGAGATGTACCGTACAGGCGCCGCATTGTGCCACCCCGCAGCCATATTTGGTTCCCACTAAACCAATGATATCGCGGAGCACCCATAACAAAGGTGTATTGGGGTCTGCATCAACCTTATAGTTTTTCTTATTGATATTTAGCGTGATCATATTAAAAACATTAATGATAATAGAAATGGATTAAACACTACCTGCATTTGTTTGCGGCATCGCAAAAGGCTGCTGATAAAAACGCTTTCCGGTGGCTTTATGTAAAGCATTTGCCACGGCACCAAATACAGGCGGGAAAGGCGGTTCACCTAATCCTGTTGGGTCAATGTCGTTCTGCACAAAAAAGACTGCTATTTTTTTTGGTGCTTCGTGCATCCGGATGATCCGGTATTTATGGAAGTTGTTTTCTTCTACCACACCATTTTTATGTGTCAAACCGCCATACAAACTGTTTCCAATACCATCAACAACTGCGCCCTGAACCATGTTGGTAGCGGCATCAGGATTGATTACAATACCACAATCGATAGCACTGAATACCCTTTCTACATAAGGTTCTCCGTCTTTCACGATCATATCTACCACATGCGCCGCATAAGAATTATGACAGAAATATGCGGCAACCCCGCGGTTGTAATTTTTATGGTCGGCACCATTCCATCCCGATTTTTCTTTAATCAGTTTCAGCACACCAGCATAACGATCTGCATCGTACTCATTGTTTTTACCGACCGGATTTTCTTTAGCTCTTTTTAACAGTTCCAAACGAAAATCAATCGGATCTTTGCCCATGGCTTCGGCCAGTTCATCAAGGAAAGATTGTTCAGCTGCCGCATTAAAGTTAGATCTCGGTGCCCTGAATGCCCCTATTGTAATATTAGAAGGAATTTGCCAGCCCTCGGCAAGATAATGATCTACCGCCCCGGCCGGAAACCTATTCGCGTGGATGGCATGTTCGGGAATACCGCCCCCTTTAACATGAAAGGCCGTTAGGTTTTTATTCGAATCTAAGGCAGCCCTATAGGTAGCGGTATACATTGGACGATAAATGCCATAGGTAGTATCGTCTTCGCGACTGTAGATCAGCTTTATAGGTGCTTTTGTTTTTCTGGAAATTAGTGCTGCTTCTACCAGGTAGTGCCCATAGGCCCTTCGGCCAAAACCGCCACCCATGCGGGTCATCTGGATTTCGATCTTATCGGCAGGAAGTTTTAAAACTTTCGAGAGTGTAGGCTCTGTCCATCCTGGAGCCTGCAAAGGTCCCACGAGCAATGCTTTTTCATCGGTAACATGTGCAAAGAAATTCATGGGTTCCATGCAGTTATGGGCCAAAAACGGCGCAGTATAAGTACGCTCGATCACCTGTGCTGCATTTTTAAAAGCAGTTTCTGGGTCACCGTCTTTTCTTAACTGCTGGGCAGGTTTAGCTGCATTCTCCAACATCTTTGCATATTGGTCGGTTGTATTTTCGATTGTTCCAGGGACAATCACTTGCCTGCCCCCGTTCCTGCCTGCCATAGTATCTTTGGTATCACCGGCAGGCATCCACTCTACGAGGAGTTTTTTCCGGGCATTCATCACCTCCCAGGTCGTTTTACCTACTACCACCAACAAATCATTAAAAGTGCGCACATCGAATCCGCCCTGTTCAAATCCATCTTCGTATAGCTTTAAACTGAAAACATCTTTAATACCGGGCATTTTTAAGGCCTGCGAGGCATCGAAAGATTTAAGTTTCATACCAAAAGCAGGTGGATGCTGGATCATCGCAATCAACATTCCCTCATGTTGGTAATCAAGGCCAAAAAGTGGCTTACCACTAACAATCTTACTACCTTCTACATTTTTCTGCGAATTTCTGACAACATTAAAATTCTTTACTTCCTTTAATTTAACGCCTTTTGGGACAGGAATAGTGGCTGCCTTTGAAGCAAAGTCGCCATATTTACCTTTTTTACCGCTTTTTTCGTGATAAAGCACTCCGGCCCTGGTTGTTATTTCTGTTATAGGCACACCCCATTCCTGCTCCGCAGCCTGCATTAACATATTGCGGGCTGTTGCTCCGGCTTCGCGCAGGGGGCGCCAGTACATCCGCATCGAATTACTTCCGCCGGTAAATTGCGGACCCAATTTCACATTATCGTGCGGTCCCATTTCTACCACTACTTTATTCCATTCTACCTCCAGCTCTTCCGCTACGATCATTGGAAGGGAGGTCATTACATTCTGTCCGAACTCTGGATTTGGGCAGATGATTTTGACTAAATTATCTGGCGTGATCTTCACATAACCGTTTATTTCACTCCACTGCACAGCTGCTTCTATTTCTCCATTGTTGGTAGGCATAGCTAATTTGGCCAGCCCGCTAAAATGGATCATCAGTCCTCCGCCCACAAGTGCAGAGGTTTTAAGAAAGGCGCGTCTGCTGTTGTCAGTCTTAATCTTTTCCATGTTGGGTGTATTGATAAATGAACATTTGATTATTTTTCCGGAGGTGCATAAGCGCCTGTGATCAACCAGGTAATCCAGGCCTTTTTAAATTCGGCATGGCTTAATGGTGGTAATTTTCGCCCTTCGCCAGGATTCCAGCCAGCTAGCACAAGACCGTCATCGGCATGCTCGATCAGTTTTTTGATATCTTTATTTCCATTCTGTTTCAGGTCGGTAAGCTGTTTAGCCAATTGCCGTGGCGATCTCCCCTGGAAAACCATTTTCATATTTGCGGGTGGTAAATGCCAGTTGGGATTGCCCGGAGGGGTATGAAGCCCAGGTGTGTTAGTAGGCTGGTGGCAGTTTGTGCATTTCATCGCATAAACGCCTTTACCATCGCTTCCTCTTTTGGGTAACATGGCATGCAGGTGACTGTCATCTCCCTGAAGCGGAACGTTGCCTGCGGGATGGCAGTTCATGCAGCGTGGACTCATCAATACAGCATATACTTTTTCGAAAGCCTTAACTGATGCAATACTGTCTTTCTTTACCACCTGCAATGGGTTTGGCACAGCGCGTTTATTGCCCTGTCCTAAACCTGAAGCCATTATACATACCAACGATGATAAGATTCCCATAACCAGGAAGGCCCTAAGGGCTCCCCGCTGTTTCCCTTTGTTAATATGCTGGGTATTCATCTTTTGTGCTGTTAGTTGTTATATCTAAATATAGTTAAAATTTGTAGCAATGTACTTGGCACTCATTCAGCTTTAACTCTTCATTACTTTCCCTTAGCGAGGTAAACGCTATCGCTCACCACCTCCAGCCAAACGGTTGGTCCTTTTTCGCGTCCTGTAATGGCAACCTGAACAAAAGCACTGTCGGCACTTGCCCCATGCCAATGCGCCACATTTGGTGGACATTTTATTACATCGCCCTTGCGGAGTGTAACCTTTGGCTGGCCTTTTTCCTGGTAATAGCCTACACCGCCAGTGGCTAATAAAATTTGTCCAGCCGGATGCAGGTGCCATTTGCTTCTGGCGCCAGGTTCAAATGTAACATTACCAATACTGTTCGGATTTATGCTGTCGCCTTCAACCATGGGGTGCAGATAAACGGTTCCGGTAAAATTATTGTTCGTAACTTTTTCACCTTTAGGAAAAACCAAATCCGTTTTTGTTGTTGCCTTTTGATTGCTTACACAGGCGGTAAACAAAGCCAGCATAGCGGGAAGGAAATATTTAAGATTATCTTTCATGATTATAAGTTCGCTTGATAAAAACCTGTTAATTTCTTCACCGCCTGCGATACATACTCCGGTTTCCAATAGGTTTGGATATGAGTGGCGCCATCAATTAGAAATAGTTCTTTCTTTTTGGCGTTGGTTGCTTTTTTAAAGGCTTCTGCTGTCATATAATAAGTATCGGCTTTGCTACCAGCAATCATTAATAAAGGCTGATCGATTAAGTCCATGTTGCTGCTGGCATCAAAAGTCATCAGGTCGAGCAGGCTACTCATGGTATATTTAAAGGTCGAGTTGGGATGTGCATGTGTTCTGTAATAATATACATATCCTTCACGGTATAAATCAGTTGGGATTTTGGCAATTTCCTCATCTGTTGGATTGGCCAGGCTTGCATAAATCACATCTCCACCTGCAGCTTCCTGCGCGCGTGCATTGGTAGCCTGCTTTAAACGTTCCTGTATGGTTGCTAGCTGTGTGTTCATAAAGCCATTGCGCCTTACCTCGCCAGAGTTAAACATGCTTAAGGTTGCAACAGCTTTAAAACGTTTGTCGGATTGAGCGGCCTTTAAAGTATAACCGCCACCACCACAAATACCTAAAACACCCAGTCGATTTACATCTACCCCTGCATAATGACTAATAAAATCGGCCATACCATGAATATCTTCGATGCGGTTTGTAGGTTTATCTACATGGCGCGGCTGTCCGCCACTGGCACCCTGATAGGCCGCATCGGCAACAATGGTAATGTAACCTTCTTCGGCCAAACGTTGCGCGTACAATCCGGCTGTTTGCTCTTTAACCCCTCCATTGGGGTGGGCCACCACTACAGCAGGATATTTCTTTGATGAATCATACCCGGCAGGTGTATAAATATTGGCAGCAATATCAATCCCATCTAGTTTATAGGTAACGGGATGAATGTTTACTTTTCCAACTTCATTCTTGCTAATGGCTCCCTCATAAACCAGCGTATAAGGGTTTTGAGCAGCTGCTCTTGTATTACTTTGTGCTTCTGCATTATCTAAGCCCGCCATTGTGATGGCTAAGGCTATTATTGAGGTTATTTTCTGCATTTTGATGACTATTCTAAATTTTACTTCTTGCTTTTCAGCACTTCATTTAAAACGACTTGTGCCGCATCAGCTTCTTTTTTCCCGATTGACTGCGCGATAACACCAACGAACTGCTGTAATTGGCCGGGCGATAGGCCTACATTTAAACAGATACTCAAATGCGAATTTAACATCGGCTCTGCCCCACCAATGCTGCTCAGTACAGCTACGGTTACCAATTCCCTTTCAGCATAAGTCAATACATCCCGCTCAAAAATATCGGCAAAGAGGTGTTCCTTGAGGAAAACTTCAATTTCAGAAGCGAATGCCGCATACCCTGTTCGTGGCCCATCCTGTGAAGCTCCGGTTAGCTTTCCCAAAATTTCCTTACCACGCTCATATTTAGTCCTATTGTCGTTTACAGGAGAAGGTTCTGCTCCGCGCTGATCAGCGATGCCTTTAGCTTTTCTTTCTTCCAGAACAGCCATTAGCGTTTGAAGCCCCCGGATACTTCTTGGGAAACCACAATAAGCATAGAGGTGCACCATGGTTTCTTTTGTTTCGTTTATAGTTAAAGCCGCATCGAGGCCAGCGTTCAGTTTTACTTTCAGTGCTGGCAGATCTCCTTTTGCGGTGAGGCCTGCAATGGCAATGAGGTTTTGCTGTTTTGCACTTAAAGTACTTTTCGCATTGCTTGATTGAGCCATCAGATTTGCAGGTAAACTAAGGGTGACACCCAGTACGAGCGTTAATAAGTTTATATTGAATAATTTCATAGATTATTTTTTCAGTAACCGGTTAATTCCTACTTGAGGAGCTTAATCTCCTGCAACCACTTTACAACTTCGGCCTGCGCCTGTTTTTCTTTTTCACCTTTCATTATAAAATAAATTCCGTCGCGTTCTTTACCTCCCTGCGTAGAGAAACCGGCTAATATTTTGCTGGAAGGCGCCAGTTCTTTTACAGTTTCAAAACTGCTACCCGTACCATAACCTGCATTGGTATTAAAAGGCACCAGTATTTTTCCTTTCAGGTTATATTGTTTCAAAAAACTTTTCATTGGCGGAGGAAGTTGCATCCCCCAGGTAGGAAAACCTACAAAAACTACATCGTATTTTTCGATGCTATCAATAACCGTTTTCAGTGGTGGTAAAAACCCTGTTTCATTTTCCCTGGATACCTGATCAACGATTGTTTTATAATCTTCAGGATATGGCTTTTGCAATTCCAGCGCCACTAATGTTCCACCGACCTTTAGGTGTATCATATCTGCGATTGCCTTGGTATTTTTGGTCCGGGACAAATAAACGATCAAAACTTTCTTGTCCTTCAACATTTCCCCCTGGTCAGCAACGGAAGACTGTGCTTTTGAACAGCCAGACAATAAACAGATTGCTGTACTTATTAGGATACTTAGTGTAATTTTCGTTTTCATCTACTTGATCTCCTGTAGATACAAAGTTCACAGGATTAAAGCCTTTTGGAGTAGATGAATTACAGAGATTACAACCAATATTACTGATCCAATCCTTTATCTTTTAACCATTTGGACAATACATCAGCCACCTCCACATTGTTTAGATCAGCAAAAGGAAAATGCGTATTTCCCTTTATTCCGATCTCGGGAAGATGGATTACCGTTGCGTTGCCTCCATGTTTATTAATGGTTGCAACCCAGATCTTCGCCATTTCGAGCCCTGAACGCCAATGGTCTTTGTTCCATACGGTGGTAGGCTGGGCTGCAATGTTATCGCCGTAGTACACCACAATGGGGATTTTCGTCAAGCGGTTAAAGTCTTCGAGCGGTATTTCAACGCCTTTTAACTCGCCAAAAAGACCTGCAGATTTGATGGGTGCTGGCAATTCTCCCTGCGGAAACACGAAACCACTATACGGTTCGTACGCTACTATAGCTTTAACTTTATCATTTTTAATGGCAGTTAACCAACCAGGCCCACCTCCTTGTGAATGTGTTACCAGGATACCTTTTCCAATTTTGTCGAATAACTGCGATACCGCATCTCTGACCACAACGGCATCAAAAGCGCCTGTATTCGGGGTCATTTGCCTGTAAAACTGTTCGAGTGAAGCAGAATCTTTCGGAAACTGCACATTTGGAAAATAATCGGGATAATTACCTATGCGAAACTGACTGAACCAGAACTGTTCGTCGGGAGTTGGTGTTAATGTTGCGGCAACATTACTCTTTCCTGCATCGCCACGTCTGGGCTGATCGAGCAGGTAAACACTAAACCTGCGTTTTAGAAAAATATTCTGAAAACCCGCCCTTCCATCTGGAGTGCTTTCCCATGTTTTTTTCGATTGTCCGGCTCCATGCAGAAAAACCAATGGGTATTTACGTGCTTTTACCGGCACCTGATAAAAAGCATAAGCATGGTCGCCATGAAAAGTCTGCCCCTGAGGTTTCAATGCATCCTTAATGTCGAATACCCCAGGTTGTATGCTTTTGGTACCGCCAACCAGAAAACTGCCCTGATCTGCAATCATTAGTGGCTTTTGACTTTGTCGGGCAAATAAAGTTGATCCCATCAACAGCGCGACAACTGATAAACATAACTTTTTCATCGTATGGCTTTGTTTTAACGTTGTGGGCCAGGGCTATTCACTTTGGTAAAAGAAAGCGAGCCCATTTTCCATTTTCCACCCTCTTTTATATAAACCTCGGTGACAATAAAAGGATTGGTAACTTCGTTTCCACCAACCACTGCCAGCAAAGTAATGTTATTTAACAGTATGGCCGTATTCCCAATAATATTTACGGAAACCGCATGGATATCTGCTTTTTTATAATGGATGCCGCCGCTTTTAATCACCGCAATTTCCCTTTCTTTTCCCCAGCTTCCGCCCATGTGCACGAAGACAGCTTTTTCATCAAATAATGCGCTTAGCGCATCTACATTTTTGTCTGCCATCCAATCCCACTTGCTTTTAGAAAGTGTAATGATCTCCTGCTGGGCTTTTGTAGGCGTGTTATCTGTTTGTGCTTTGCATAATGACACACAAAAGATGAAGAAAAATAATCCGATAATTGATGTTCTCATGATCATGTTTTAGGGGTTTATAAGATTGTTGATTAATTTGATTTATTTACCTGCCAACCATTTTCTGGCTCTGCTCAGGGTAGCGGTGACCCTGCACTTCAATTTTAGCTACCGCAGTTTCGATTTCGGTGAGTTCTGTTGCGGATAACTGAATCTGAGCGGCACCAAGGTTTTCTTCCAGACGATACAATTTGGTTGTACCCGGAATAGGAACAATCCAGGGCTTTTGAGCAAGCAGCCAGGCGAGCGCAATTTGTGCAGGCGTGGCATGCTGTTTGGTTGCAATGCTGCCCAACAGGTTTACCAACACCTGGTTTGCTTTCCGGTTTTCCTCAGAAAAACGTGGCACAGTATTGCGGAAATCGGTCTTATCGAAGCTTGTATTTTGATCGATTTTACCTGTTAGAAAACCTTTACCAATCGGACTAAAAGGGACAAAGCCAATTCCAAGTTCTGCTAATACAGGTAATATTTCCTTTTCCGGTTCGCGCCACCACAGCGAATACTCGCTTTGCAGTGCAGTTACGGGTTGTACGGCATGTGCTTTTCGTATAGAAACTACGCCAGCCTCCGAAAGTCCGAAGTGTTTTACCTTACCTTCTGCAATCAGGTCTTTTACTGTACCTGCCACATCCTCTATTGGTACTGCAGGATCAACACGGTGCTGATAGAACAAATCTATACGATCGGTACGCAGCCTCTTCAGCGAAGCTTCTGCTACTGCCCTGATATTTTCCGGACGGCTATCAAGTCCTTCACTGGTTCTGGCATTTTTAAAACCAAATTTGGTTGCAATAACAACTTCATTGCGAAAGGGTGCCAGCGCTTCGCCAAGCAGTTCTTCATTGGTATATGGCCCATAAACTTCAGCTGTATCAAAAAACGTAACTCCTTGTTCAAATGCCGAACGAATTAGTTCTATCGCTTGGTTTTGATCGGCAGCCGGACCATAACCAAAGCTTAAGCCCATACAGCCTAAGCCCAATGTAGATACTTCCAATCCACTTTTCCCTAATATTCTACTGTTCATATTTATCATTTTATTAATGTCCCAGCTTTCTTTCTCCAAGCCATTTCACCATTGCCGGGTCGCGGTGATCGAAAAAACTGCTGGATTTGGTATCCATGCTCTTAATCGAGTTCATATCATCATCGCTCAGTTTAAAATCAAAAACATTTAAATTCTCGGCCATACGTTCTTTCCGCACCGATTTTGGGATAGCCACTACACCGCGCTGGATAAGCCAGCGGAGAATTACCTGAGCAACAGATTTGTTGTACTGACTGGCAATGGCAAGCAGCAGCTCATCATTAAAAATATTGTGTTTCCCTTCTGCAAAAGGCCCCCACGACTCGATCTGTACTTTATTCTCATTTAAGAAACGCTGGGTATCGAGCTGCTGATGAAAGGGATGTGTTTCGATCTGGTTAACCGCTGGGGTAATTTCATTGTGAATGATCAGATCAGCTAAACGGTCGGGATGAAAATTACTCACGCCAATGGCCCTTACCTTTCCTTCCTTGTACAGCTCTTCCATCGCACGCCACTCGCCATACACATCTCCATAAGGCTGATGGATCAGGTATAAATCCAGGTAATCTAATTTTAGCTTTTTTAACGAGGCTTCAAAAGCTTTTTTTGTATTTGTATAACCGTTTGATTGTATCCAGAGTTTGGTGGTCACGAATAGCGCCTCTCTCGGTACATGGCTGTTTTTAATCGCCTGGCCAACTGCTTCCTCATTCATATAAGATGCAGCAGTATCGATTAAACGGTATCCGGTATCAATTGCATCCAATACGCTTCGTTCGCATTCTGCCAGGTCTGTTACCTGAAATACACCGAAGCCCAAAAGCGGCATCTCAATGCCATTATTTAATTTAACTGTTTCCATATCCTGATTGTATTACAAATATCTGCTCAATAAGTAAGTGTATTGGTATACAGATTCCTGCTTTTACTACCAATATTACTGATCGCTGATTGCGCGCGGTGATAAGCCCGGCGAATTGATTAAGTTTGTATGAGCAAAGACAAAAGGCGATGGAAAAGGAATTTAATTTTAATACAATCAGTGCGTATAATGATTTCAATAACCACGAAACACATCATCCATTGGTTAGTGTAATCGATTTTTCAAAAGCAAAAGAAAGAACAGGTTCAAAAATGAATTTTGAGCTGTACTGTATTTTTCTAAAAGATGTGAAATGTGGCGATCTGAAATATGGCCGTCATTATTACGATTACCAGGCTGGAACTTTGGTTTTCATCTCGCCGGGACAAACCATCGATGTGGAAAATAAAATAGATTATTACCAGCCCATAGGGCATGGATTGGTATTTCATCCCGACCTGATCCGCGGTACTTCTCTTGGAAAAACCTTAAGTGAGTATAATTTCTTTAGCTACCACACCAGCGAGGCCCTGCACCTATCGGCTAAAGAGCGGCAACTGGTATTGGATCTGTTCGCTAAAATTGACAACGAACTTCAGCAATCTATCGATAAACACAGTAAAAAGCTAATTGCCTCCAATATCGAACTGTTACTCAATTACTGTGACCGTTTTTACGACCGCCAGTTTATTACCCGCGATACGGTTAACAAAGGTGTGCTGGAAAATTTTGAGGAGTTACTAAATGGCTATTTTAAATCAGAAAAACCTTATTCAATTGGTCTCCCTTCTGTTGCTTATTGCGCTGAAGAACTTCATTTTTCGGCTAATTATTTTGGAGACCTGATTAAAAAAGAAACCGGTAAATCAGCACAGGAGTTTATTCAGGCTAAGATTATTGATGTGGCCAAAAATAAAATATTCGACAGCAGTAAAACGGTAAACGAAATTGCTTATGAGCTTGGGTTCAAATATCCACAGCATTTTATCAGGCTATTCAAAAAAAGGGTTGGCAGTACCCCTAACGAGTACCGGAGCAACCAGACAGCATAAATTTTAACCAAATCGTTAATAAATTCATTCTTGAAAAACTTCTGATTAAAAGCTCCACGATAGATGGGCTTTTTTTGATTAAACCTAATTCACAGTTTTCAGTAATTGAGTCTATCGCGTATATTTGAACGTGACCGACAAGACGATTACGCTCAAAAAACAGGAAAAATGATACAAAAAGAATTAACGGAATTAACAGATGAGGAATTGTTGCAGGAAGCAAAAAAGAAGAAATCAGCAGCCATAACCAACGCCGTATTAATTGGTTTTCTGGCTGGTGTGGTATTTTACAGCGTGATGAAAAACAGTTTAGGTTTTTTGACACTCATCCCTTTATTTTTCATCTATAAACTGGTCAATAATTCGAAATATGACAACCAGGAATTAGAAAATCTTTTAAAAGAAAGAGGCTTGAAATAAGGAAGGTGGCTGATGATCAGAAATTGATGGCTGACCCTGGCAAATGGATTGAAGCGTAAAAATATACATCGAAAAATCTAAGAAAGATGGAATCTAATATCAGGATCATTAATAAAAATGAAGGCGAATATTTAGGCATAGCCGGAGGTAATTACAGGATCATCATTTCTGGTGAGCAAACCAGTGGCAACTATGCCGTTATTGAAATGACGGTTCCTCCGGGTGGCGGCCCACCGCCGCATGCGCATCCGGATACACAGGAAATGTTCCATGTATTGGAGGGAGAAGTTGAATTTAAAACGGAAAGCGGCAAAGAAATCGTTTCAAAAGACGGCTTTGTCAATATCCCCCTTGGCGGAGCCATTCATTGCTTTAAGAATATCTCTGAAAAACCTGCACGACTGCTTTGCACGGTAGTACCCGCCGGACTGGAAAATCTATTTCAGGAAATAGGTGCGCCTGTCCTTCCCGGACAAACGCTACCCATTCCTGAATTAACAGAAGAGCGAAAACAATTATTAAAAGAGATGGATTTGAAATACAACCAGCAAACCTATCCGAAGGATTTTCTGGGATAATAAGTTCGTTACAGTGCTTAATATATCGCTTAAAGCCCTGCTACTTTTTTGAGGCTTTCTCTATTCAAAGCTCCCATGTGGCTAATCACTTTTGAATTGGCTTTACCATTCATGTCGACAGCTACATAAGTTGGAAATCCGCCTTCTGCATTCAGGATCGTTCTTAACTGCGCCAAGACTTTTTCATTGATGAAAACATGGGTACCAGGAATCTCCATTTTGACAATGTTCTTTTTCCACAATTCCGTATTAGAACCGCTAGTAGTACACAAATAAATGTAGACTACTGGCAAATCCTTATTTTTCTCATGTAGGCTTTTGCTCGAAGGCAGATCTGCTAAACAAGGTCCACACCAGGTAGCCCAGATATCGATGATCAGTGCCTTTTTGGGGAATTTTGATTTTAGATTAATCAGTAAATCTTCCGCTTTTATTTTTTCATCTACTTCATAAAGGTCAGCCTCAAAAGGTAATTTCACTAAAGGTTTGCCAATGTTTGCATCTTCTGGTTGTTTTGATGTGGCAAATAAGTTTTCTACCTTTTTTTGATTAAGATTAGCTTTGGCCAGTTCGTTTGTTGATACGCTTTTGCACCAAGGCGTTGTTATACTATTGATGATGTTTGGATAAACGGTGGAAAACAGGTCTTTATAATCATCTAGAAGAAACAACTTCAATATATCCGATTTCTGTGGGCTATACAAACTGTCTATTAAGGCAAGCGCACCCGGCAGCCCTTTTCCCTTTGTCAGTTTTTCACTCGTAGAATAGCTTTGCAGATATCGGTAAAAAGTGGAGCCATCATTACTTACAAAATAAGGTTTGTGATTGCTAACCTCATTAAAAAGTTTAACTGGCATCAGATTGTTCCGATAGGCTACGCATATATTTCCGTAAAAACCGGATAGGGTTTCGTTTTTGATTGCCCAGGCATAATCGGAATGATCGGCAATAAATTCTTCATCAATCTGGAGTAGCGCATTTTTTATAGAATCAATTTTCGTTAGAAAGAATTCTTCGCTATGTAGTTCTTTCAGCTTTCTAAAATTGTTGAGGCTTTTATCCAGATCTGATTTCTCTTTACGTTTAAAAAGGACATTTTTATTCATTACGGTGTTCAGCTTTCCGTCATCGCCCAGGTATTCCACTCCGTCGGCAATCATAAATGCCCGCTTCTCTAGTTTCTTTGCATCGAGCACTACGGTTAGTCCTGAGTTAACATAAATGCCCGCGTAGAGATAGGGACCAACAGTTAACCAGATTTGCTGATAAGGTAAATTCTGATCGAGCACAACTTTTGCCAGGCCGGCGGCATCTGTTTCTACAAATTTGCTAACCTGAAAACCAACGCCCATCTGTACCAGCGTTAATTCGATGTTCACCTTTTTGATACTATCAGGAAGGTTTTTGACCTGAATGCTTAATGTTGCCGGCTTGCGGTTGGCAAGGTAGCTACTCATTTTTTCATCCTCCATTTGAAGAGGGCCGCTGCTTTGTGCATGCACCTGGACACAGGTAAATAACAGTAAGAAATATAAGATACGTTTCATTTTGATTGGTTTTATTTTTTTATGGTGTTTAATGCTTTAAGTACGTTTTCTTTTTTGCCTCTTGAAATGGGTATGCGTGTATCGTCGTTTAATAACAGGTAACCACTGTCCTCTTTAACCAAACTTTTTATGAATTTTGCATTGACTAAATGAGACTGGTGACAGCGGATAAAATCGTAATTGCTAAGTATTTCTTCGTATTCGAAGATGGGCTTTGATACCATAATATTTTTGCCATCAGCAAGATAGAATTGAGTGTAGGCATTGGATGATTCACAGCGAATAATTTCATCAGTATGGACAAACCTGATTTCTTTGGTGGAGGCCAGGGCTAATTTGTGGTCTTTTTTGGCATCTTTATTCTTAATGAGCTCCATTAAGTTTTCCAGCTGAACGTTTTGTTTACGCTGATTCAGCTTGGCTTCAACTTTAAGAATTGATGTTTTTAGCTCCTCTGGATTCACCGGCTTAAGCAAATAATCTATAGCGGAAAATTTCACCGCCTGAATGCCATACTGATCGAAGGCGGTTACAAATATCACTTCAAACTGGTAGTGTGGTAATGCTTTGAGCACATCAAAACCATTCTTCTCCGGCATTTGTATATCCAGGAACAGTAAATCCGGATTGGTAGCGACAATGGTCGAAATGGCATCATCGGCATTGGTGGCCGAACCTACAACCGTAACAGGCAATTCATGCTTCCGGAGTAAGCTTACCATGGTTTCAATATTGTTTTTTTCGTCGTCTATTATTACAGCTCTTATCATATTAGCCAGTTTTTGAAGTAGATGGTAACTTGTGTTTCGTTTTGTATTCGGTTTACAGAAAATTCAATCTGCTGGGCATTAAGTGTTTGGTTCAATAGTTTGATTCTTTCTTTAGTGAGCTGCAGCCCAAATCCATTTGATGGATTATGTTGATCGAATCCCCTGCCGTTGTCCCTCACCTGAACAGACATATCGTTGCCTGTTTTATCAAATAAGACCATAAGTCTTCCTTGCTCCTGCAGTGAAGATATTCCGTGTTTTACGGCATTCTCTACCAGCGGTTGTAAAAAGAGGCTCGGGATCTCTATGGCGTTGCTGTCTATCTGACTGCTTGCTTTTATCTCATAACTGAACCCGAAACGTAATTTTTCTAGATTTAAATAATTCTCCAAAATCTTTATTTCACTTGATATGCTTACAAATTCGTTGTTAGTGGCTTTTAACGATTCGCGCATCAGGTTACTGAATTCGATCAGATATTTGGATGCATTTTCGGAATCGTTTTTGGTGATCAACCCCTGGATCGAACTCAGTGCATTAAATACAAAATGCGGATTAAATTGCGAGCGGATAGATTTGAGCTCGGTTTGTACCAATTGCTTTAAGGTATCCTGGGCTTTGAGTTTTTCAGTCTGTTTAGCCGAGCGCCGCAAAAGCACAATAAATCCAACGGCTAGCAGAACAAGCATACAAAGACCTATTTTGGTCCATAGGGTTTGATACCAGGCCGGATGGATGGTAAATGTATATTTGCATACATGTGTACGTTGCACACTGTAGCGGATCAGCAAGTCGTATTTACCTGGCGAAAGATTTTTGAGCCAAACCAGGTTAAAATCGAAATCGTTTACTGCCCAGCCAGTACTGTCGGCACCTTTTACAAGGTTGTATTCGATGATGTTTTTAGACTTGATGATATCGTCTAAATAAAAGATCAGGTTATTTTCATTGGATCGGAATTCCTTTTTCAATTTTAGGAGTGTAGAATCCTTAGCCCAGTCTATGGGTTTTTCATTTATCCTCAGGTCTTTCCATTGTTCTTTAAAAATGCTTAGAAACTCAGGGAGCTGCGAAAATGTAAATACACCAACCACTCTGGGCTGCCATTTTACCCAGTAGGCAGATAAGGAAGTTTTAATGCTGTCTGGCTGGTCTGTTTGCCGCACCTGAAAAGTTAAGGCTTTGCCATAAGCGCCTTTAAACTGCCCCAGATAAGCCGTCACATCATCAATTTTAGTAGAGTCGGCAATTTTGGTCATCCAATACGTATTGGTAAATACTTTCGGCGTGGTCCAGGGTAATACCACCTTTTTATTATTTTCCAGCACCCTGAACTGGTATTTAGCCGCATTTTGAGCATTAATGCCATTTACGGTGATGACAATCCCGGTTGAGTCAAAGATGGGCACCGCAAATACACCGGCATAACTATCTCTGGCCTGGGCATATACCCCCGATTGTTTATTGGAATAGGTTTTTAATTGTGGTATTTTTTCCAGCACATGTTTGTAGTTTACCGCCAGTTTGTTGGAATAAAAGGCCGAGATTAATAGGTTATTCTGCTGTGTAAATCTAGAATTGTGGCTGTAAAATGTATTGGAGAAATATTTACGAATAGAATCACCATGCTGATCATGTTTTATAACAGGGTGGACACTATCCAGGTTCATCTCCAGCTTTTGTGCAAAGCAAAAGATCTGGCAAAAATAGAAAAGGATAAATAGGATGGTACTGCGCATCTGCTTGTTTGAAATTATTAAGTTCAAAGTAAAGGCTTTCAATCATTGCTTGTATACGCTGATTTGAATCTGGTAGATTCTATTTTGAATCAGGTAAATTCGATCACCGAAAGCGCGGTGAGCAATTGGCACAGTTATCGCTTAGTTCCCATTATGAAACAAATATATCTTATTGTAGCGTTGTCGGTAATGCTGCTTAGCAGTGCTTGTTATAGCACCAGAACTGCTGGTAACAGCGGCAAAGTGCCCCCAGGACAAGCTAAAAAAGGAACAGGCTCAAAATCGGCCAAACCTTTTGCCCCAGGACAACAAAAAAGGAATTAAAAAAGAAAACCCTCCAAAATCTGGAGGGTTTCTTTCTTTAATTACACAAACAACTAATGTTTTCCTTTACCGTTTCCATGGCCTTTGCCATTTCCGTTTCCTTTATTAAAATGCGGTGAGGATTTTCCCTTATCACCTTTATAAACTTTGGCATTACCCTTCGCCGCCGAATATTTTAGCCCTTTGCTTTTCCCTATAGCCGATTGGCCATGATTGCCTTTAAATTTGGCATATTTTACTTTGTGGGTTTCAAAATAACGGTAAGGCTGAGGAGAATTAATTACCACCTTATAACCGTTATATAAATCGTAGCCCCTATATCTCGGTGGAAGCGCTGTGGTAAAAACCCATCCTCCGCTACCTAAATAAATAAACTGTTTTTTAGGCACATAATAATAACTCTCAATATCAGGCAGATAGTAATAATCTACATAATCATATCCGGTTGGACCCCATGCAGGCTGTGCGCCAATATTGATGTTTACACTTACCTGGGCTTGAGATTTAAAAATAAGGCCGCTGCTGACCACCATTAATAACAACAAGAATAACTTTTTCATCGGTTTAAATTTAGATGTGAACAATTCGTTTTACGGTTTTAAAGTAACCGTTCCGAGCAGTGTATTTTCCCCTAAAGCTACTTTAACAGCAGTAATGGTGCTATCTCTATAACCCACAACCGGTACGAATTTAACCGAGTAGGTACCCGAAGCTAAGCCACCCACTGTAAATTTACCTGTTAAAGGATCTGCAACGGTACCTACGGTATCTGTTCCTGCAATAACCAATACCTCAGGATGGCTGGCCAAAGGCAAAACAGTTCCTGAAATTAATCCGGTGGTTGCTGATGCAATTCCACGTACTACTGGTTTTAATAAATATTTTCCGTTTCCGGTACTGACGATCGATTTCGCTGCATCAAAATCTAACAGCAGTGTATAAGCAGCGCCTTCAACCAGTTCAGGATTAGCCGTTAATTTCACCTTCCAGCCAGATGTTTGTGCACTAGGCGTTTTAAGTTCCTGCTGAACGCCATTGACCACAATCGTATTTCCGGTTTCGTTAAGTACCAGTCTGATTTCAGTAATTTCTCCCGATGGCATTTCGCCCGAAGCAACCAAAATATCAGGGTTACTGGTGCCGATTCTAAAATCAAGAATATCGAATATACCCGTACTGGCCGCAAATACATAAGGTTTATCACCCGATACCAGCACAATCTCTTTTACACTTAAATTAATCTTATCGAAGTTACCCGGAGCATCAGTCATTTTAATCTGAACTTTAGTGGTTCCCTGGCTTGATTCATTTTTTTTACATCCATAAAAGGCAATCATCCCGATTACAACGAAGACCGCCAAAATGGTATTTACAAAATTTGTTTTCATAACTATAGATTTTATTTAAAGTTTTACGCTTCAAAGTTGAAGGCCGAAGATGAAACCAACATGAAATTTAAAATTTATTTTTTTCATCTTATTTTCATGTTGCCAGTCTACTTTTGAAATGTGAGCGCACCATGTATGGTGGTTTTTAGGTAGGGTTTACCTCTTAGGGGGTAAACTTTTTTTATATTTATAAAATGATCCGATTCGCCGTTATTTTTTGTCTGGTTATTGCCCCGCTTTCGGGTGTTTTCGCCATGCGCCAAGATTCTACCACTTTGAGTGTAGCGAATCTGCAAGAAGAACAAGTGATAAAAAAACAGGACAAAGGAAAAAAAGACAAACAGCCTGAAAATCAAAAACCTGAGCCGCTTCAAATCAAAGAAGTACCAAAAGCCAAAAAGCAGCTAAAACCCATGGCGGTAAGGCCTAATGTAAAGGTAAAACCCATCAAGATTATTAAACCCAAGATTAAAAGGCCGTAAAGGATAAATATATGCGCATACGTCTCTTAATTTTATTCTCGTTTTTGGTCATATCGAATGTAAAGGCACAGCAAGATTCGACAAAAGCTACGCTTACACTGGCGACCATGTATAATAGTAACATTAACTATTACGGACAGGTTACCCCTGAAAAATATCCTTATGTACTCTTTAATGCCACATTACGATTTCCTAACGGTTTGTATTTTTCGGGTGGTGGTTATAAACTGCTAAATTATGGCTCAGCCATTTCTGAAACCGATTTAGGCATAGGTTATGATTATGATTTTAACGAAAAACTCACTGCAGGACTAGCCTATACCCATTCTTTTTTTCCTTCCAATTCTCCTTTGCTCCAGGCATCCAATAATAATAACATCAATGCATCGGCAGCCTACCAGTGGCCCTGGTTTAAAACAGATCTTAGTGTAGATGTGGCCTTCGGAAAGCAAACCGATGGATTTATCAGTTTTGGAAATTCAAAAGAAATCGAACTGGGAACGGTGTTCAACGAGAAAAACCTCATTTCAGTTACACCAGCCATCGAGATTACAGCGGGCACTACCCATTTTTACGAAACATATATCATCGAAAAAAACAAAAGGCAGAATTCGAATGGAAACGGAAAGGGAAAAAGTGATATAGCCCCCGGAATCGTTAACGGAAATACGACATCGGTAGTGGAGAACACAGTCAATCAGTTTAAACTATTGTCGTACAATTTTAAGTTACCTTTAAACTGGAGTAACGGAAATTTCCTTGCAGAGGCCAGTTATCAGTTCTCTATACTTGGAAACAGAAAAGAAGAGAACGTAAAACACCAGCAATCTTTTTTTGGTTTAGCAGTTTACTATCAATTTTAATCGGCGTGAAGGTATTGATTGTAGAAGATGAAAAAACACTAGCCTTTGAAATGGAAAAATTCCTTAAAAAGGCTTTTTTCTTATGTGATCTGGCCCATAGCTTTAAACAGGGCGTTAATAAGCTGGAGCTGAACCAATATGATTATGTGCTTATTGATTTAGGTTTGCCGGATGGGGATGGCTTTGAGCTGCTGGGCAAGGCAAAAAAAAGCAATCCCGATGCCGCTTACATTATTCTTACGGCCAGAGGTAAATTAGAAGACCGGGTGGCGGGCTTAGACATGGGCGCAGACGATTATTTAGCGAAACCCTTCTTCTTACCCGAACTCCAGTCGCGCATGCAGGCCATTGCAAGGCGAAAATTTAAGGTTACCGAAGAATTAATTCCACTCGGAAACTTTAGTATCGACCTGCAAAAACGTTTTGTATTTTTTGAGGAGGAGCAGATTGAGCTTTCGCGCAAAGAGTTTGACCTTTTGAGTTACCTTTTACTGCATAAAAACAGGGTGCTTACCCGAATACAATTGAGCGAACATATTTGGGGCAACTTCGTAGATGATGATTACGATTCGAACTACATTGATGCACACATTAAAAATATCAGAAAGAAATTAAACATTTACGCCCCTACCGAATGGTTAGAAACCGTTCGGGGCGTTGGTTATAGAATTAAAAAATAATTTGAAACTATCTACTAAACTCACTTTATTTATTACCGGATCTAAACTTGCCATTGTAGGTCTGTTTATTCTATTGCTCCCTTTTCTGATCCGGCAGATCGCCTCTAACTACACCAATTTTTCACTTCGGAACCAGCAGAAAAAAGTAATCCAAAACATCAATAAAAAAGGATTAGATTATTACTTCGAAGGGGATAACAGTTATGGCAGCTACACCATGCTTAAAGATGAATATATTGCACTCGAAACGGTAGCGCAAACCCTGAAACTAGATACCATACGCGACACCAAACGTATTGTAGAGCAAGATACCATTGCTTATCGGGTACTCAGTTTTACCTTTAAAAAAAATCAAAAAAACTACCTCCTTGAAATCGGTAAAACCACTGCCAGCATTAATCTTTACAATGATGCATTACAACGTTTTGCCTTATATGTGCTCATCATTCTTATTGCCTTAAGCATTATTATAGATTTGATTTTTACCCGGCAGCTAATCAAGCCACTTGGGCAGATTATTAAATTAAGACTAAGCAATAGCCGGTTCCCTTTTAAAAAGAAACATGGCCATATTAATACCAGTACACAAGATTTTAAATACCTCGATCATTCCCTTATTTCATTAATGGACCAGATTAATGAGGCTTTTGAAAAGGAACGGGAATTTACCGCGAATGCTTCGCATGAGTTTATGACCCCCATTAGTATTTTACAAAACAAAATGGAAAACCTGCTTACTGAAGAATCAGCATCCGAAACAGTACAGGAACACATTGTGGATATGATGAAAACACTGGAGCGGTTGAAGAAAATATCGCGATCGCTTTTACTTATTTCAAGAATAGAAAATGAGCAGTTCTCTAAACAGGAAGAGATAGCACCGCAAGTACTCCTGAATGAAATAGTGGAAGAAATAGGCCATAGGCTCGAAGAGAAAAACATTCAGATCGACATCAACCTCAGCCATAATCAGCGTTTAAGCCAGATCAATCACGATCTTTTATTTCAGCTTTTTTACAACCTCATTAACAATGCCATTAAGTTTAACAAAGAAAATGGAAGTATACAGGTTGCTGATCTTATTGAAAAAGGTTATTATTCCATTCAGGTTAGCGATAGTGGCCAGGGTATTAAAGCAGAAGATATACCGCATGTATTTGATCGTTTTAAAAAAACCGGACATGCCGAAAATACCGGTTACGGATTAGGTCTTGCCATTGTTAAAAGCATAGCCAGCTACCTTAGCCTAAAAGTTCAGGTGAGCTCAATACCAGGGGAAGGAACAAGTTTTAAAGTGGTTTTCGAAACAGCACAAGGCGGAAACGAAAAGAAAGCTAAGGGAGCAGATGAGGTTTAATGTCCTCATAAATCAGGGTGTTAGATCAAATTTTTTACCGAATAAAACAGCTATTTTCTTCCTTTTTTCCAGGTAGTTTTTCAAATCGTCACCCGAATTAAACTGCATTTGTTTACCATTACAATAAAACGGTCTTCCGTATGTACTGCTATAATACGATTTATAAATATTGATCACTTCTTCACCATTATATTCATACAAAACAATACCATTCATATCAGGATAATTGGCAATATCCTGAAATTCGTTTTTAAGCCAGGCTAAATTCGCTAAAGGATTTTTTGTTCCACAGGCGGTGGTATTTTGATCATAAGAAACATCCTTTTTTTTACATCCGATCATGCAGGTTAAAAGCAGTATGGATATGATTTTTAGTTTCATTTTTTAATAATGGCTTGTGGTCATCTTTTTGGTTAGCTATTCTGATAAACGAAGATAGTCATTAGTCATTCTTTTTCAACAAAATAGCGACTGAAAACCCCTGCAAACTTTTAGCCAATTGAAAATAAGTGTAATAAGCACTACCTTCGAATATGCCATTATTAAAAATGCATCATCAAGAATTCGAAGCTCCTGAGGAACTGCAGGACACGATAAAATGCTTTTGGTACAACAGAAGAGTATCTGGAGCGCAACTATCGGGTTTTGAAGTTATACCTGATGGTTATGCAGAAATTATTTTTCATTTTGGCGGCGGATGTAGCATTTCGGTTAACGGAGAATTGCAGCCTTTACCCTCCCCTTTTATGATGGGTTTACTTAATCAGCCGGCCATATTTTACACGAAAAACCGTTTTGAAATCATTGCGATCAGGTGTTTTCCATGGACGGTGTTCGATTTACTCGATCTCCCATCCGAAAAACATGACTTACATCTGTTCGAACACCCCATCGCCAGGCTTCAGGCTGAGCTGAATGCATTTGTTATTGCCGGCCAGATAGATGAAGCTGTGGCAAAGGTTAAATCGTATTTCTTACAGGCCAGGGCGCAGCTTGCTCCCAACAGCATGTTATTCAAAGCCGGGATGGCGATGCAGGAAGCAAAAGGCACCATACCCGTGAGCGAGGTTGCAGCCGCAGCCCATGTAACCGTACGTACACTGGAAAGAAACTTTAAACGATCTTCCGGCCATACCGTGAAAGATGTATCCGGCCTGATGCGTTTTGAACAGGTGCGTAATCAATTGTGGCTTGATCCGGATGCCAGTCTCGCCAGTTTGGCACATGAGTTTGGTTATGCCGATCAACCCCACCTCAGCAGAGAATTTAAACGTTACAGCGGCACCAGCCCCGCAGCATTCGCCCGGAAAGCCAAAAAAGGCAAACAGATATTAAGCAATGGTATGCTTAACCTCTCATCCTAACCTCATCTAGCGATTGTCGCGTTTATACAAGCCTAATACCCGGGCATTCCAGAATTTTGTGTTTTAATCATACGATATGAACACTACACATTCAAATAAAATTCTCGAACGCCCAGATGCCTTTTACGATGTTATTATTTCAGGCGCTGGTCCTGTAGGTTTGTTCCTGGCCTGCGAACTGGCTTTAGCCAAATGTTCGGTACTGATAATCGAAAAGGCAGTGGAGGCGCACTCACCTTTAAAACAGCTTCCCTTTGGCATCCGGGGTTTATCGGCGCCAACCATTGAAGCACTTTATCGCCGTGGTTTGCTGCAAGAACTTAAAATACATCAACACCTTAAAAACCCACATCAAAATGCCGTTCAGGGACCCCGCCGACAGGCAGGGCATTTCGCTGGCATTCCATTTCACGATGGCGATATTGATAGCACACAATGGAAATATCGCCTGCCAGGTTCTACACCTACCAGTTTAATTACGGAAATGGAGGAGCTGGAAACCATACTTTCCCTGCGTGCAGAAACCCTGGGCGTTGAAATTAAACGAGGTTTTGCCGTTACAGGCTTCCATCAAAGCAGCGAAGGTGTAACGGTACAAACTGCTGGTCAATCTTTCGAAAGTAAATGGCTTGTGGGTTGCGACGGAAGCCGAAGCGTGGTGCGTAAGACTGGCGGTTTTGAATTCGCGGGTACTGAACCCGAATTTACCGGTTACTCAGCTAAAATAGACCTCGCCAATCCAGAGTTGCTTAAACCCGGACGAAACGTAACGCCAACAGGCATGTACATGCAATCGCAGCCGGGTTACCTGGCCATACAGGATTTTGATGGCGGTGCATTTCATGGTTCGGCCAAGGCCATTACGCGCGAACATTTGCAAGAGGTACTGCGCCGTGTTTCAAACACCGATGTCACCATCAGTAAGCTCCATATTGCCAGCACCTGGACCGACCGGGCAAGGCAAGCCACAAGCTACCGTAACGGACGCATACTTTTAGCCGGCGATGCTGCGCACATTCACGCGCCTTTAGGCGGACAAGGGCTTAACCTGGGTTTGGGCGATGCCATGAACCTGGGCTGGAAGCTCGCAGCCACTATCCACGGAAAAGCGCCTGAAGGTTTACTGGATAGTTATGGTACAGAACGGCATCCCATTGGTGCGCAGGTACTCGATTGGTCGCGCGCCCAGGCAGCCATTATGAAACCTGAACCTAATGCCCGCGCTTTACATGCCATTATTACTGACCTGATCAATACCATTGATGGTGCCACCTATTTTGCGGGCAGGGTTTGGGGCGTTTCTACCCAAATTAATCTCGATGGGAAGCATCCACTGGTTGGATGCAGTGTTCCTAATTTTGAATTTGAAGATGGGAGAACCATTGGTGAATTGATGCACAGTGGCCGGGGCATATTGCTCGATTTTGACCAAAATACTTCACTCAAAAAGTTGGTTAATGAATACAACGACCAGATCGATTATATTTCGGCAACTGCAAAAAATCAACTGGGCCTTTGCGCGGTATTGATCCGCCCCGACGGGATTGTTGCCTGGGCTACTGAGCATGATATTGATTACAGCGAGCTGCAAAAAGCAATGGCACAATGGTTTGTATAAAAAATCAGCATTTTGATTAACGAGGTTGTACCATAATTAGTTACAAATATTATTTTTTCCGCTCTCTGCCGCGGGGGCATGGTACTTTGGAGCGCCAAAGTACCCAAAGCGCTTTGTCAATCCGGCAAGGTGGCTTCTCACTGCCCCAGGCTCATCAAAAAAACAGCGGCACTTCGTTTTGTGTTCAAGACCTTAATAGGCTGGGAATCATGATTATGGAACACAAAACCACTGCGCTTAAGGTTTGGTAGTGCTATTTGTTCTATTCTGCAACTGTTTTTTTGATTTTTCTGCCACTTGGGATTGACGAAGTTCTTCGGCAAAGCCTAAACTTTATTAACGTTGGTTAGCAAAATGCATAAAAAACCCAAATCAAAAGATGGGTACATACGATAGAACCTTTCGGGGAAGCAATCTTACAACGATCGCTACCATCGTACGCATTAAGATTGCTTCGTTTATCGCAATGACGACCTTTCTCTAAGGATCTGTCAATGCAAGCTAGCTTAAATACGTTTTAAAGTGTTTCGACTACTTGTCCCGATTCTTCGGGAAGCTCAACATGACAGCATTTGAGGTAAAATCACCTTTGTGATACATCCTCATTTTCTTTGGGATATTTCAACAATCCTACTCCATCTTAAGCCAGGTATAGCCTTCTGCCTTGATTTTGATTTTAAGTTGAATTTTATTTGCCGCATCTACCACATGGCTTGTTTTCTTTCCGGCTTCATCGGTTACAAGCACATTACGGGTTAAACCTGCATAATACAAAGGAACCGATATTACCCTTTCGATATCCTGATCTAAAGGATTATAAAGCATTAACAACCCCTTTGTTTTCAGACTTGGGCTTACATGCAAAATGCCATCCCAGTCTCGGCCATCGGCCCTGCGTAAGTGGATAATGTCGCTATTGAGAATTTCGCGGTATTGTTTGTACCAATTGATTACACCTTTTACGGTTTCTTTGGTGGCTTCGGTATCATACAAACGAGGCCCACGATAACAGGCCTGCACCCCTGCCCCATAATATTGCATCATCAATTGTTTATAGTCTTTCAGGTGATCGGCGAGTGGCTCGAGCACGGCTTCAGCTCCTCCTCCCTGATAAGCAGTTAGTGGCACAAAACCCCAGCCCATACTTGGTGTTTTCTCCCAGGTCCCGTCAAAAATATTCTGTCGGTTCAGGATCATCTGGTTAGCCCTTGGCAACGAAAAGTTCACCTCACGATAGCCAATTGCAATTTTATTGGTACCGTCTAAAAAGTACCAGTCTGGTGCATTGATGTAAATTCCCCTTTCGCTTAACCAGTGGTAAAGTTCTTTTTGGATTTCCATTTGCGTCCATTGGCTATCGGCCAGCCCTTTGTGTCCCGGATGCGTGGTCGAAGCACATACATCACCAGGGTAAGGCCCGTCATTTTCCCAGATATCGAATCCTGTTCTTTGAAAAAAGTATTTGATTTTATCGCGGTAGCTCAAACCCCATTTACTGCCAAAACATGGTGCATGACCAAAAAAGGCACCTCCGGGTTTTCCCGTCAGCGGACTAATCACATCATCTTCATCACTAATTCTCCGGGAACTAAAAAGCGAATAACCGCCAATCTTTATATTTTTAGCATGGGCATATTCGGTCAGGTTTTTCCACTTTTGGATATTAGCCGCAGTAGAATCTTCCATATTCAGGTGGCTTCCAAAACTTAAAATCAGCGCTTCGTATCCGGTTGCCGCACACTGATCAATGGCGCTCTTTACCTGCTGATCGTTTTTGCTCACCAGGTGCATAAATATTGGATTTTGAGTTGTCCATGGTGCAATCATTCTATACATTTTACGAATGGCTAAACCTCGTCTTTCCCGATCGTAACCATCCATTAAAAGTTCATTGCTGCGGATAGAACTGAATACTTCACCAGCAGCCAGTTCAACATTCACCCCTTTATCTGGGTATACTTCCAATAAACAAGGGGTGGTTTTATCGTAATTCACCTGCGAGGTATAAAGGCTATCGGCTTTCCAATGTGTGCTCTGATCACTTAAACTGTACTTCATGGCATTGTTAAAAGCAAAATTACTCTCAATATAAATACCATGTGGCGTTTTCATTTTATCGGTACTGCCCACAACAGCGCTTTCCTCTTCCACCACGCCCAGGATTTCATTTACCACCTGTTCAACCTTAATAGCAGCATTCGTTTTATTCTCTACGGTAACCCATTTGGTCATCAGCGGAATTCCGTCATACAACGCATAATTTACCTTAACCAGCACACCGTTTAGTTTAGCATCTGCACTTTTATAGGTAAAAGTTAGTGTTTTGCCTGTTGGATTTTTCTGATTGGCCGTCCACATGGAGCCCGGTTTCCATTTGATAAACTGGGGCAATGCCATGATTTTATAATCCTGGAACTGAAAATCACCTTCACTGGCTCTCAAACTTCCAAGCATGCCCGTGGTGATGTAGGCATTCTCTTTCTGGCCATATAAACCGCCGATATTGTATTTTTTACCATTAATGCTTACCTGGGCTTCGGGCTTAACTGACCGGAGTAACTGCTCGCCGGTACTCAGATTACGAAGATCGGTACAGGCCACATTTGGCGATAACCGGAATACCCGTTTAAGGAGCCCATTGCTTAAAATAAGGTCTTTTTGATCTGCACTTTTAAAAACAGCTGCAACGTGGCCTTCTCCATGCACCAGCCAATCAACCGTGCTTAAATGATCCTGGCTGCTTTTCCAAACCGGCATTTGCTGGGCGAAGGTTTCGGTACATCCAACAGTTAAAATGAATGCAAACAGCAAAATAATGGCTTTATAAAATGTATTGGTGCTGCCCGTCGGCAATTTGGTTAGTTTTCGGGCCGTTATACTTTTCAGCCTCCTTAGTTTCAGCATATTCTTTGTTTCGGTTGTGCTAAAATATGGAAATTTTACGAGCGTTTAATGTCTGATCAACAGATCGATTGAAACGCCCAAAAGCACTAACAAAATTCCAAATATGAACATGCCCAGGCAGTAAGCAATCATTGCCTTTACATAGTTTACTACTTTTTTCCCGTTAAAAAACTGTGCAATGGCCCAGGTACTGTAGGCTGCCGCGGTAATACCCGAAACTTTCATTAAACTGATTTTGCTAAGTCCTTCGGCAATGGCAAAAACAGAAATGATTAACATGCCAATGCCCATTACAAAACACAGGAGGATTAATATTTCGAAAAAGTTGTAGTTATATTTTTTAAAAAACAGTTTTAACCACAGGGAAATACAAACACCCATTAAAATATTGGCATAACCATAATGGCCCTGCACCCAATCGTAAATTAAACCAATACTTGTTTTTTTTACCTCTTTAAATTCAACATAACCTTCTTCAATATGGAAGAAATGACTAATTACCGTATAAATTAACGAGCAGACAATGATAAATATAACAGGTTTCACCAATCGGCTCCGGTTATCGGCAATGAATGTTCTGATGTTTAGTCCGGGCCTGATCAGCAGTTCTTTTACCGTGAACAATATTCCTTTTTCGAAATGTAAGATATGTTGAATTTCATGCAGGATATAATGTGCATCTACCCTTTTAATCTGCATGGGCTGACCGCAATGGCCGCAAAAATTAGTGTTAACGGTTTGGTTACAATTTTTACAGTTCATGGTATTGGGTATCATAAAAAACTATTGATTGGTATGTGGCATAATTTGATTTTTAAAGAAATAAATACCTGTCCAGGCGATAAACCGCTCCATTACCTGAATAAATAAAATAAAATTTTGCCTTGAGCAGAACCAATGTGAATACGAAAACCAAACCCAATATGACGAGCACGATTAAAGCGCTCTTTAAAGCCAGTTTACGCTTGTTTAGTTCTACAAGGTTTAATTCGGGGTATTTTTTCATGTTCAAAAAATGTTCGCTGTAAAAGTGAGTACAAAAATATTTTCAAAGGCTACACTTTAGTGTAAATTTGCGATTAAGCCATCCCCAAAATGAAAGATCCGATTACCTCCGCTTTGCTGACTAAGAATAAGGTTGAAAAAGTATCAGCCGAAGACCTTCTCCAGCAGCAAAATTACATGGAAGCGATAAAGGCTTTTGCGCGTTTAACCTACGAAAGCGTATATGTGATCGATTACGAAAAAATGGCATTTGAGTATGTTTCAGAAAACCCCTTGTTTTTAGGTGGTTATTCGCCCGAAGAAGTATTGGGTCTGGGTTATGAATTTTATTTTAAAAATGTTCCTGAAAAGGATCTCACCTTATTGAGCCTGATTAACGAAGCCGGATTCGATTTTTTCGCAAAACTGCCTGGCGGAGAAAAAAAACACTATAGCATTACTTACGATTTTCATCTGAAAAACCAGGAAGGTAAATCCACGCTGATTAACCATAAACTGACCCCCTTATTTTTAACCAGTGAAGGGAAGTTGTGGAAAGCGATGTGTATTGTCTCCATCTCGCACCATCAGCAGGCGGGTAATATCTGTATTTACAAACAGGGTACCGATGAGCTGTGGGAACTCAATATCGAAAATAAAATCTGGCAGAAATCAGCGAAACCAAAACTAAGCCAAAGGGAAATCGAAATTTTGCAACTGCACGCCCAGGGCTTAACCATTAATCAAATTGCCGAAAAAATATTTGTTGCCCCCGATACCGTAAAATATTACAGGCGAAGGATTTTTGAACGGCTGGAAGTGAGTAATATGGTTGAAGCGCTTTCTCGGGCGGTTAACAGCAAGATGATTTAATTAAGTGGCAAAGCAAACAATAAGGCCTTAACCTAAAAATGCGCCCAGCAATTTAACCTGAACGCATTACTATTTAACAATGCTAAAATAATTTTAAAGGTCTAGGATCGCCAGCGTTTCGCCCTTAGGAAGCTCCCTGGCGGTGTACTGGAGGCTCAATTCGCGGTTGGCATTTTTCTTCTCCAATTGCAGCAGTTCTTTTACGGCTATCGTCATATTCAGATCTGAACCGGTAGCATTGGCAAAAGCCCATTTTTTCAGCGTATTTCCTTTATCATCTTTTAAAAAGATAATCCGATCGGTACCTACACCCTTTCCGGTACAATGCCTGTAATTGATCCGCAACTGATCGCTTTCTTTAGCCGCATCCAGTTTAAGCATTCTTAAACTCAGGGGCTGGTTTACAGCCTGCTTTAAAATGAGTTTGTTGTTGAGGAAAATTTCGTAACTGTCTAACCCAAATTTAGCGGTAAAACCAAGGGTGGTAAAACACAGGGTAATCAGCGCAAACATCTTAATAAACGCCTGATTGAATTTGATTTGTTTCATGTGACACGTTTTTAGTGAAAAATTTGATTCTTTCTACACAATATTAAGTTATTGGGAAGGGCAAGAGAAAAATAATAGACGAACAACCAGAATAATAGATATCAGTCTTTTTATGATTATATTCATCTACTATTTATGTCGTTTGTCGATATAATTTTGCGGGCTAAATACTTTTCGTTTCCTTTATCATCAACGGCATTAACCGTACCAACAACTCATCATTACCTAAAAATGGACACACTGGACAAACCGCTTAAACTGCCGTTTTCTAAACGCAGCGTTTCATTAAAATATGTTTTGATTCATGTTGCGTATTGGTTGCTCATTACAGGATTCTTTATTTATGAGAAAAAGTACCTCATCTATAAAGCCAGCATGCCCTACTTTGTGGCCTGCGTAAGTGGTAGGATTGTATTGCTGATGATCATCGCGTACCTTAATCTCCATTACTTTTTACCCAGATTTTTGCTTAAAAAACGATACTTCGCCTATTTTGGATGGGTACTCATTTCGGTAATAGGGTATTTAACCGCTCAGAGTCTTTTCGATTATTATTTATATGGTTATGTGGTAGGTCCCATGCGCAACAGCCACCTCATGGAGAGCTTATCATACAACTTTTTTAGTACACTATGGTACCTGGGTTTAATGCTCGCCCTAAAACTAAGTATCGACTGGTATGGCCAGCAGCTTATTATCCAGAAGATAACCGTAGAGAAACTAAACGCAGAGCTTAACTTTCTCCGTGCGCAGGTCAACCCACATTTCCTGTTTAATGTATTGAATAACCTCTATGCACTAACCCTTAAAAAATCGGAGCTTGCCCCGGATGTTGTACTTAAACTATCAGAGATGATGGAATATATGTTGTACGACAGTAATGACGAAAAGGTATTGTTAGAAAAAGAGATCAGTTATCTTCATAACTATATCGAACTCGAGCGATTAAGGTTTAGTGGAGCGGCCAATATTGTGCTGAACAGCGATGCTACCCTTAATGGAGAGGAGATTGCACCACTGTTACTCCTTCCACTCGTAGAAAATGCCTTTAAACATGGACTCAGCAAACAAACTGAAAGCAGCTGGTTAAGGATAAATATCGGATTGAAAGGATCAATATTGTCTTTCCTGATCGAAAATGCCAAACCATCTTCAATAAGCGACAAAAGGAATGGAGGTATAGGCCTGATCAATTTGCGAAACCGGCTCGAACTACTTTACCCCAATCAACATCAACTGGAGATTGAAGATAAAAACAACATTTTCAGCGTCAAATTGATCATTGAACTGTAGATTAAACCATTAAAAAACATGCTAAACGTTATTGTTATAGATGATGAACCTCTTGCCCTCGAAATATTGGAGGGTTATCTGAAAAGAACTGAAAATCTGTATTCGGTATCGTTGTTTAGCCATGCTGGTGAAGCTTTACATTACCTGGAAAATAATAAGGTCGATGTATTGTTGCTTGATATCGAAATGCCCGAAATGACAGGAATTGAATTCCTAAAACGTTTATCAGAGCCGCCGCTTACTATTTTTACCACTGCCTACCGCAACTATGCCTTTGAAGGATTTGAGCTTGGGGTAATCGACTTTTTACTTAAACCGATTTCCTTCCCCAGGTTTTCGGCTGCAATGGATAAAGTAAAAGATTTCCTTGCGCTTAAATTACAAGATCACAAATTGGAAACGGATGCACCCGAGCCCGGATTTATCTTTGTTAAAAGCGGGATAAAAAGGATTAAACTTTATTTCGATCAGATTACGCATATCCAGGGTTTAAAAGATTATGCTATTATTCACACACCAATAGAAAGGATTGTGATTAAAGGCTCGATAAAGATGGTACAAGAAATGTTCCCTGCTCCGCTTTTTATTCGCGTACACAAATCCTTTCTAGTTGCCCATAAGGCAATTAAACGGATAGAGCACAACAGGATCATGATCGGCACTCACCAGATCCCGATCGGGCGGAACTACCGCGAAACACTGGAGCAAAAGATTAATTTAAGCAGATAAAACTTTGGCCGGGATTTGCTATCCCAACCAAAGTCCCGTTTTATTGGAGATCGCATTAAGCATTCAATCCGCCGTCGATTGTTAAAAACGAACCGGTAATGTATCTCGCTTCTTCACTTGCGATAAAGCTCACAAATGAGGCAATATCTTCTACTGTACCGTAATCTGGCAAGGCCATACGGGTTCTCAGAAAATCGGCCAATGGTGCATCAGCTGGATTCATATCCGTATTAATTGGCCCGGGCTGAACCAGGTTTACCGTAATTTTTCTGGCACCAAGGTCGCGGGCTAAACCGCGTGTAAAACCCTGAAGTGCCGATTTGCTCATGGTATACAATGTGGTTTCAGGACCAACAGCATTATCGCCCATGTTGCTGCCAATGGTAATGATGCGGCCACCTTCGGGCATAGCTTTTACAGCTGCCAAAGCAGCTACAAAAACCGCCTGTACATTAACGGCCATAATTTCGTTATAATCTTCAAGGGTATGTTCTTCAAATGCTTTGCCAATGTAAATACCGGCATTGTTAACCAGCACATCGATACGGCCAAAATCGGCGATGGTTTTAGCCACGGCACCCGTTACTTCACCGGCTATGGTACTGCTTGCTTTTAATGCAACCGCAACTCCACCGGCAGCTTCAACCTCAGCCACTACCGCCAACGCTTTTTCAGCTGAATGGGCATAAGTAAATATCACTTTTGCACCTTCTGCAGCTAACCTTTTTACAATCGCTGCGCCAATGCCACGACTTCCTCCTGTTACCAGCGCAATTTTATCTGTTAATTTTTTCATGTGTATTTTTTAATTTTTCTGCTAAAGTAAAAGAGATACTTTACATTTGCAGGTAAGCAGCAAATTGTTAGGTACTAACAAAAAAGTAAGAAATGAGAAAAGAAACATCAACTAATGCTTTGAACGAAAAAATGATGATCGACAGCTGTGGCATGTCTTCATCACTGGCTGTAATTGGCGGAAGGTGGAAACCTGCAATATTGTGTCGCCTTTCTTATGGCACCATGCGTTATGGCGAACTTAAAAAAGACATTATTGGCATATCAGAACGGATGTTAGTGGCACAGTTAAGAGAACTGGAGAAAGACCAGATCATTACACGTGTTGTTTTTCCGGAAGTACCACCAAGGGTAGAATACCGCCTGACTGATTTGGGCCGTACCATGAAACCGATGCTGGATGCGATGTCTGACTGGGGCAATATGTACCGCGAACAGATCAACCAAATGCAAAATTCATCTGCTTCAGTAGTGCTGGATAAGTAAGCGGAAATCTGGTGAACCTGTGATCTTTTTAAGACTATACTGCTTCCCGATTCAAAAAATTTTAATAAAAAATAACATGTTGTTTTTCGACTGACAAACAGCTGTCATAGTGCGGATATAACTTTGTTTTATTAAATGAATATCACATCATGTCAGCAATTATGATTACTAAAAACGAATTACTACAGCATTGGTTAGGCCACAGAAAACTAACCAGAAAAACCATTGAAAAATTTCCAGAAAAAGAATTATTCGAATTTTCGATCGGTGGAATGAGGCCTTTTTCTGCCTTAATTAAAGAGTTATTATCAATTGATGTTCCTGGTTTAAAAGAAATGGTCACCAGAGAAACATCGCCATTTAGTCACGATCTTCCGCTGAATACCAAGGAAGAGATCCTAACAAAATGGGATGAGGATACCCCAAAAATTGTGGAATACTTTAACCAGATCTCCGAAGATCAGCTTCAAGAAACCATTAAGTTATTCGGGCAGTACGAGTTTACAATCATTAGCCACCTCTTGTATTTCATTGATAACGAAATACACCACCGCGGCCAGGGTTTTGTGTATTTAAGGGCCTTAGGTATTGAGCCTCCATTTTTCTGGGACCGTTATTAAAAAAAGCAAGAGGCTGTATCATAAAGGCTATTTCACCTCAGATACTGTCATGTTGAGCCTGTCAAACACCTTACGAGGTATTTAAATAAGTCCTTCGACAGGCTCAGGATGACAATTCTATATTTATGATATAGCCTCTTTGTTTTTTAATCTCTTTAAACCAGATTCCATTATCTCAACCAGTTCATTATTCAAATGGGCTGGTTCTATAATTTCGGCTACATCAACAAATTTAACAAACCAGCGCACGAAAGAAACTTCAGAAAGAGAACAGTCGAAGTACATGACCACAAAATCATCTGAAATTTCTTCGCCTGTAAATCCGAAAATCTGTCGTTCCCAATATAAAAAATGCGCATACTTCCGGTCTACCCTGATTTCGATTTTCAGCATATTTTCGGATAGGCCTTTATCCCTGAATTCATTAATTGGCGGGTGTGTAATGGTGAAACTTTCTTCGAGTATGGAAACTTTTTTAATCCGGTCTAATCTAAAATTGCGGTAATCTTTCCTTAAATGGCAATAGGCTAAAAGATACCAAAGACTGTGTTCGTAAAATACACCGATTGGTTCAACAGATCGGCTAACCGCATGAATATCTCCACTTTTGAGATAATTGATATGGGTTATTTTTTTCTTTAAGGTACTATTGAGTAAAACATCAATAATATTGGGCAGATAATCTTTAGATTTTAAGTCGTTTTTAAGATGTACGGTATCTTCTAAATGTAGAAAATCTCTTTTTTGATTTACCTGAAACGAACTTTTTATTTTGATCAGCGCGGCTTCGAAATGTTTTTTAACAAAGTCGGTTTCATGTTTTTGCATCACTTTTTCGGCAACCATTAAACTGAGAATTTCTTCCTGGCTAAACCTCGATGGTTGCAGCCTAAATCCTTCCATAATCGAATAACCAGATCCTAATTCATTTACGATCGGAATACCGGCAATCTCCAGGGCTTTTAAATCCCTGTAAATCGTTCTTAAACTGATTTCGAACCGCTTTTGTAATTCATCTGTAGTGACTACGGATTTTGATTGCAGCAGAAAAAATATCTGTAGTATCCGGTCAAATCTTTTGGTAATATCCATTTTTAAAATGTAGGTATTTACATTAACAGTAATTTAGATGGTTTGCACGCTAGCGGCGAAATGGCTTTGGCAATACGTTTTCAGATGAAGAATTTACGAGTTCCAGAATTCTGTTTTGCCGGGTTTCTGTTTTTTTGGCTAGCACAATCCATTGCAGGAGGGATTTTTTAACCGATTTACTTAAGCCAAGAAAAAAAATCTTAGCGTCTTTTCTGGTTTTAAATTCTGTAGCTAAATCTTTAGGTATTTTAAGTGTTTCAGCTGCATCTAAAGCTTTCCATGAGCCGTTTTGTTTAGCTTTTTTAATGGCTTTTAAGCCTGCTTTGGTCATCAGTTCTTGTGCCAATAGTCGCTTTACCTTTTCCTTATTAATTTTCGACCAAACGCTATTGGGTTTCCGTTTACTGAAAAACTGCATAAACGTCTTCTCATCTATCGTTTTTTTTGTACTGTCTATCCAGCCGAAACAAAGGGCCTCATCTACAGCTTCACTCCAGGTAATGCTTGGCAAACCCGTGCCTTTCTTGCTATAAACAAGCCAAACCGACGATTTAAGCTCATGATGCTCAACTAACCAGTTCCGCCATTCATTAATGCTGCCCGGGCAAAAAGTTTCTATATCTTTTCCTTTGTTTTCTACCATTTCGCAATCAATAAAATAATTTTGATGAAACAGATTGCCCTTAAATTATTTTAAATGATGGGACAAATTTAGCAGCCTCAGTGACAACCCTATGTCAGTGTGGATTTTAATTTTTTAAAAAATTTTGGATAATACCTGATTTAAGCTTCAGCTAAAACATGCTTTAACGTTTCCAATTGCCAGGTACGTTCGGCTTTTATCCGGTTTAAATCATTTTGGAAAGCCAGGCCAATGGTTTTAATGGCATAATCAGCGCATACCATAGCATGTTCTCTCATGTGCCCAACAGCTACTGCCTGACCAGCAGTTCTAATCGCATTTGTCATTACTGCTGTGCTACTTGTGCGGGCAAGCGCATGAATTTTGAAACCAGCCTGTCTAACCTCATGAACACTTGCTTTTCCCGCTTGCCAACGTTTATTTATTTCGAATCCGGTTTCAATAATGGATAAATTTATATTTTCGTCCGGCACAAAGGTTAATACATTTTTGGCACAGCTGATTGCCCACTTTGCTAAAGCCACCTGATCTGTTTTCTCGTAAAGGTGATCAATTTCAGCCCTCAGTTCCCGATCATCAACTATTTTAATTTTCGATATGGTTGCCATAAATTTTTAAGGTATTAAACCATTCTTTATTAAGCCTGAGGCAGCTCGCCTTCTTTGTCTGGATAATGCAGGTGTACATCCTGACGTGGAAAAGGAATGGAAATATTATTGGCTTTAAAGGCTTCCGAAATGGCCACAATCAGGTCGCTTCGGGTGGCATTCGCCTCACGGATGTGTTTCGCCCAGAAATAAATTCTTAAATCGATGGTACTCGAGCCAAACTGTTCGTACTGTATTACCGGGCCAGGGTTTTTGTTAATCCGCTGCTCTGCATCTAAAACTTCGCCGATTACACGTCTGCATTTCTCCAGATCGGCATCATAGGCAATTCCCAATGTTATCGATACCCTCTTCCGGTTTCCGGCCAGCGACCAATTAACGAGATGTGAATTTAAAAGATCGCCATTAGGCATCACTACATCTGCCCCATCCCAGGTAGAGATTACGCTGCTTCTGAAACCAATTGATTTCATTGTTCCTCCCTGGCCATCAACATCTACAATATCGCCCACATTTACCGGTTTTTCAAAAGCAATGATCAGACCACTCACCAGGTTATTCACCAGCGTTTGCAAGCCAAAACCAATACCAACACCAAGTGCGCCAAGTACGATGGTAATCCGATCCATCGGGATACCTGCCGCTGCAATGGCTAAAAATAAGCCAATGCCCAGGATAAAAATCCTAATCAATAAAATCCAGCTGCCCAGTCCGCGTTTTTTTTGCTTGCTATCTTTATCAACCGCTAAATGCTCATCAGATGCGAAGAAAGAAACGATTTTAGATACCAATACCGAAATAGCCATAATGGCCACAAACAATACTAAACCATTAATACTAAAGGTATAATTACCGAGTGTTCTGTCCTGGCTAAAGAAATTACCAAGTGGTTTTGCCAGATATTCGAAAGCAGGAAAGTTCCTCCCCATTAAAATGAGCCAGCCAAATACCAGCAACGCATAAAGTAGTAATGGCGCTTGTTTTCCTACGCGCTCAAAATTAAGATAGAAAAGCTTTTTGTCCTGAACGGTATATACATCGAATGCCAGTAATAAACCTTCATTAATAAACCTGACTACCCATAAAAAAAGAATAGCGACAACCACATTAAGATAACCGCCGATAAAAAGTGTTTTTGCCAGGTTATAGCGACCAAATATATCGGCCAGAACGGCAAAGATTTCGAGGATGACCATAAAACTGATAGAATAGGTAATCCATTTTTCTCTGAGTTCCTGTTGCTTTTTCTGGAGGAGTATGATAAGCCCTGACACTACGCCTGTAACAGCGGCAATTAATATCAACCAGCGTTCTGTTCTGGAAGCCTGTAAAATCAAATTATCAGCCGAAGCCAAAATAAAAAACAGCACCATAACAGCCCAAACACGGAGCCAGTACTTAGAAATATATCCTTTAAAAATGATGGTTAGGCAAACGCACGAGATTAACCAGAAAATAACACTGAGGATAAACGGAGGCGATATAAAAATAAATTGAAAAAGACTGAGCACCAGTAGTATTGCAGATGCCAGCGGGTAGCGCAATACAAGCTGACCTTCAAAATCTGCTTTTAAAAGTTCCCTTGCGGTATAGATCCGTTTCAATGAACGCAGGTAAATAAACGAAATGGCTGTCAGCAAAACCAAGATGAGTAGTTTGCCTGAATTATTTTCGGAATAAAAGTTTAGCGTGAGCAGACCTTTTATTTTGGAGAAACTTAAAATTTCGCCAAATGGCCTGTAAAAACCCACGGGTTGCCAAATATTACCGAAATCCCGTCCAAGGACATTGTAAGCCATTTTACGTTGATAAATATCGATTTCATCCAGGCTGACCTGAAGGCTCGACACTTCTAAATTAATCTGGTTCAGAAGTGTCTGAATATTTCCGCTGGCCTGCTTAAGGGCTGTATCAATGGGTGCTATTTCATAGGCAACTACGGCGATTTTTTTTAGGTATCCCGCCAATTCCAGAGAATCTGCTGGAAACTTAAATAACGCAGGCACGCTCGAAAGAGAATCTAAACGATAACGGAAATTATCAAGTTCCTGTTGCCGCAAATCAAGACTTGTTTTCCTTACTTTGGCTTTATTAAGCAGTTCATTTATAATTTTTGAAGTAGCAGTAAGGTTTCTAAAAGTTTGCGAGGTTCCTTTATTGGTAAAAACACCATCTCCGGCAAGCATAAAATCTGCCTTGATCTGCTCCAATTCAGTTTTTGTCCCTACAGTATCCACACTGGTTTTCAGATACATTTTTGCCTTTTGCATAACTGTTCTGATTTCATCGAAGATTTTGGTCTGCACAAGTGTAGCTTTATCGGCATCGAAGTCACTTTTACTCTTGATAGCCGACCTACGGCCAAACTCCTGCATTTTGGCCACAAAACCTTTTTTTGTAGTATCGGTTAATGCACCAAGAGGTGAACTGTCTTGTTTTTGAGCCCGAACGGCAAAACAGATCAGCAGGAAAATACCTGTCAACAGATAAAAACGATAAATTTTCAAAGGCATAAATAAAATGAACTTAATCAATATTACAGAAAATGCCCCATAATTCAAACAGCGAAACCAGTAAAATACTGTTCCTACAATGAAACCGTAAGGCCGAAGTTCCAGCCTAGCCAACCTTGAGTGCCATTTTTAAAGCGACGATGCCAGGCAGGAGCCACTTCTTTTTGATCTGTTTCACCAGGAATTGCCTCGCCCTTTACGTAATACGAATAAGCTGGTCCGGCAAAAAAAGCAAGCCTCGACAAAACATTAAACTGCAGGTGTGTTTGTAGCCTGTATAGGGTATTTGCTTCTTCAACACGGCCAGGATATATCGATTGGATGGTGCCCTCAGCGGCCACGGAGAAGCGTTTGTTTAAGATAAAGTCATGACCAAGGCCTAATCCAAAAGTAAATAGCCGGGCAGTATCTGAAAAATTTTTACCCGCAATTAATAAGGTGTATAGATTGGCATTTCCGGTTTTAAAAGCGATGTTGGTATTGATTAGCTCATTGCTATACACGGTTATTTTACGGTAGCCATTATCGGATAAGTTGATTAAACCGATACTAACCCCTGAGGAGGAATCAGCCAGGTTAACCACGCCAAGCTGAAAACCATCCATGTTTTGAGCATGGTTAACCAATCCGGAAAGCTGCATACCCTTTAAACGCCCCGAGGTTTTATTCAATACCCCTGCCAGCTGAACGCCAGTGGTATTCTTACTCACATTAATCAATCCGGCTACCTGCGCTCCTTTAACATCTTTACCTGCGATGTTGCCTGCCCCGGCCAATTGCAAACCCCTGACATTACTTTCTACTCTGTTTAACAAACCAGCCACCTGTACTCCATCCATATTGAGGTTTACATCATTGTATGCCCCCGACAACTGCGTACCTTTTACCGATCCGCCTACGACATTGAACAAACCTGCCATTTGAATCTTTTTAATATCCCCTTTGGTTAAGTTAAACACACCAGCGATTTCAAAACCATTTGTTCCGGCGGTATAACCACCAAGGATATTTAACGATGCTTTGTTCACAACACTGGAGCTCATACTACCGTGCGAGCTTAAGCCAGGCGTAAACGATGCCTGAAAAGGCGTCTGCGCTAAAAAATCGGGGATATTCAGGTTTTGGATGCGTTGCTTTGATGAAAGCAAAAAACGCCATATTCCCCTTCCGCCAAAAGTATTGGAGAAAAATGCACCTTTCTCTTTATCCGGATCTTCGTATTTTCCGGGTTTTATATTGATATCAGCCAAAAAAACCAGGGCGGTATCGCGATAGGTTTCTTTACTTGCCGTTAAAATGACACCACTGTGCTCGCCTCTAAAACGTAATGTAAAATAACCACTGTTATCTGTAAGCGCAGCCTGAAGCAGTTTTTTTTCGTAAACACTGGCCTGCTTCACTTTATTCCCTGTCCTGGTATCAACCACATAACCGCTTATTGCATATTCATTGTCGCCATTAGCAATATGTTCCGCTTCTATGGTTAAATGATTTACAGCATAGCGTAAAATAATATATTCGGCATTTTCTTTATAATCTACCTTACCATCAAACAGATGATCTAAAACCTCACGCACCGGCACATTTCTCACATTCAGGTTCACCAGACTATCCTGCCTGAACAGCACACCATTATAAGAAAAATAAAATCCGCCGGCTTTGCTTAACATCTGCAAAACATTGCCAACCTTTTCTTGCTTAACATTCAGGCTTACTCCTTTTGACAAATTCCGTCTGTAATCGACCGTAGTAACCTGCGCGCTACAATAGCCCGAAATAAAGAGCAATAAAATAATTAGTCTTGTCTTCATTATTTTTTATCAGACAACAAAATGGTGTTGCCGTTACGGGATAACTGTAAATTTAAGGTTTGGCAGATAATGTAAAGGTTCTGGTTGATCGATCCCATTTTTAATGTGGTATTGATGGTTAAGCCCTTAATCTTTTCATCCAAAGTGATGTTGCTTCCATAGGCCTCATTCAAGGCATTTACCAGTTTGGATAAAGCAATGTTATTCGCCTGGAACAAGTTGCTGCGGTAATAGTTGTAAAGCTGATCGGTACTTTGTTCTTTTACCAGTTTACGGGTATTGCCATTAATGATAATTTTCTCGCCTTTATAAAGTTTAATCACATCATTGGCCAGACAAACCTTCACAATGCCGGTTTCTACATTAATTTCAGTATCCTCTTTAAGATGTTTAATGTTGAATGAGGTACCCACTACTTCTACACTTATCTTTTCGATATCGATTACAAAAGGATGTGTTTTATCTTTCGCTACATCAAAAAACACATCACCCTGTTCTAATTTCAGTTTTCTGTTGTTTTTAAAGTTAGCGACATAACTTATTCTGGTATTCTTGTTTAAGGTAAGTGCTGATCCATCAGGTAAGGTTTCCGTACGAACCTGAGCGGTAGCGGTGAGTTCAGTATATTTTCCCGGACCATATAAACTGTAGGCGATCCATCCGCCCAGGGCAATAAACAATACCGCAGCAATCCTTAGCCACACTTTACCGGCATTTAAGGGCCTGATGTTTTCCTTCTGTGGTTTTAAATCTGCTCTTCTCGCCTTAAAACTTGTCCATGCCTGCTCTTCGTCCCTCTTGTTTTCGTTTTTTAGGGTGTTGCTTACCTGCCAGATGGTTTCCAGCTCCGAGAAATGTTTTTTGTTGGCTTCGGCAGCATTTAACCACTTTTCTACCTTTTCGTTTTCTTCTTCAGTACTTTCTTTTAGAAGAACCTTTATCAATAATTCATCAGTCATGCGCTTCTTCTAATTAAAAAAATCATTATAATACCATAATCCAAGTA
The DNA here is from genome assembly GCF_059423705.1 of Pedobacter sp. GW460-11-11-14-TSB4. Taxonomy (NCBI): domain Bacteria; kingdom Pseudomonadati; phylum Bacteroidota; class Sphingobacteriia; order Sphingobacteriales; family Sphingobacteriaceae; genus Pedobacter; species Pedobacter sp. GW460-11-11-14-TSB4. Next base: position 121,343 of record NZ_JBWKYI010000013.1, read on the forward strand.
AAATAAACACCAGAAAATCAGCCAGTTTTAATCTTAAAATCCTTAACGCTTTTCCCATTTGATTTTCTACCGTTTTGATTGATAAACCTAAATGATCGGCAATTTCGCGGTATTTCAATTCTTCGAACCTGCTCATTTGAAAAATGGTGCGGCATTGCTCGGGCAAATGGTTCAAGGCATCTCTTAAATGCTGCTGCAGCTCAGTAAATTCTACTTTTGCAGCGGCAGGTTCATGTTCTGTATTCATGCTGTGTACCGTAAATTCCTGATATTTGCTTTTGGTTTTTTCCTGTTTAATGTAGTTTAAACTATCGTTGTAAACACATTTGTAGAGATATGCTTTTATAGATTGTATTTTAAGGCTTTCCCTTTTTTCCCAAAACTTTAAGAACATTCCCTGAACAATTTCTTCTGCAACATCTTCATCTTTTAAAATCACCTGAGCATAAGCGTGCAGCGCATGGTAATGCGTTTTGAACAAATGCTCAAATGCGGCATCATCATGGTATTGATCTGTAATTCCGGAAGCTACTGCTGTTAATTCCACGGGTTTAATTGTAGTCAAATATATGTTTATTAATTTTTGAATTTTGAATAAGGGAATGACTGAAGGATGGAATGATAGCATAACCGAATGTTAACTCGTGCACCAATTCAATCATTCAAATCTCACTCATTCAATCATTTATCTTAAAAACTAATTGCCAAACCACCTGTATAACCTAAAAACAGGGCATGTAAAGTATTGTCTTTTCTGTCCCAACTTTTTACGTAGTGTTTCTGTAAGGTTTTTCCTTCTTCTGTATTGGTTGATACAAAATTGAACGACGGACCCGCAAATATTTCTAAATTAGGACCTATCCTAAGTGAAGGCAATAATTGAAAGGTAGATTTGAAATAATTGCCCCGTTTAAAGTTTTGCAATGAGCCGGCGGTAAGTTCTGCATTTAACCTAAAGTGTTCTGACTGAAAAAAATGAGCCCCTAAACCGGCTTCGAAAGCGTAAACTTCTTCTTTATTCTTAAAATTATAACCTGCACCAATAATACCATACAATACTTTCCCACCCGATCTGAATGTGGCCATCGTAGTTAAATTCTGGTTGGTGGTTAAGGCTATACTTTTCTCGCCATTTTTAACAATATTGATAATCCCAATCGGATAATCGCTGCTATCGGCCACGTTAATAAAACCCGCAAGCTGTACGCCTTTCACTTTCTTAGCCACATTGATAAAACCTGCAATTTGCGATCCTTTTACATCACCCGCTTTATTCATAAAACCTCCAACCTGTACGGCTGAAACATTTTTCGAAGTCCAGTTCATAAAACCTGCCAGCTGAGCACCACTGTTTTCTTTTGAGATATTGGCGAAACCTGCAATTGCAGCCCCATTTCCACCACCATAAGTATTGATAAAACCCGCAAATTGTGCCCCACTTGCTTGTCCACCAATGTGGTTAGAAAAACCTGCAAACTGTGTTCCGCTTGCATTTTTACGCACAATATTAGAGAGCCCTGCGAAGGAGAGCCCTTTTTCTGCTGCTGAAACACCAACCAATGCATTTAAAGAAAATACATTTGTATCCAGCGCCGCGTGGGTTCCGTTCGTACTTACAGGATATACCAAACCAATATTTACTTTATTTTTTTTGCCTTCTTGTGCAAAACCATTTAATCCCGTGCTTAATAGTATGGCTAAACCTAATGCTTTAATACCAGATGCTTTTTTGAAACTGATGCTGGCGGAAAAGCTGTTTTTAATTTTTGTCGAAGTTGTATTCATTTCTGTCTAATTTTAAAATGAGACAACCAATACAGCACTTACCCCTACGTGCCGCAAAAAAAATATTTCCGTACCCATCAATACCTTTGCTGATTCGCACATGAAACCAGCTTAAAGCGAAATAAAAAAGCCTTGAAAATACATTTCAAGGCTTCTGTTTTAATTGGAAAATTATTTCGGTTTATGATTTGATAAAAGCCAACAGGTCTTTATTTATGGTTGCCGCTTCGGTGGTTGGCATGCCATGAGGAAAACCAGGATAAGAGATCAATGTTCCATTTTTTAAGAGTTTTACGGCTTTTGCCCCTGTAAGCGGGAAAGGAACAATCTGATCGTCTTCGCCATGCATCACCAATACTGGAACATCTACACTTTTAAGGTCTTCAGTAAAATCAGTTTCCGAAAAAGCTTTAATACAATCATAATGTGCTTTTACACCACCCATCATGCCCTGACGCCACCAGTTATCTCTAACGCCCTGCGATATTTTTGCGCCTTCGCGGTTATATCCATAAAAGGGTATGGTAAAATCCTGAAAATATTGCGGTCTGTTAAAAGCTGTACCTTCACGTATTTCATCAAATACAGCAAGTGGAATACCATCAGGATTATTTTCGTTCTGCACCATTATGGGTGTAACCGCACTAATTAACACAGCTTTCGCTACACGGCCTTTTCCGTATTTTGCTACATAACGAATCACTTCTCCGCCACCGGTAGAGTGGCCAATGTGTATGGCATCTTTTAAATCAAGTGCCTGGGTAAGCTCAGCCACATCCGCGGCATAAGTATCCATTTCATGCCCTTCAGCCGTTTGACTGGATCTTCCATGCCCGCGGCGATCGTGTGCAATAACCCTGTAACCCTGTTTAAGGAAAAACATCATCTGTCCATCCCAATCATCACCAGATAATGGCCAACCGTGGTGAAAAAAAAGTGGTTGTCCGGTTCCCCAGTCTTTGTAATAAATTTCGGTTCCGTCTTTTACTGTAATCTTACTCATTGCTTTTGATTTTAGTAGTTAAAAAATTCTGGATTTGCACGTTAAAATGATTCTTGAATGAGTCACCCCATGAAAACTGAGGCGTAATATTAAAACCTAAAAATAATAAATTAAAAGCTCATTAGCCTAATATGATCCCGTAAATCATCCCTAACCGATTACAATATCGATCTTACTAAGCCGCCTTCTACCCTAATGGCAGCGCCATTGGTTCCGGAGGCTAATGGACTTACATAAAAAGTAACGGCGTTTGCAATTTCACTCACATCAAGAAAGCGTTGCAGTAATGAAGTAGGCCTCATGTTCTTAAAGAAATGGGCTTCTACCTCAGCGATGGAGATGTTTCCATTTTTGGCTAAATCTTCAATAAAACCACCAACGCCTTTTGATTTGGTAGGCCCGGGCAAAATTGAATTGACGGTTACCGCCGTACCCTGGGTTAATTCTGCCAGGCCACGGCTAACCGCCAGCTGTGCAGTTTTAGTCATACCATAGTGGATCATTTCATCCGGAATAAACACGGCCGATTCGCTGGAAATAAAAATAATCCTGCCCCAGTTTTTCTTTAACATTTTAGGAAAAAGCTGTCGCGATAACCTGATTCCGCTCATCACATTGACTTCGAAAAACCTAAACCAATCTTCATCACTAATTTCTTCAAAAGCTTTAGGTTCAAAAATGCCCGCATTATTAATCAGGATATCGATCTCCGGAAGCTGAGCAATCAGGTTGCTTACTTCATCTGCTTTCGAAAAATCGGCGGCTATGCCTGAAATAAATTCGTTTCCGGCAATACCTTGCAACGATTTCACGGCATCATCTACACTGCTTTGCGACCGCCCATTGATGATTACTTTTACCCCTTCTTTTAATAAACTTTCGGCAATTGCAAACCCGATACCTGCTGTAGAGCCACTTATAAAAGCTGTTTTATTCTTTAACTGTAAATCCATTTTTTGATTTTTAAATAATGTTTACGATAAAATTTCAATTGCCCTATGGGTTATACAAACTGAACAATTTTCTGGCTAAAAAGTGTCATAGAAATATGCTAAAAATGAAGCCAGGCAAGGGTAAAAGTAAATTTCTGCAGTACGTTGATGATTTTACGATCAGCATTAGGTTTGTTCAATAAATGGTTTCATCAATTCACCTTTTACTTTAGGGTTTTAAGCTGAGTAGCCAATATTACCCCTCCGAGCGCAGCTGTGAGAAAAACGCCTTCTAAAATCAATAACCTTTTTTTCTTTTTAAAACCGCGGTAAAAGGTATGGGCTGCAATAACGCCCAGGCCAACAAACTCGATACGCTGTTGTACCCTTTTAGACGAATCTTTGTTTTTAATCAGCGCAATGCACAGTAATTCATCAATTAAACTAATGTTTTTAGAAACACCCTTCCTAATCTGAGCCTTACTTGCCGAAGCACCTAGTTTCCTGGCCGCACTTTGCAATCCAGTAGTGGTAATCTCATTAATCAAACGTGTTTGAGTATCTTTTTTTTCCATATCGCTTTCCATAAGTTCTATTATTTCAACCCCGCATAAAGGGATATGGTTTTGATTAATTTGAGAATGATGTAACCAGCCCTTATTATTTTAAGAAAGGATAACCAGGTCGATATCTTTCATCGCCAGATTCTTCAGCAAACCATTAAAAACTGCGGTACGCAGGATGACCTGAAAAATATTAAGATGGGGTTTGCCGATGCAAATGGTGGTAATTTCCTTTTCGGTAGCCACATCGATAATGGTTTTGGTGATGCCATTACTTTTTACTTTGATCACTTCGGCCCCGAGTTCGGTAGCCAGTTTAAAATGATTGATCAGATGACGTTGTTTATCAAGTTTTATGCGTTCCATGCTTTCACTATCGCTCTGCACATACAATACAATCCATGGCGATCGGTAATAGGAAGCCAATCTTGCTGTTTTCCGGATTACTACCCCTGCGGTTTCGGCGTTAGAAGAAATGCAGGCTAAAAAACGTTCAGGCCGGAGTTTAATTGATTTTGGAATTTCGGTCTGGATTTTCCGTTCTACCTGGTGCACCACCTCTTTTAAGGCCAGTTCGCGCAATTGAAGGATTTTATCAGATTGGAAAAAATTGCCGAGTGCCCTTTCGATTTTTGATTGATCGTAAATTTTGCCTTCTTTAAGGCGGGTAACCAATTCGTCTGCTGTAAGGTCGATGTTTACGATTTCATCAGCTATCTCCAGTATCTTATCCGGAATACGTTCGGTAACCGCTATTCCGGTAATCTGTTCAATTTCTTCATTAATGCTTTCCAGGTGCTGGATATTTACGGCCGAAATGACGCTGATTCCTGCCTCGAGCAAATCGAAAACATCCTGCCAACGTTTGGTGTTTTTGCTGCCTTCGGCATTGCTATGGGCCAGTTCATCAACAATAACAATCTCAGGATGGCGGTTCATGATCCCCTTGAGATCCATTTCCTCTATTTCTTTGCCCCTATAGAAGATTTTCCGTCGCGGAATAATGGGAAGACCAGCAACAAGCGCTTCTGTTTCTGCTCTTTTGTGGGTTTCAACATAACCGATGCAAATGTCTACACCATTCCGCAGTAAGGCATGCGATTCCTGGAGCATACGGTAAGTTTTGCCCACACCGGCACTCATGCCAATATAAATCTTGAGCTTTCCACGCCTGGATTTTTTAACCAGATCCAAAAAGTGCCTGACCGATTCTTCTTTTTGTTCTTCTTCCATGATCTTTACCAGGTAACGGTCATTATTCTTTTTTCTATCAATATGGTAACGGCGATCACCATCATAAGCGTAAACAATACCAACATAAATTTAAGTGAAATCTTCCTGGAAAGCAGCTTGTTCTGCTTTTCTGTTGCATAACTTCTTTTGATTTTGCTACTCCTGCTGTTTTTCAAAGCACTAAGCTTTCTGATCATCAACGTGCCCAGTATAGCCAAAAAAATGCTGAACAGGATTTCTATGTATGGATGCATTGTTTTAATATTAAGAGTATTTAAAATATCAGTCGTCATCTCGACTGAAGCGCAGCTGAATGGAGAGATCTGCATTAGATTTAGCTTTGCTGAGCACTTCGTGGTTCTCGACTACGCGGTGCTCCGCTCGAAATGACGAACTGACTCTTCCTAAAACGATACGGCGATACTGGCCGTAAGGGTGGCATTGGCATTTACCGCTGCTGCATCCCTTGCAAAGATTTTGTCCTTGCTATCGTAGGCTTTTCCTTCTATCCTGATCACCGCATTTGATATTGGTGCATAATCAAGGTTTAACGAATAGCCTTTTGTCTTGAAGCCATTGGGCGTTCCGGTAGCGACAAAGATTCCATTTTTATCTTCATAATATTCGAATCTTCCGGCAACAGCCCATTTCGGAGCAAATTTATATTGCAGGATTGCAACAGGTGAGATCACCTCGTTTTTATCATCACTTCCTTTTTGTTTTTGCTGCGTTCCGTAATCAAATCCAACAGTTACGCCAAATTTATCGGTAAGCTGGAAGATACCATAAACATTGTGGTAAAATCTGTTTACCCTAACCGAATCAATGCCTTCCGTTCCAAGATAATTGCTGTAGTTTACGGTGATCTTATCTGTTGGTTTCCAGCTCAGCTGAAGTCCGCCTGCAGGTTTATCATTTCCATTCTGGCGGGTAATGCGCTGCCACCCGTTGAGGTAAAGTGCTGTTGCTGTAAATTTGCCATCTTTAGTTCCATAGCTAATTTTCGCACCCGATTCGTAATAAGGGGTGTTCTCTGAAGAGATATTTCTGGTGAGTACCCAGCAGTCTTTTGAAACTGCACCTTCAAAACCGATGTGTGAAGAAAAGATTCCGGCATCAATCCAAAGGTTTTCCGATTTCGATAATTTCAGGCCTGCATTGGCTTCAAAAATATTTTTTAATACGCCTGGCTCCGCAGCAAGGTTTGCATTGGCATAGCTTCCGGCCATTACCGCTAAATTGGCGCGGATATTTCCACTATCGTAGGCCGCTTTAATAAAACCAAGATTTAAATTTACCTCGTTCGCACGGTTGTGCGAATAAATAAAACCCGGGCGGTTATGATCGGCAGGTTTGTTAAAATCATATCCGTAATAGGCCTCAAGGTAACCGCTTACTTTAATTTTAGGTTCTTCCTGTGCTTTCGCGAAGAATGTAGTGGTAACTGCAGCGGCTAGTAATAATAATTTTTTCATCTGTATTTTCTATTTATTTTATCTGATTGTTTTTATTGGGTAAAGCCTGGCGTGATCGTCATCTCGACTGAAGTGCAACGGAATGGAGAGATCTCATTAAATGAATTTTCAAAGATCTCTCCACTACGGTCGAGATGACGTTTTCTCGCTAAACCACTAATTAAAGTTCATCAAGGGCAAGGTTTAGTTTCAACACATTTACCGATGATGGACCGAACATGCCCATAAAGGGTTTTAGGGTATTCATGGCAATTAGTTCTTTTACTTTTTTCTCCTCTATTTTCCTTGCCTTAGCCACTCTTGCCACCTGCAGGGCAGCACCCTGTTCAGAAATATTTGGATCAAGCCCGCTTCCTGATGCAGTAACCATATCGGCAGGGATATCTGATTTTTTGATGCCCGGATTGTATTTCAATAAAGTATCGATACGCGACTGCACCTCTTTTAAATAATCAGGATTAGACGGGCCTTTGTTAGAACCTGCAGAACCTGCTGCATTGTAAGCCACTGCTGATGGCCTTCCCCAGAAATATTCTGGTTTGGTAAAAGATTGACCCAGCAGCGCATAACCAACTGTTTTACCATTTTTGGTGATTTTTTCTCCTCCACCGTTTCCTTTAGACATTTTACCGATAAAGGCCACACTGATGGGATATACTACGCATAACAGTACCAACAGTACAAGGGTTAAGCGGATGGATTGAATGATATACTTTTTCATTTTATTTTTATTTTTATTGTCATCCAGAGCCTGTCGAAGTACTTTTGTTATTGTGTTTCGACAAACTCAACGTGACAGGATTCTTTACACAAATAAGCCAACCAATAAATCGATTATTTTAATGCCTATAAATGGAGCAACTACCCCACCAATGCCATATATGAATAGATTCCTGCGTAATAAAGCGGTTGCACCGATCGGTTTATAAGCCACACCTTTCAGGGCCAGCGGGATCAGGATCGGAATAATGATGGCATTAAAAATCACGGCCGACATGATGGCCGATTCTGGTGAATGCAGTCCCATAATATTCAGGCTTTGCAAGGCAGGAATTGAAGCGATAAATAAAGCCGGAACGATGGCAAAATACTTAGCTACATCATTCGCAATGGAAAAAGTAGTCAGCGTACCTCGTGTAATGAGCAGTTGTTTACCGATTTCTACAATCTCGATGAGTTTAGTAGGGTCGTTATCTAAATCGACCATATTACCGGCCTCTTTTGCAGCCTGTGTTCCACTGTTCATGGCTACACCAACATCGGCTTGGGCCAAGGCGGGCGCATCGTTAGTACCATCCCCCATCATGGCAACCAGCTTGCCCAGCGCCTGTTCATCCTTGATGTAGTTCATTTTATCCTCTGGTTTGGCCTCAGCGATAAAATCGTCCACACCTGCTTTCTCCGCAATATATTTAGCCGTTAAAGGATTATCACCGGTAACCATTACGGTTTTTACACCCATTTTCCTGAGGCGTTCGAAACGCTCGCTAATTCCAGGTTTAATGATATCCTGCAATTCGATTACGCCAAGGGCTTTCTCATTTTCAGATACCACAAGTGGTGTTCCTCCATTGGTAGCAATGGCCTTTACATGGTTTTCGATATCGGAAGGGAAAATATTCCCAGCTTTCTCGACAATATTCCTGATCGAATCGAAAGCACCTTTTCTAATCCTTCTTCCGTCGGCCGTATCTAAACCGCTTGAGCGGGTTTCGGCGGTAAATTTGATGAAAGTAGATCCCTGTGGTGTTCCGGTAGATTTAATGCCCTGCTCAGCGGCTAACTCGATGATTGATTTCCCCTCAGGGGTTTCATCGGCTAATGAGCTCAGTAAGCAGGCATCGGTAAAAGCTTTAATGTTTACGCCAGCAGTTGGATAAAAATTAGTGGCTTTACGGTTACCAATCGTAATGGTTCCGGTTTTATCTAAAAGCAGTACATCAATATCGCCTGCAGTTTCTACGGCTTTACCCGATTTGGTGATTACGTTAGCTCTCAATGCCCTGTCCATTCCGGCGATACCAATCGCTGATAGTAATCCACCAATAGTGGTTGGAATTAAACAAACGAAAAGAGAGATCAGTGCCGCAATGGTAATTGGTGTATTGGCATAATCGGCAAATGGTTTTAAGGTTACGCAAACAATAATGAATACCAGCGTAAAACTGGCCAGCAAAATGGTTAAGGCGATCTCGTTTGGTGTTTTCTGACGCGATGCACCTTCAACCAAAGCAATCATCTTATCTAAAAAACTATCGCCGGGAGCAGTGCTCACCTGAACCTTGATCTCATCAGATAAAACTTTTGTTCCACCGGTTACCGATGATTTATCACCTCCAGATTCACGGATTACAGGGGCAGATTCCCCGGTAATGGCCGATTCGTCGATAGTAGCAATACCTTCGATGATCTCTCCATCAGTTGGGATGGTGTCTCCTGCTTCGCAAATAAACACATCGCCTTTTTTTAACTGGTTGGACGAACGGATTTCGATAGTTCCGTTGGCCAAAAGCACTTTTGCTGGTGTTTCCTCTCTTGTTTTACGGAGACTATCGGCCTGTGCCTTACCTCTTGCCTCAGCAATGGCTTCGGCAAAATTTGCAAACAGCACGGTAAGCAATAAAACTAAAAAGATGAAGAAATTATATAATGGCGATCCTTGTCCGTTATGGTTGAAAGAATACACTGTAACATATGCCATAACCAGTGTTCCAATCTCAACGGTAAACATAACCGGGTTGCGAACCATTACCCGTGGATCGAGTTTGATGAAAGATTGTTTTAGCGCGGTCTGCACCAGGGCAGGTTCGAACAATTTATTATTGGGTTTCATATTATTTATTTATGTGTAATGGAAGATGTGTGAAGGATGATGGAGGGCTTAATACTCATTTTCCATCATCCCTCTTACCTTTCCCATCTTAGTGAGTAAAATATTCTGCCAAGGGGCCTAAAGCCAGAGCAGGGAAATAAGAAAGTGCATTTAACACGATGATTACCGCGAAAGTCATTAGGGCAAAGGTCTTAGTATCTGTTTTAAGTGTACCTGCAGATTCAGGAATGAATTTTTTAGCGCCTAATAATCCAGCAATCGCAACAGGTCCGATAATCGGCAGGAAACGACCAAGGAAAATCACAATACCGGTAGATAAGTTCCAGAAAATATTGTTATCGCCCAATCCTTCAAACCCCGATCCGTTGTTGGCATTAGATGAAGTCATTTCATACAACATCTCAGAGAAACCGTGAAAACCAGGATTATTGAGCCAGTTTTTTGGCTGTACCGCCCAGGCGGCGTCGCCATGACTGGTAAAAATGTAACTGGCAATTGCAGTTCCGGCGAGGATTAAAAACGGACTCAACAGCGTAATAATGGCTGCAATTTTGATCTCCCGGGCTTCAACCTTATGTCCAAGAAACTCCGGCGTTCTGCCCACCATCAAGCCTGAAATAAATACAGCAACTATCAGATAAATAAAGTAATTCAATAAACCTACACCACAACCGCCGTAAAAGGAGTTGATCATCATGGCCAATAATTGCCATAACCCTGTTAAAGGCATCGTACTGTCGTGCATTCCGTTTACCGATCCGGTAGAGATTACCGTGGTAAGTGTACTCCAATAGGCGGTGGCTGCAGGTCCGAAACGTACTTCTTTACCTTCCATTGCGCCGGTAGTTTGCGAGATACCCATTTTGGCCAGGGCCGGATTTCCGCCCAATTCTGAACTTAAAGTGGGTAAAAGCAGCATGAACAAACCAATGGTCATTACGCCAAAAATGGTCCAGGCTAGTTTTTTCCTGCGGATAAAATAACCAAAGGCGATGATCATCGCTAAAGGGATAATCGTTTGCGCCATCATTTCCACCATGTTGGTTAAGTAGCTTGGGTTTTCAAAAGGATGTGCTGAATTAGCCCCAAAATAACCACCACCATTTGTACCTAAATGTTTAATGGCAATCATTTGAGCTGCTGGTCCTCTCGAAACATGAACAGTATCGCCTTGCAGCGAAATAAACTGATCTTTACCCTCATAACTTGCAGGTGTGCCGTTAAAAGTTAAAATTAAGGCAACTACAAGTGATAATGGCAATAATAAACGGGTGATTGATTTGACAAAGAATTCCCAGAAGTTGCCCAGTTCGGTAGTTGTTTTATCTCTAAAGGCTTTAAAAAGGACTACCGCAGCGGCGATACCGGTTGCCGCACTTACAAACTGAAGAAACATCAGTACGTATTGCTGGGTGAGGTAACTTACGCCACTCTCGCCTGAGTAGTGCTGAAGGTTACAGTTCGCAACAAAACTGATAATCGTGTTAAAGGCCAGATCCGGAGTCATCCCGGGATTTCCATCCGGATTGAATGGAAGTTTATCCTGGAAGATGAGTACAAAAAAGCCGTAAAACAACCATAGTATATTAATGGTAAGCAGTGCTTTTAACTGCTGTTTCCAGTTCATCTGTTCTTTAATGTTAATTCCGGAAAGCTTGTAAATACCCGTTTCCAATGGTCTTAAAAAATCTGTCCAGACTTTTTCTCCTGCAAAAACCTTAGCCAGGTATTTACCCAATGGTATTGCGATGACCAGGGTGAGCAGGAATGTGGCAATAATGCCTGTTAATTCAGTGTTCATTTTTTGATTTGTTAATTGCGCTCCCTAAAGGAGACAGGATTAAAATTTTTCGGGTTTGATCAGCACGTAGATCATATAGATAAATACGGCGATGGCGATAATGAATAATGCGATCATAATGTTAGATTTTTTCGAACCAGTCGATTGATTTGTAAGTAGCCCAGCAGAGCAGGATGAGGATTAAAAAAATTAGTATTGTCATGATTGTAATGATTTTGTATACCCTTAGCCAACTCTTGTACCATAAAAGAGAAAATACAGTCAATCAATTGATTTACAATTAATTACATACATAAGATATTATTATAGAAAAATCAGGCATTAAAAAACCCTTCCATTTTGGAAAGGTTTTTTTCATTGTGGGAAAACTGAATTCGTCATTGCGAGGAGGAACGACAGCCCGTCCCGACCTTTCGGGGAAGCAATCTTTAAGAGTTTGAAAATAGCAATCGTTGTAAGATTGCTAAACCCTGGTCTTAGCGTCTCGCTAAGACCTCAACATGTAATCCATATTTTCTGAATCTCCGTGGCAAAAAAACAAAAGTCTTAGCGCGACGCTAAGACTAGTAAAGACGCTAAGACTAAATAGGGCGAGTCGTCACCCTGAACTTGTTTCAGGGTCTTTTATGCAAGATTAGATCTCTCCATTTTACTGCGTTTCAGTCGAGATGACGATCCTTTTAGAGAGGGGGGTAGCAAAAAAGTTAGTCTTAGCGCGACGCTAAGACTAGTAGACTAGATCCGTTCAGGATGACAATCACAGCTTCAGCCCTTCAAGCAAACTAATGTAAATATCAATCCCCTCTTCTATTTCTTCAATACCGATAAATTCATCGGCGGTATGAGAACGTGCAGAATTACCTGGCCCCATTTTAACCGATGGCATATCCAGCCAGCCCTGATCTGAGCTTGTTGGCGAAAGGTAAGTTTTCCTGCCTAGTGACAGTCCGCTTACTACCACCGGATGTAACATATCGATAAATGATGGTTTTAATACATTTGGCCGCACCGTAAAATGGCATGAGGTATGGTTAATAATGGTATTTACGATTTCTCTTTCGTTATAGTTATGATCGAAACGGATATCTACCGTAAAGCTGCACTCGGCCGGAACAATATTGTGTTGGATACCCGCCCTGATCTCAGTTACCGTCATTTTCACAGGCTGCGGTTGATCATCCATGATGGGAAACAGATAACTTTTAAACCAGTCGATATCTTTAAGCGCATGGTAAATGGCATTATCACCTTCTTCCCTTGCTGCATGACCTGAGCGACCTTTCGAAACGCAGTCGATTACCATCGAGCCTTTTTCGGCAATGGCCATGTGCATGCCTGTAGGTTCGCCTACAATGGCAAAAGATATTTCTTTTAGATCAGGTAATATGCTGCGGATACCCAATTCTCCTGAGGTTTCTTCTTCGGCAGTTGCCGCCAGACAAAGGTTAAACGAAAGGTCTTTTCGTTCAAAGAAGTACAGGAAGGTGGCGGTTAAAGCAACCAGCGGTCCTCCGGCATCGTTACTACCCAACCCGTATATTTTTTCTTCCTCTATAATCGGACTGAAAGGATCTCTGGTATATTGTTCATTAGGCCTAACGGTATCGTGGTGAGAGTTTAACAGAATGGTTGGCTTTGAAGCGTCCATATATTTATTGTAACACCAGATGTTGTTGTGTTTCCTAAAAGTATTAATGCCCTGAAGGTTTAAAAAAGTTTCGATCTGATCGGCGGTCAGCATTTCATCGCCACTGATGGAAGGAATAGAGATTAATGAGGAAAGGAGTTCGAGTGATTCCTGATAGAGGTGGTTAAGATCAGGACCTTCGGTAAGTTTTATTTTACTGATCGTATTCATAACAATGTGTTTAGTCGTTTTAAGAATAAGTGATTTCCTGGTAGATCTCAGCATGCTGATAAACTACGGGCTGTGCATCAGAAAAGTATTCAGGATCGAAAAGCATCGCGGTACAGAGACAATTGCATTTTTTCTTGCGTGTTAAAATGTCGTAGTTCACACAGCTTTTGCAACCTTCCCAGAAATGCTCATCATGGGTGATCTCGGCAAAACTTACCGGAAGAAAACCAAGTTTGGCATTCATCCGCATAATTGCAGGGCCAGAGGTAATGCTAAAGATTTTTGAATGAGGATACAATCTTCTCGACATTTTGAAGATTCTGTTTTTGATGGACCTGGCTACCCCTGAATTTCGGAATTTCGGTGCAACAATAAGTCCTGAGTTGGAAACGAAGCGTTCATCTTCCCAGGTTTCGAGGTAGGAAAAACCTACCCACTCGCCTGTATTGGTTAAGGCAATAACCGCCTTGCCGGCAGCCATTTTCTCAATTACCGATGCTAAGGTTCTTTTGGCAATGCCTGAACCCCTTGCAATGGCAGATTGTTCTGTTTCCTGTATAATTTCTTCTGCGTAATGTGCATCGTCCTGATCGGCAATGCGCACAAAAATGATGTGGTTATCCATTATGATTTAAATTTCATGCCAGGCCAATCACAAAGGAAATGCCCCAAACCAGTATGAATACCTAAATAGCAGTTTAAACAATCATAGGGGCCATTATTTTTTTTCTTCGGGGACCACATAGGATTGGTACCTTACCAAAATGGAAGGATTAATTTCATTATGGCAATCTATCGCCCCATTTTGCCATCCGGCGCATTAATCATACTAAAAAACTTTGTTGCTGCATTAAACGTATGTCCATTAAAATTAAACAGACATACCATGAGGAAAGGCACGATAATACAAATCGATCAATCGGTTGGCCTTGGATTTATACGAGATGAAAATGAACAGGAAATCGCATTTTGTCTAGCAACCCTTAATGAAAATATTAATATCGGCGACCTGGTAGAATTTAAAATCGAAAAAATGATACATGGGCTTACCGCAACCAATCTTCATGTATTATTACTTATTTAAATGCAAGTTTTCAGATTATTTTGTATATTATGAAATAGCAAGTGGTTATTTATCTTAAAAAGATCCCTCTCTGAACCTAAAGTTTATAACATTATGCTCAATTCTAGCACCAGTTCTTTTGTACGGCCACTTATCCAGTATATGGAACAATACCATAAGCTTTCTGGCGGCCTTATTGCCCAGTACGAAAAACATTGCACATTGGTAAGCATTAGGAAGAATAAACACATTGTTTCTCCTGTTGATAGTAATGCAGCACTTTACTTTGTAAATAGTGGTATTGTTCGCGGTTTTGTAAAAGATGGTACTAAAGATATTACCACCTGGTTTTGCTTTGGGAATAATATTGTAGGGGCTATCCGCCATCCTGATTTACAAGCTAAGCACTCTGTAGAATATTTACAGGCCCTGGAAGATTGTGAACTGACCCGCATTCCCTATACATTAATCGATTATGCATATGCCCATTTCGAAGAAGCCAATATTATAGGAAGGAAATTGCTGGCGGTACACTATTATGCGGCATCTGAAAGATCGATACTGGCCAGAATACCCAATGCATTGCGGCGGTACCAAAAGCTGGCAGAGAGCAGAAAAGTAGACTTAAACAAAATACCGCTTCGTTATCTGGCAAGCTATTTAGGAATGAGATTGGAAACCTTAAGCAGGATCAGAAGCAAAGCGCTGCATAAAACCGAAAAGCGCGACATTCAGGTATCCATAGAAAATGGTTAAATCCAATAATTTAAATTGGAATCAAAATCCTTCAAAAAAAGAAACCCCGTACAGTTGTTTGTACAGGGTTAAAAATCAGGTAAATTAAAGGTTTAACCTTTTTTTATCATATCAATCATCATCGAAATTTCGTCTACTGCAGCTTCATTGCTACCATCAAAACCCATAAGGTTAAATCTGATGTTTCCCGCAGGATCAATCACGAATTTGGAAGGAATTCCCGACACTTTATAATCGGTAACCACCTTGTTCACTTTCGAATCAGGATCTTTGATATCCATTAGCACCTCGAAACTATATTTTTGCGCGTTAATATAATCGCTGGCATCCTGAGTGGGTGTGGCTGTTTTTTCCCAGGTATGAATAAATAAAAATTTCACGTTTGGATCTTCCTTATATTTATTAACAGCCATTTGCATGGCAGGAAAAGAAGCCTTACATGGCCCACACCAGGTAGCCCAAAAATCAAGGATGACCACCTTACCCTTTAAACTGCTGAGGGTAACTTTATTTCCTTTAATATCGGTTAAAGTAAAATCTACGGCAGGTTTATTGATAATTTCCTTATTTAGCTTTTGCTGTAGATTGGCCAGAATCCCTTTCCTGATTTCAGCGGCATAGGCATCAAAACCAGCATCACTGCCCTTTACCTTGATGTAAAGTGTTTTAAAGGTGTTACTCATTTCATCATTGGCTTTGCCCGATTTTACAGCCTCTTCCAATTTAGCATAGGCCTCCTGGTTTTTATTTAAGGCCATTAATATTTTGGCGTATTGGAAATTCGATCTCGGAGAAACTGTTTTTGGATTTTTAGCAGCCAGATCAGCATATACCAGCGCTTCGTTATACTTTTTTTGCTCATAAAGAATACCTGCATAGGTCATGGTTAAACCTGGGTAACCCGATGCGGCAAATTTCGATGAGTTTTCGTCAGGCAATTTACCATCATAATAAACTTTGGCACTTTCCATCGCTTTTTTATAGTATACCGCTGCATTTTTTAAATCGCCGGTTTTGTAAAAGGTTTCAGCGATACCACCATATCCATTTCCTTTCCAAAAGTCTACCTGAAGTTTACTGATGTATTCAATGGCCTTTGCTGCATTTTTCTCTTTTGCATATTCAGAAGCGATAGCCGATACCGCATAATCGTACACAATCAATTCTTCTCCAGAACCTGAAACCGGAAATTTTTTAATCCAGATTTTATAGGCATTTTCTTTATCCACTGCCGTCTTCTCATCATAAATTTTGCTGGCTTCCTGTCCCCTCGCCCTTGCGCCTTTAGGGAATTTTTGCAACTCCACCTGAACCAGCGAATCGGAAGCTTTTACATTTTTCAAACGGTAATAGTAGTTAATGGCCAGGTCAACATCTTTTTCCTGATCCGCAGCGGCTAGCTTTTGCAATTTGGCTGCCAGCAGTGCTTTATCGGCAGGTTCTTTCGAGGCCACCAGTTTGTCTAGATATATCCTGGTTGTATCAACAGCTTTGGTCTGCGCTTTTAAACCACTCATACTTCCTAAAATGATGAGAGAAAGTAATCCTAACATTTTTTTATTCATATTTAATGTGCTCATGTGATTAATCTTTAAATAGGTTTGATAATGTATTGTTCAATTCTTCTCCACGTAAATCTTTTGCAAGCACTTTTCCATCCTTATCCAATAAAAAGCTAGCGGGAACCGATTTTACGCCATATAATGCTGCAGCAGTATTCGACCAGCCTTTAAGTTCAGAAACATGTTTCCAGGTTAAACCGTCATCATTAATTGCTTTCAGCCAGGCTTCTTTTTTGCTATGTAACGATACCCCTAAAATTTCGAAGCCTTTATCATGGTATTTTTTGTAGGCTGCCACCACATTCGGATTTTCTTTACGGCAGGGGCCGCACCAGCTAGCCCAAAAATCGACTAAAACATATTTCCCGCGCAGTGCCGAAAGTTTAAGTGGTTTTCCATCCACATCATTCATTACAAAATCGGGAGCCAGTTTTCCCGGAGCAGTTTTATTGGTTAATGCTAAACTGGCTTCAATGGCTTTTCCATAATATGAAGCCTTAACTGCCGGATCAAATAACGCATACATGGCTGCTGCCTGTTCCGGATATGGATAATTAATAAAGCGGTCTTCCACAATTGCAGCAACTGCTACTGAAGAGGCGTGTGCCTTTACATAAGTTCTTACTGCATTTTGATTAAGTACATCCAGTGCTTTAAATTCATCATCAAATGATTTTCGCTGTTCCGGACTTAAGGTTACTTTACCTTTTTGATTTGCACTATCCAAACGGCGGTAAATATCACCAGCTTTTGATGTTATCGATTTCCATGGACCATTATAAAAACCAAAATAAATATCAGTTTCAGGCGAACCGGTTACTTTGGCCATAAACAACGAATCCTTGTCGCCAACTATTGAAATGCTTTTATTTTCTAAAAAGAAGTTTTTTTGTTGCTTCCCTCCCTTAAGTTTTAAGGTATACATTTTAACCTCCGGTACTGTACCACTAAAGGCAAAACCCCCATTGGTAATAACAGCAGAATCTTTAATTTCCTGATCTCCAATATTGTGCAAAAGATAAATTAATCCTTTATCTATCCCTTTTATCTTACCCGTTAACTTATATCCTCTTTGTGGACTAAAAGCAGTTGCAACCAAGATAACTAAGGCAGCTGTTGCTATTAATTTCATTGTCTTTTTCATGATTGATATCGTTATGGGAGCCAAACCGGCTCCCGATAATTAATTTTGATAACCTGGATTTTGTGTTAACGAAGGATTAACAAGAATCTGTGTCTGCGGAATTGGAAATAAAATGGAAGTTGATTTCCAGGTTGGTTTTAATGAGCTAATTACTGCATTTGCACGACCAGTTCTTTTTAAATCTAACCAGCGATGTCCCCACTCGCCAAAAAGCTCTACTTTTCGTTCCTGTTCAATAGCCGTTAACATTTGTGACTGATCTAAAGCCGCACTTACACCTGCTAATCCTGCTCTGGTTCTCACCATATCGATATCAGTTTTTGCTCCTGAAAGATTGTTTTGCTGTGCGCGGGCCTCTGCACGGATTAAATAAAGCTCCGCAAACCTTAAAGCAACATTATACTCGTTGCCACTGCCTGTTCCGAATTTATACTTGCTGATGCCATAGTAGGTTTTTCCTGAAATGGTTTTTGGTGTAGCCCAGGCAGTTCTTCGTAAATCAGTAATGGATTCAAAACTTTGATATGTTGCATCTGCCAGTGAAAATGCCGGAACTACTGTTGCTGTTGTCACATAAACGCCACCATAAATCGAAACACCTGTTGTATTTGCAACTTGCCAGATAATTTCATTGCTATTATTTACAAAGGCAGCATCAGGCGTTGGTAAGCTATAAACACCGGCACTAATTACCTGAGTAGCCTGAGCCTCTGCATTAACATAATCTTTTTGATAAAGGTAAACACGTGCCAAAAGAGTGGTTGCGGCATACTTATTAATTCGCGCCCTAAATGTTCCGGTATAGGCAGGAGGCAATAAACTTTGTGCATCGGTTAAATCTTTCACAATCTGTGCATAAACCTGAGCTGAGGCTGTTCTGGGTAAGGTTGCATTTTCGAAAGCTGAATAATCATCCTTTAACGGTAAGGGTACATCGCCATATAAGTTTACCAGATAAAAATAGGCAAGGGCTCGCATAAATTTTGCTTCGCCCAATAACTGGTTTTTAACACCCGGGGTTAAACTTGTTGAAGCGGTTAGGCCACTAATTGCATTATTGCAATTTTTAACAAAACCATAATACGATGCCCAAAAGTTGGCTACCGTACTATTCGTGTTGGTTAATGCATTATTTGCAAATTCCTGCAGAACAGCATCAGTAGAATTATACTGAAGATCATCTGCAGACAGGCCTGAAAGTATAGTTGAATTTAAAATAATACCTGTTGCCGATGTACCGGAAGAATATAAGCCCAATATGGTACTCTGTGCAGATGCATCTGTTTTAAATGCATCCTCAAATAAAATTTGTGTCGGCGGAGCACCCAATTCTACGAATTTTTTACAGGATGAAACAGTTAAAACTGTTCCGATCATTAACATTTTATAAAAGAAATTTTTATATATTTTTTTCATGATTTTATCAGTTAAAATGAACAGTTAATACCAAAAACAATTGTTCTTAACGGAGGCAAAACCTGACCAATTGTACCGGTACCTAAGCCTGAAGGTCCGCCTTGAACGGTGGTTTCGGTATCAAGAATATATTTGTTTTTCGACCAGGTATAGAGGTTCTGTCCCTGAACAAACACACTGCAACCAGACATCTTGATATGCTTAAGCCATTCGGCTGGTAACGAATACGATAAATTAACCGATCTGAGTTTTAAATAAGAAGCATCTCCGTAAACCGCATCAGACGATGTATAATTGTTGTATGAGGCATAAATGGCTGTACCTGGCGTAGCAGAAGCACCTGGAATATCACTGCTGGTGTTGGTAGGCGACCACCTGCCGGCCCAATAATTATTCTGGTTTACCAATGCACCTGGCCTGGTATTTAAAATCTTGGTTACGCCAAAACGGTGGTTAAACTGAAAAAATATACCCAGCTCGAAATTTTTGTAAGTAAACGTGTTGTTAAATCCTCCAAAGAATGGCGTACCCAAATCAGCTACGTAACGATCATTTGTCGTAATACTTCCATCCCCATCTCTATCTTCAAACATGGCGGTTCCATTGGCTGGATTTACACCCAGGTAATGGTAAAGACGGATCAGATTAATGGATTCACCAACTACATAAGTTGAAGCATAAAACGACTTATCAAGACTTGGAAAATCTAATAATTTGTTATCGGTGAAGGTAATGTTTGCCGAAGTTTTCCACGAAAAATTGCTTGATACGATATTTGTTGAGTTAAGCTCCAATTCTAAACCTTTATTCTGAATAGACGCCGGAAGGTTGGTGGTATAACTGTTGTATCCGCTTTGTGTTGGCAAGGCATTAAATGTAATCTGATCTGATGATCGGTTTCTGTAATAATTGGCCGTAAATGAAATACGATCCTTTAGGAAACCCAAATCAATGGCAAATTCTAATTTTTTAGTCGTTTCCCATTTAATATCTTCATTTGGAAGTGTTGCTATACTCGTAGCCGCATTTCCCAGATAAGCTGTAGTGCTCGAGTATAAAGGCAGATAAATAAAGTTAGAAATCTGATCGTTACCTGTTGTTCCGTAACTTCCCCTCAATTTACCGAAGCTAAGAAAGGGTAGGTTATCTTTTACAAAATCTTCCTGAGAGAATACCCAGCCTGCACCAACTGCTCCGAAATTACCAAAACGGTTAACCGGACCAAATCTTGAAGAACCATCTCTTCTAAATGTAGCATTGAAAAGGTATTTTTCTTTCCATTCGTAATTTAGTTTGGCAAAAACAGCATCATATTTATACTTAATAATATTGTTGTACAATACCGTAGTGGTACCTGCAGCTCCTAATGTGCCCAATAGCGCCTCGTTACTATAGTTGGTTCCGGAAAGATAAAGCCCATTTGAGGTATTTTGCTGAAAACTTGTTCCGATAAGCGCGGTTAATGTGCCCTCCCCAATGTTTTTTACATAATCTAAAGTGGGTTCCACAATCCAGTTCTGGGCGTTAAGGTTGGTAAAATTGGCAGAACTTGTTGGGTTGTTGGCCGGATTTTGAGATGATGCAGGTGTAGTGGCAACCTGCTCGAGCCTGGTATTGGTATAACCAAAATTAGTTTTAGCCGTTAAACCTGGAAAAATGGTATATTTAAGATTGGCATTGGCGATTAAATTATTCGTTACCCCGTTATATCTTCTTAATAAACTGGCCAAAGGATTTGTAAAACCAGTAGCCCAGAATAATTTACCCGCGGCATCATAAAGTGGCAGATTTGGCGGCAGATTATATACCGATGATACATCAGAGGTTGGTATGTTGGTATTATCGTTACTATAGCTCACCGAAAATGAAGCATTGAATTTCTTATTTAGAGAGCTATGATCTAAGTTTAGTCTCGACGAGAATCTTTTATCGCTATTGTCGCCTAAAAAAACGGTACTTTCTCTGCGGTATGCCGAGTTAAAGAAAAAACGGGTTTGCTCGTTACCACCCGACATTGATCCTTGAACATCGGTAATGTGGCCCCGGTTTCCAATGAGCAGTTTTTGAAAATCGGTAGAATTGTTCTGGTCCCAAACGGTTAAATCTGGCGCATTGGTAGCCGTAGGGGTAACACCATCGTTTTTAAAAGCTTCTTTTCTTAACGCCAGGTATTGCTGCAAATCTAACGTAGGTATAAAGCGGTTGAGCTCAGTAAAACCTGAACTAAAATTTACACCAACTTTTACTTTTCCCGATTTTCCTTTTTTAGTCGTAATTAAAACTACGCCATTTGCACCTCTTGATCCATAAATTGAAGTCGCATCAGCATCTTTCAAAATATCGATACGCTCAATATCAGAAGGGTTGATCATACTAAAAGGACTTACACCTCCACTGGCCCCCGACGTTCCAAAAGCATTTAAGTTATCTGTTGCAGGCGAGCCTCCATTAAAATTGGTAAACGGGACACCATCAATCACATACAAGGGAATCCCTCCAGAGCTAAGCGAATTCTGGCCCCTGATCTGCACCTGAACGGCTCCACCCGGAACACCATTATTCTGCGCAATCAATACGCCCGACATTCTGCCAGATAGTGCAGCTAATGGATTACCAACAGGTTGTTTTTCAAGCTCTTTTGCCGTAATAGAAGCAATAGATCCTGTACTCGTTTTTCTGGTTGTTGTACCGTAACCAATAATCTGCACCTCATTCAGGCTACCTACCGAAGGTTTCATTACAATCTTGTACGAATTTTCTGCGCCAATCACCTGTTCTGTATTCTGATAGCCGATACAGGTAAAAAGAAGCACTTTGGTTCCTTCATCGGGAAGATTAATTCCAAACTGGCCGTTTCTGTCAGTCGCTGTACTTGCCTTATTGTTTTGTTTCAGTATTATTGATACACCGGGAATGGGAACGCCATCCTCATCTACTACAATACCTGAAATCCGGATATCAACCGGCAGAGCTTTAACTTCCGGTTTTATCGATGAAATTAAAATCCTGTTATTTAACTGGGTTATTTTAAAACGTTTGGAGTTAAACAGCACATCAAGCAGTTCCTGAACGGTACGTTTTTGAACCGGGATATTGATTTCCTTTAATTCTTTAAGATCGGTATTTCTATAAATAAAGATAAAAGGTGTTTGCTTTTGAATTTTTTCAATAGCAGAAAATACACTCTCATGATTTAATCCAAGTATAACTTCTGTATTGGCGATCGATTGACCTTTGGTATAAGAAGCAAAGATTAATGAAGAGGTGGTAAAGGTTATTATAGCTAGTACAAAGCTTAAACGCATAATCTGACGAATTAGATATCGTGATTTTTTAGAAGCGAAAAATTTCTTACAGGGATTCCCGCCCTCTGCTGATTGTGCAGAAAATTTCATAATTTTAAATGTTTTAAATGATGCCTAAATTGTTTAATACATCCTGTTCCAATTCCAGCTGGAACAGTGCAAATTTTATCTCTCTGTCTCGCAAGGACAGGGAGATTTTTTCATCAAATGTGGAAATAGTAGAGTTCTTTCATGTAGTTTGGTTTGTTTGGTTTTAGTTGATATTGATTATTTAATTATTGCAATCCTTACCCGAAATAAAAATCTCATTGGCCTTGGTTGCGTATGTTGCATTATTAAAAGAAGTTATTACCTGCAAAATCTCCTCTAAACTTTCTCCTTTCTGAAAAGTTGTGGTAAAGCGACAGTTTTTACCATGATCATCTACAAAAGTAATTTTGGTTCCGAAGCGTTTAGCCAATACTTCAATAGCATCCTTCATCGTGATGTCTTCAAAGAAAATATCTTTTGCCTGCCAGTCTACAACCTCTTGCGAGATCACTTTGGTCAAACTTGGCATTTTTCTTTTCTCATCAAAGGTGAGCTGTTGATTAGGCGTAAGTACCCCTAATAGTGTTTGATGATCCTGTACACTTACTTTTCCACGGGTTACCGTGATCACAACTTTCTGCCCCTCAATAGCTTTAATATTAAAAGCAGTACCTAAAACGGTTGTTTTCACTTTTCCCGCATAAACAATAAATGGCTTAGCCTGATCATGAACGATATCAAAATAGCCTTCACCTTTTAGGGTAACCTCTCTGGTATTTCCATCAAAATGTTTGGGATACAGCAACACTGCCCCATTGTTTAATATCACGGTACTCCCATCTGGTAATACAATTTTTTTATGCTCCGTTTCTGCCACCACATTAAGTACTGCTACATTAGCTTTAGCCGTTATTTTTTGCGTTGAAGGCTTTAAAAAATAAAAAGTAGAAAAACCGGCAATCAATAATACAGCAGCCCAACCTATCCAGGCAAAATTTAATTTAAATGACTTTTTTTCTTCCTCACCAACAATTTCATTAAAAATTGTATTGGCCTTACTTTCTGCTATAGTTTCGTTCGATTGGAATAAATCCCAATCTTTTTCCATGAAGCGTTTTTCAAATTCAACATTGTTTGAGGCGTTAAGATGATTAAATAAAACGCTCTTTTCTTCTTCTGAGATAGTATTTTGAGCATACTTCTCCAGAAGTTCACTTATTTCTTCATTTTTCATACAAATGGCGATATAGAAAAGATATTATTATGTTCGTTTTAAAGGTTGACGTTTGAAAAGCATAAAAAGGGGTAGTCAAAAAATATTTTTTTTTAAAATATTTTAAAACTCCAACCACATTTAAAAGAAAAGCGATATAAAACAGGAATGGATTACATTATTTTAGCAATCCGATAAAAACGAAAGATATAAGTGGTATGGTATTATTTTTATCTACCATGGTTCGTAATGTTTTTAGGGCTTCTCTTAAATGAACCTTAACAGTAGCGGGCGCAATATGGAGTATTTCTGCAACTTCTTTTTGTTTCATACCTTCAATATGGCACATCCGGTAAACCAGTCCTTGCTGTTTGGGTAGTTTATCCAGTAATTGATCAACATAACTTTCCGCATCTTTTCGCATAATGGTATCTTCGGTTCCGGTGTCCTGTTCCATCCAAACCACTTTTTGCAAGTCTGTTGTTTTATTTTCAGCGGCAATAGCCCGAAGGGAGTCTAAAGTAAGATTAACAGCTATTCTTCGAATGTATCCACCAAAGTTTTCAATTGTGCCCAGACTTTCTCTCTTTAACCAGATTTTAAGGAAGGTTTCCTGAACGACCTCTTCAGCTCTTTCTTTAGATTTCAGGTACCGGTTGGCGTATGAAAAAACTTTATTTTTATAAGCATCAAAGATCAAGCGAAAGGCCTGTTGATCGCCAACAGCTATTTTGAGCATTAAATCTCGTTCCTCTCCCAATTCCTTAATTTGCATATACTAATATAATATTTTCAAAGCAGGTTTTCCAGGTTGATGAAGCATTTTTGGCTTGCAAAAAGGTAACCTGCAATGGTTTCAGTTACATCTTCTATTTGAAGCTATAATTTCGGTAAGACTACAAAAAAATCTGATTATTTATACCAATCAGGATGCAATTTGACAATAAAACCCTAAATACAGCACTTTAAATTAAATAAAACAGGATTTATTTACATCATTGCTCAAATGCAACCAAAATTCAACCAATCAGGAAACAGGAAAGCTGTTTTAATTGCGTGAAGTAATAAGAATTAAAAATGATGGCGGTTAAAACGTAAAAAAGCCACAATGAACACATCGTGGCTTTTATTAATCAACTAAACCTTATAAATACTAACCAAATATTTATAGTTCAAAAGTACATCAGGTATATTAATTGCAAATCAAGTAAGGGTTAAATGAAAGAGAAGAATTTATCATTATCGAAAAAGCGATCAAATTAAATCAAGTACAAGGGCTAGAACGCCCTTGTATTGATTGCGCTATCATCCCTAAACGACGCTCACTAGATATCCCTAATATCCAATTGGTGTGCAATTATAAGTGCTCTCCATCATAATTCATAATTTAAGCTTATCCAGTACCTATCCAAAAATATGTACACATAAAACCCTAATAATCAGAATAATAAAAACACTTGATATATACTGCAATTCTAATCTTTATTACCAATAAGTAAACGTTACCGTCGATTGGCAGTCTTTATTTGCAGTTGCCCTTATCCAGTGTGCACTAAAACCATCAGGGAATGTATAATTAATGGTTTCTCCGGCTTTTAGCGTAAAGGTTTTATAAGGGTAAAAGCCTGTTAAATCGAAATCAACTTCAAGTGTAATTTTCACCTCTTTATCGGCGGTAATGCTTACTTTTTTCTGGTCATAGCCAGTCATTAAATAAGGTAATGAAGGATCATTTGCTTGAACAGTGGTATTTTTCCATACGCCTCCTTTACCTGTTGGCTTGCCCATTTTCCATAAATCATCAATTCCTCCATACCATAGGCCATTATCCTGGTCGCCAAAATAATGTCCGTCTGCCTGTGCACCTTTCTTGGTTCCACTCAATACCAATAAACCTCTCCAGGTACAAAAGTCTGTTATTTTTTTATGGTGTGTGGTAACCGGACGAATGGCATTAAAGCCCGATTCGCGGCCCACCTCATAAAAAGTACCTTGCACGTTTAACATAAATCGCTCTGATTCCACTTCCCGTTTATCCCGATAAGGGAAAAGTTCATAGTCATCAGATCCTTTTGGCAAACGGAAAGTTCCGGTTTTATCTTTGATGATAATCGATGCCTCATCAACCTCATAACTTTTTTTAAGGGCCAGAAGTTTCTCCATTTGTGCGGTACTATCGTCAGTAGTGTTTAAAAACGACAATTTCTCGTTCACTTCCTGATATTGTTTTTTGCCATTTGAGATGTTTAAAACCTGAAGGTTTTTATTGTAACCCGAAGGACGGATCAGGCTCTCATTAACCGGCGTTTTTTCGCTTATCCCGGCTAAACTATTAAACATATTGTCTTTACTTTCGTGCATTTTACCTGTAAAATGAAAAAACGCGGAAGCATTACAATCTTTGTTTGCCTTAAAACGAACCCACGTTGCCTTAAAATCAGCAGGAAAGATAAAATACTGGTAGGCATTGGCTGCAAGCGTTATGGTTTTATAATCTTCCCATTTGTTATTGCCTGCTTTATCGATCTGGATGGTGAAACTAACGGCCTGATTTGATTTTTGAGAAAGGTGCAATACCTTTTTATTAAAACCACTGATCAAAAAAGCATCAGAAGGTGTATTTGCCTTCACCTGGTCATTATCCCAGGGGCCACCCCAACCTGTTGCACCACCCCAGTTCTTAAGATCGCTCCATTGCCCGAACCACAGATTAGACTGGGACCTACCGGCCATGGGGTTTTCCAGCACAGTTGTTTCATCAGTAGCGATTACAATCTGATTATTCCAGCTGCAAAAATCGGGAATATAGCGCAAATGACTGTTTACCGCTTGAATACCACCACTGTTTGCCCGTGAAAATGTTTTAGGAAAATCGTACATCATACCGTGCATATCCATCAGCATTTTACCGTTGCCAACCTCACGAATGCGCGGCCACTCGGTATACCAGCCTCCTCTATGATCGTAAGTGTGGGCAGCTTTGGGTAAACGATAAGTATACCATTGCCCTCCATCTAATAATTTCAGCATCACGGAACGTTTATCCCAGCCAATGCTCCACAAAGGGCTTTTATCCGATGGCGAGCCATAAATACCACCCGGACCTGTAACATCAGTAAACTGTCTGCGTTCGATAATTTTCCATGTTTTGCCATCCCAGCTAGCCAATACGCCCTTTTCCTCCTCATTTTTTGGTAAGTCTCCGGCTTCAAGCATGTCTTTTGTAAGCTTAAAAACGGCTTCCTCTCCATTGTTGGCAACCACCAGTTGTTTCTGCGCAGTATAAGCGCCTTTACCATGCCAACCTGGAACGGGTTTGTTAAATAGTTTTTTTACGGCCAATGTGTGTACATTGGTTTCGTACAACATCCCTTCCATATCGTAAAAATAAACCATATTGGCCGGATCACTCAGGTGGCGTGTGGTTGCGGTCATCCTGCCCGGCATCACCGAGAATGGAATAACCCTCACTTTTCCCTTATCATCGATAAAATAGTTACTGGTAATTAACTGGTTCGATTCTTTGTGGATCATCCGGTTTGCTGGTGTGCCGCCAATGCTTTCCGGATGGATGGTCACATTAAGGTTATTGTCGATACTGTACAACTTATCAGAACTTCCTTTGGGCATGTGTGGCGAGTAGGTTACCATCCAAAGTTTACCAGCCCAGGGCGTAATGGCACCAATGCCGTTTTCGCCCCCGTCGCCATAACTTTTGGTTGCTCCCTGTTTTAACCAGTTTTGCTTCTCCCAGTTTTCGTTAAATGTGGCTAAATGCGGGTAAATCCCACTCACCTGTAAAGGTTTTTGTTGTGCATGTGCCAAATGGGCCGTGAAGATGGCAGCACTTATTAAAGTGCTACATTTTAATATCAGGTTTTTTTTCATGTGCATGGTTAAAGCAGCCGAAAGGGTTTACTTCCGGCTGTGATCTGTTAGTAATTCGGGTTTTGTGTTAATTTTGGATTCGCCCTTACCTCAACAGCTGGTAATGGCCATAGGTATTGTTTCGATTTATCAAAGTTGCGTTGGAATAAAACTTTAACATCTGCGCCAAAACCACTATAATCGGCAATACCATCGTCATCTATTGGTGTAACGCCCGGGAAAGGCCATTTCGCTCTGTTTTGGTTTACCGGATCTGGTAAGCCAATAACAGGACGTGTGAGTGCTTTTTCTGCTAATTTCCATCTAATCAGATCCATGTAACGCAGGCCTTCAAAAGCAAACTCAACCCTACGCTCTCTTCTTAGCACATTTTTTAGTTGTGTTAAATCTAAAGTAGTAATCGCCGGGTAAGAGGCTGTTTGGCTAACAGGTACACCATAAGCCCTGGCCCTAACCTTGTTAATGGCATCAAGTACTGTAGCATCAGCCTGTCCCAATTCAATTTTTGCCTCCGCATAAGTAAGTAGTATTTCTGCAAAACGAATGATGATGGCATCATTATCTTCTTTATGTGTGTCAGACCAGTTTTGAGCTACACCTTTTTTAAATACAAAACCGGTGAAACTTGCAAAAGGTGCCACAGCGCGCGTATCATTATTAGTTACTTTGCGACCTAACTTATTGCTCCATACCTGTGCAGAATCGGGGTGTGGGTTATAATTATAGCCTAACCAATAACTCGTCCGCGGCACTACTGTTGAAGGGGAATTATTATAAAATGGAACTATCGTAGCAATTAATCGTGGATCGCGGTTTGTGAAAGGATCTAGTGGATTGTACAAAGGAGACTCATCAATTGGTTTCCCATCTGTACATTCGAACGCATCTACTAATTCGCGGGTTGGCAAAGTAGCACCAAAACCGCCAGCGTTACGTGTTAAAATATCATCCGGCACACTAAATACCTGTTGTGTTTGATCTCTGGGTATGCTGAATATAATTTCTGCACTCTGTTCCCCAGCTAATTGGAAAAGGTTATCATAAGAAGCATTCAAAGTATAAGCTCCAACTCCTGTTAAATTCATAACTGCTAATGATGCTGTTCTGGCCGTTTCCCAATCAGCCATGTATAAAGCAGTACGAGCCTCTAAGGCTAATGCAGCACCTTTGGTTAATCTTTTTACGGCAGTACCATAAGTTTGAGGGAGATTTTGTGCGGCAAACTCATATTCTCCTTTTAAAAAAGTATAAATATCAGCTTTACTGGTTTTATTTACATTTTTGGCCTCTTCTATGGTTAGCGTTTTGGTATTTAAAGGCACATCGCCAAAGTGGGTTATTAATTTGGTATATTGATATGCCCTGATCAATCGCATTTCTGCTTCCAATCTGGTGATAATGGCCGCAGGCGTATTTGCTGCTGCCCGGTCTTTATTTTCCAAAAAGGTATTTACCCTCGCAATGGCTTTATAACAGTTTAAATAGTAGGTTTGTACATTGGCATTATCAGAAGCCAGGCTACCTGCTATAACAGGATTACCGCCTGATCCTCCTCTATAAAAACAATTATCGGAGAAAAATTCTTCCCATGTACCGGTAGCTGTCTTAGCTGAGGTCCAAAAATCTATCCGATATAAATCATTCACCGCCAGTTCCAGTTCATTTTGGTTCGTATAAAAGCTACCCGTAGCCGGGCTAGATGGATCTGATAAATCAAGTTTTTTGCATGACGATGCCGTAACAAAGCCTATAGCCAAAAATGTATATATAATGGTCTTATTCATTTTGTATAGATTAAAATTTAACACTTATACCACTTAAAAATGTAGTAACGATAGGATAACTTGCATTGCCTGATTCAGGATCGGCATATTTAGGATATTTACTACTGGTTAAGAAATCGTTAGCAGAAATATACAAGCGCACTGATTTAAGCCCTAATTTTTGAAAAACATTATATTTATCGAAAGTATAACCAAGCGTAATATTTTTTAACCTGAAATAAGAACCATCGAACAACCAAAAATCTGATGAAGCGTAGTTATTCGTGGCATTAGTATTGGTTAACCTGGGCAAAGTTGCCGCCAGGTTTTGCTCAGTCGTATTGCTTTTACTCCAAAAATTGCCTTCTAGATAGGTTGGAAAATTACCAAACTGTTCCTGGAAAGGCCGAACGATATCATTGTTCAATCGGCTCAATTTTTTGCCAACTCCCTGGAAAGTAATACCAAAATCAAAGCCTTTATAACCTAAATTTATATTACCACCGTATTGGTAACGAGGCAACGATCCGCCCAATAACACTCTATCGTTAGCGTTAATTATTCCATTGCCATCTATATCTTGATAGCCAATATCGCCAGCAGTTACAGCAGCACTGGTTTTTGCGGTACCTGCTATCGGGGCAGTTTGGTATATACCGGTACTCAAATAACCATACCATTCGTTAAACTGGCTTCCCTCCATGTTAACTAAAGTACTGCCGCTTTCCTGGCGTGTACCACTCATGTTTTTTATATTACTTTTAGCATCAGAAATATTAAAACTGGCGCTATAAGTAAAATCGTTAATTTTATCTTTCCAGTTTAGGCCCAATTCCCAACCGCTTACATCGAGTATGCCCGCATTTTGTTGTGGCTTATCGTAGCCCATGTTTAATGGAATGTCCAACTGCAATAAAATATCTTTAGTGCTTTTTTTGAAATAATCAGCAGTAACGTTTAATCTATTGTTTAAAAACGTAGCATCTAACCCCACATCTGTCGAACGGGTTGTTTCCCATCTAATATCATTTACTGCATAAACTGTCTGGCTTCCAGAACTTAACGGAACTAACACACCGTTTTGGTAGAATAAAACATTTCGAAGATCGATATTGGCCTGGTAGGGATAATAGACTTGGACATCATTGTTATTTCGATCAATTATGCGTTGGTTTCCAACCTCGCCGTATGATGCCCGCAGTTTTAAGAAATTAATCCATTTTGCTTCTTTTATAAAGTTTTCTTCTGAAAGCACCCAGCCTGCTGAGAAGGAGGGATAGGTTGCACTTCTAAAACCTGGGGCAAACCTTGAAGACTGATCTAACCTTAAATTAGCCTGAAAAAGATACTTGCCCATAAAATCATAACCCACACGGCCAAATACCGAATGTAAACTTTCCTCGGTTGCACCGCCAGCATTATCACGTAATGCAGTTGAACCGACTGTTAAATAGGGAAAATCTAACAAAGGGAAGCCATCTCTGCTTGCGCTAAGTGATTCAGCATTAGAATAAATGCTTTCGTAACCTGCAAGAGCGCTAAAATTATGCTTGTTGTTAAAAGTTTTGGTGTAATTAGCTAAAAACTGTCCGGTAATTTGATAAATTTCATCTCTATCTTCATCTAAAGTGGTAAGTGATGTATTGCTTGCCGCACTCGGGCTACCATCGGGATTGGTATAAGCGATTTTCTTTGAAAATGCCTTACTCTTGTTAAAGTCGAAGGTTGGCGCAACAATCGCAGTCAATGTTAAATGATCTATCGGTTTAAAGTTTAAGGCTAATCTTGCTTGAAGCTGGTTAGATTTTGAGGTCGTTGTGCCCCCTTCATTTAACTGTGCTAAGGGGTTTCTTCCGTCTTTGGCAAGGGCATAAGCGCCATTTGTATAATAAGCGGCATATACCGGAGGCATCACCCTGGCTTCGTAAATGGGCGTTTGCCCACTAAAAGGATTAGTAACTGGAGAAAGGTTATTTAAACGCCGAAAGGCTAAATCTGCAGTTGCACTAAATTTATTACTGATTTTAATGTCGTTGTTTACCCTAAATTGATAGCGTTCGTAATTATAGTTGTCATAAAATGCCCCTACATCCTGATAACCCAGCGAAACTTTTGTTTTTAACTTTTCTGTTCCAGAGGTAAATACCAAATCATGTTGCTTTCTTGGTGCATACTTATTGGTCATAATTAAGTCCTGCCAATCAGTATCAGCAAAAGGAAATTTATCCGGAGTGGCTGATCTGTTTTTATCGAAATTGTCGATCGCATCCTGTGCATATGGACCTGTTGCGGCACCATCATTAACGGCCTGTTCGTTAAAGTAGCGCATGTATTTTGGTGAATTTACATATTCAGGCAGGGCTGTTGGTTTTTGCAAAGCATACTCAAAATTGTAATCTATACTCGAAGCCCCCGTGGCACCACGCTTAGTCGTAATTAAAATTACACCTGCAGCACCCCTGGAACCGTATATTGCGGCTGAAGCTGCATCCTTTAGTACACTCAATGATTCAATATCATTTGGGTTAACCAAATCCATACTGCTCACAGGTATTCCATCAACAACCACTAAAGGACCGTTGGTATTAAGCGTAGTTACCCCTCTGATTTGTACCGTAGCGCCAGCGCCGGGTGCCGAATTGTTCCGCGTAACACTTACACCAGGAACTGCCCCCTGCAAAGCCTCTGATACTTGCAAAGTTTGACGGTTTGTAATGTCTTGTCCGCTAACCGTTGCTATTGCACCTGTTAAATCTTTTTTCTTCTGCGTACCATAACCTACAACTACTACATCATTTAAGTTTTTGATATCGGTAGCTAAACTAATGGTCATATTCGTTCCTGTAATTGAAACAGTTTGTTCCTGATATCCGATATAGCTAACCAACAGTTTATTGGTACCAGTCGGAACGTTTAAGCTAAATTGCCCGTTTGCATCAGTGGTTGTACCTGTTTTTGTACCCGGTATACTTACAGTTACACCTGTAAGGCTTTCTTTGGTACCTGCATCAATCACCTTCCCGGTAACCGACCTGGTTTGTGCTTTTAATGCATAACAGGTACACAAAAACAACACAAATAAGAGTAGTTTTTTTTTCATTAAATTTGGTTAGTTTTATAAAAAAATAGTTTGTTTTGCAGCAAATGGTTCTGAACCTGTGATTTGCTTTTATAAACTTAGGCAATGATTTATATCACAAAACATTAACCGTCTATACAAATGTTTACCAATATTATTGACAGCACAACAAGCTAAAAACCAGACAATTACCCCAAATGAACAATGAGTTTGTACAAGCCGAAAATTCTGTTTTTTTTAAGCAGCTGGATATTTGCTGTAAAAAAGTAGCGCAAGAAGTTGGCGAAAAAAACATTTCGGACTGGAAGAACAGTGATTACATCAGATTGAGTAGCCTGCTTCACCGGAAAACAAAGGTTCATTTAAGTGAAAACACCCTTAAACGCATATTTGGAAAACTTAAAACGCCTGTGCGCTATTATCCACAAAAAGCCACAAGGGATGCTTTGGCTCAATTTATTGGTTACCGGGATTGGTACGAATTTGAACTGTTGCATCCTGTAAGTGAAAAGGATGTATCGACCCTTAATTCTACAACTCCTGATGCTCAACCAAAAGAAGTACCTGGTAAAAAGAAAAACCACATATACCTGGTGTTGTTACTGATTATTACCATATCCACTATCGGCTTTTTCTACTTTATTCATAACAATGATGAGCTAACTAATGTAAAGCTGAACTGTTTAAATCCTGAAGGAAAAAGTCCGCATTCTGCAATCTTTAAGTTGGCTGTTAAAGGTAATCTGCCTGACGATTCATCTACTTTTTTCATCGACTTTGGAGATGGCAAAACCAAAAGATCAGCAACTACAAATGCAGCAGTAAACCATTATTATGAAACACCCGGAAGATATTTCCCGGTACTATACCACAAAAATACACCGATAGATACGGCCTATGTATATCTTCAAAGCAAAGGATGGGATGTTATTGCCACCATGTTGTACGATACGACAAGGGTATACCCGATTTTAAAGAAAATTGCTCATGAAAGTGACTATCAGATAACCGCTAAAGAACTATCAACGGCAGGTGTTGATACTAACAAAACCTTTTTTGTATCATATAGTAATGTGAGACCCACAAATATCAGTGCTGATAATTTCGAATTCAATGCAGATATTATCACTTCAGCAGAACGGGCCGGAGTACGCTGCTCGCAAGTTGATATTGCAGTTTTTGGTGATAGAGACAGTCATAACCTGAGTATAATGAAACCCGAATGTACGGCTTGGAGCTCATATAAATTTTCGGAAATGGCGAGAAGGGGAGAAAAGGATGATTTAAGACAGCTTGGATATGATCTTACCGGAGGTGGCAAGGTTAAACTCCGCATCAGGAATCAACATGTGTCACTTATTATCAATAATAAAGAGATCTTTAAAACTCAATATAACCATGCTGTTGGAAAATTAATGGGTTTTAAAATCATGTTTGCAGGCATTGGTTCTTTTAAAAACTTAAGTCTTTACGACCTGAAAACCAATGAAAGGTTTTAATCAATTCACAAGTACAGGTATAATTGTATTGTCCCCGGTCGTAATTCAATCGCTAAACCAAAGCTTTTAAAAGAATAGATGATTCTGCAAACTCATAAAATGGTTATATTGCGGCAAAATGAACAGTTTAAAAAACGCTAATCTTACTAAACTTTGGTCATTTCTCTTAAAAAAGGAATGTGTTATTGTCATCTATCTGCTGTTAGCAATAGTTGCTGGATTTAAGCAGTATCATCACCACGCTTATAACAATTACCTGATATTCAAGTATGTTTACTGGCATACCACAGATCTTCAAAATTTATATCATAATTATCCCGAATACCTAGATAGCAACCATTACGGCCCTGTATTTTCGATTTTTATTGCTCCATTTGCCCTATTACCTGATGGTTTTGGCTGTATCCTTTGGAATATGGCCAATGTATCAATATTGCTCTGGGGAATTTACAGTCTTCCAATTTCGTTAAACAAAAGGACTATTATTGCCTGGATATGTGCACATGAGGCCTTAACTGCACTCTTCAGTTTTCAGTTTAACATTGCACTGACGGGATTAATATTGCTCAGTTTCTCTTACCTGATTAAAAAGAAAGAAGTACAATCGGCTTTTTTTATTGCCATCGGCACATTGGTAAAACTTTACGGGATTGTTGGACTGGCATTTTTCTTCTTCACTAAAAATAAGTTAAAATTTATCATAGGCTGCCTCATTGCTTTTACGGTATTGTTCGCTTTGCCCATGGTGATTTCGTCTCCCGCATTTGTAATTCAATCCTATCGAGACTGGTATCATTCCCTTGCTCATAAAAACGACCTAAATGCATCATTAACTTCTTTTCAGGATATTTCTCTGATGGGAATTGTAAGAAGGGCAACAGGAGATATCAGCATTCCGAACGCGCCGTTTTTACTGGTTG
Organism: Pedobacter sp. GW460-11-11-14-TSB4; assembly: GCF_059423705.1. NCBI lineage: Bacteria > Pseudomonadati > Bacteroidota > Sphingobacteriia > Sphingobacteriales > Sphingobacteriaceae > Pedobacter > Pedobacter sp. GW460-11-11-14-TSB4. Next base: position 156,464 of record NZ_JBWKYI010000013.1, read on the forward strand.
GCCTCATCCTGTTTGGTTTACCTTATTTACGGATTAAACAATATAAACATATTGGCTTTAGGTTAATGTTACTGGCCTCTACACTTATTTTTACGGTTATATTTAGCAGTGGTTCTGAATCGCCAACCTATATTATTGCTTTTGCAGGTGTTGCCGTTTGGTTTATGGTGCAGCAAAATCCTAAAAAAGGATGGATAATAGCCTTATTTATTTTTGCTTTTATCTTAACCAGCCTCTCGCCAACCGATATTTTTCCAAGGCCGGTTAAAGAATTTATTCGTCTATATTCGCTTAAAGCCCTACCTTGCGTGATCATTTGGTTAACCATAATTTATCAAATGATGAAAGAAGATTTTGAGTCTTATCTGATTGCCGATAAATGAATAAACTAGTTTCTATAGTAATCCCTGCTTACAACGAAGCCGATAATATTTTTGTAATAGCCGAAAGTATTAAAAAAGTTTTTTCGACCATCAATTATGATTATGAAATTATCCTGGTGGATGATGGAAGTGCCGATCATACCCTCGAAAAAATAAAGGATTATGCCTCAACAGCAAATAATATATTTTTCCTCGAGTTTTCGAAAAACTTTGGTCACCAGTTGGCGGTTAAAGCGGGCATGGACCATGCTTTTGGCGATTGTGTAATTTCTATGGACTGCGATATGCAGCATCCTCCCGAGTTGATTCCGGAAATGTTACAGAAATGGCAGGAAGGTTTCGAAGTGGTATACACCATCAGAGAAGAAGATAAAAATCTATCTAAAGGAAAAAGAAGCTCCTCAAACTTATTCTATAAAACCTTAAACTGGTTATCGGATATTGACCTGGAACCAGGCGCAGCCGATTTCCGCTTACTTGATCAAAAAGTGGTGAGTGTTTTTAGAAATTTTCATGAAAACGAGCCATTTTTACGTGGTTTGGTCAAATGGCTTGGTTTTAAGCAGTTTGCTATTCGGTATAATCCGGCCGCACGTTTTTCGGGAAATAGTAAATATACCTTCAAAAAGATGTTGAGGCTGGCACTGCATGGTGTTACCTCTTTCAGCATAAAACCATTGTATTCGGCCGTTTATCTGGGTTTCATTCTGTCGTTTGCCTCTGTACTGTATATTCCCTACATTATTTACGCTTTTGTCAATCACGTAGAGGTTTCAGGCTGGGCATCAGTAATTATGACCATTGTCTTTTTTGGAGGGCTCCAGCTCATTATCCTGGGCATTATAGGTATTTATGTAGGTAAAATGTTTATGCAATCAAAAAACCGCCCTAATTATATTATCCGTTCAACCAATATTCAGCAAAAATAAATGGTATTGTTAAGTTTTGATATCGAAGAGTTTGATATGCCTTTTGAATATGGAAAAGAAATTTCTTTTGAAGATCAGATTGCCATTTCGAGAGCGGGTACAATCGCCATTTTAGATATTTTGGAAAAATACGAAGTTAAAGCCACTTTTTTCTGTACCGTTACCTTTGCCGAAAATATTCCCGATCTGATTAAACGGATTACCGAAACAGGACACGAACTTGCCTCACACGGTTATTATCATTCAGATTTTAAACCCGAACATTTACTGCAATCCAAATTAAAGCTCGAAGAACTTTCGGGCAGAGAAATTACCGGTTACCGCATGGCCAGGATGATGCCAGTTGACGAAAGGGAAATTGAAAAAGCCGGGTATGCTTATAACACGTCCATTAATCCAACCTATTTGCCTGGGCGGTACAACAATTTGAACATTTCCAGAACACACTTCATTAAAAACAATGTGTTACAAATTCCGGCGTCGGTAAGCCCATTAATTAGGTTCCCGCTGTTTTGGTTGTCGTTTCACAATCTGCCTTTAACTCTTTATAAAACACTAGCCAGCTGGACTTATAAAAAAGATAAATACCTTAATATTTATTTTCACCCCTGGGAATTTACCGATTTAGAAGATTTTGATCGCTTTGGTTTTCCAGGTTACGTCAGAAAAAATACAGGTACAAAAATGGTAAAACGCATGGAAGATCTTATTTCGTGGATGAAGGCTAAAAAATATCCCTTTGGCACTTTTCAGGAGTTTATCCGTACAATTTCTGCAAACTGAAAACTGTAAACTGTAAACTGATAACTATTTATACGTTTCAGCTAATTTTAGGGCATTATAGGCATTAACAATACCTCCGCTTACACATATTTCGCTGAAAAGCGTTCTAACATTCTCCCCCCTTTCATTTTTGTATTTTACTTTGTGCGCTACCTTCGAAACAGATTTCATGATTATTGCTCTTACCTGTGCTGGTTTTAATTCCGGGTAGTAGCTTAAAATTAGTGCTGCTAAGCCAGCCACAACAGGCGAGGCCATACTCGTTCCATCAGCCTCCTCATATTTGTTATCAGGAATGGTTGAGTTAATTAAAAATCCAGGGGCAAAAACATCTACATTATATTTGCCATAATTAGAAAAATCGGCTTTCAGATTGTCATCATCTTTATAGGCACTTGCACCTACTTCGATCCAGTTACTGGCATGAGGCAGCTTAAATTTTGCGGAGTCGATGGGTACAGGTTTTACTAATGCAGATCGGTCATAAGATGGCCTCATACCCATGCCATTATTTTGTGTCATGGGTCTGGGTGGAGTAAAGTCTGGTTTGCTGGGTTTTTTATTCGCTTCTTTATAAGCTTCAGCCTCTTTACTGTCAAAAAACTTATTAGGGTAATTCTCTTCCAGATCGTTATTTTGGTTATCGTTTCCGGCTGCGTGTACCAGTAATACCCCTTTTAGTTCCGCGTATTTTACTGCCGAGTCTACTGCTTTTTTATCCCACTTGTAGCTTTTACCAAAACTCATGTTGATTACTTTAGCACCATTATCAACCGCGTACCTGATGCCGTTGGCCACATCCTTATCACGTTCATCTCCTGTGGGTACCACCCTGATGGCCATGATACTTACATGATTGGCTACGCCCAAAATACCTGTGGAATTTGTACGATCTGCTCCAATAATTCCGGATACGTGTGTACCGTGAAAAGGATCAGGGCCTTTTACATCATTGTTTCCATAATCTTTTTGGTAAGAATTACTGTAATCATCGCCCACCAGTTCTGCACGCCTATCATATTTGGGGTTTAAGTTATACTTCAGCATTGCATCGTATTGCTTGTAACCTTCCTTTATGCTCTTATAAAATTTCTCAAAACTACCATCTTCCTTAGCACCCTTTCTGATGATTGTTTTTACCTGCTCTTCCGTTTCATCATCAGGTTTATATTGATCAATATCCTCCATGGTCGGGATTTCTTTTTTATTGATTTTCGCCACAGAATCTAAAACCTTGTTGATGGCAATCAGAACAGAAAAAGTATTGCTGGCATCTTCGTATTTCTTACCGAAATCGCCAACCATTTTCTTATACAGTTTAAATTCTTCTTTTTGGGCACTGTCTAAAGGAGTTAAATTGGTTGTTGATTGATATTTTGGAGTATAAATCCTTAACAGGCGCACCAATTCTAAATTGTCAAACTCTAGATTGCCTTTCTTAGAACCAATAAAATTCCAGCCATGGATATCATCGATATAGCCATTACCATCATCGTCTATTCCATTTCCCGGGATTTCTTTTTTATTCGTCCATAAAACAGATTGTAAGTCAGGGTGATTGGTATCTACCCCACCATCAATTACTGCTACAATAATATTTTGCTTAGGTTTTTTATCTTTTAAAAGCTCGCGATAAGCTTTCTCCGTACTGATACCAAAATATCCGTTTTCTAATAAATCTAAATTAAACCAATTGGCAGGGAGTTGTACATTTTTACTTTGAGCAAAAACGCCAAAGTTTATACATAAAATAAAAGCAAGAAAGGTTAATTTCTTCAGGTTCACATTCATCATCATAATATGTACGTAATACTACAATAATACGGTTTTATTACCTTGAGGCTGAAAGATTTTACATTTTTTAACATGCGTAGAATAATCATTTTTGAATAGCTATCGTTCAGCATAATCAGATCATTAATTTTCTGATGATCTGGAGCGCAATTCCTGCACCATGTAGGCCGGGTCCTGTCCTGCTGTGCGCTGCAATCCTTTTGGAAATCCCTTATGATAAACAATCTACCGCTGCCCAAAAGGGATTTTCGCTGCCATCAGGGCTATTCAACCTGGGATGGAGCTATAACAAAGAAGATGGCATACATTCAGCGGAGATCAGCGTAATCTGCGGGAACAAACTTAAACTACCTTAACTCCTTAATGGTGGAATAAACCCTGTAATAATTTCTTTTACCATTAAGGCATTTAGGACATTAAGAAATAGCACGTTCAGGACCTTAACTTTCTTAACTGCTTAATGGTAATTGAGAGTAAAAGGTTTACAAAAGCTTATAAACCAAGAAAACCCTTCAACATTGCTGTTAAAGGGTTTCTTTTAAGATTTGGCACCGACCTACTCTCCCACGTGTTACCGCAGTACCATCGGCT